>JBGAWA010000081.1:0-20458 GCA_044227805.1 Chitinophagales bacterium | reverse complement strand
GTTGATATCATCATTTTTAAATGAAAAAACATCGCGTCCGAAATAACCGCTCAGGTAGAGACGGTCTTTATCGGAAAAATTGTAGTTCGCTTTGGCATTCAGATCATAAAAATAATAGGCAGAACCGGCGAAATCGCTGTTGTTGATGTATGGTTTGGCGAGCACATCAATATAGGTTCTTCTCCCAGATACAATAAACGAGCTTTTGTCTTTTACGATGGGACCTTCCAGCGTTAACCGGGACGCGATGATGCCAATACCGCCGGAGCCGTGAAACGACTGATTATTGCCATCTTTCATCGAGATATCGAGCACTGATGAAATACGGCCTCCATATTCAGCAGGCATACCTTCTTTAAACAGAATGGTATTATGAATGGCATCGGAGTTAAAAACAGAGAAAAAACCGAAGAGGTGCGATGCATTATAAACGGTGGCTTCATCCAGCAGGATCAGATTCTGATCAGGGCCGCCTCCTCGTACATAAAAACCGGAAGATCCCTCGCCTCCACCCTGTATGCCCGGCAATAATTGTATCGTTTTCAGAATATCCTGTTCACCAAAGATGACGGGCAGCGTTTTAATTTTCTCCATGGAAAGGTCAAATTTGCCCATTTGTGTGCCACGCACGTTTTCATCTTTGGTGTCGGATGCCTGTACGGTAATCTCCTGTATTTCATTGATGGCCGTGGTCATATTAATGTTCAGCCGTACATCCTGCGTGAGAATAAGCGTAGTATCTACTTCGGTAAAACCGAGGAATGAAAATATCAATGTGTAGGTGCCTGGAGCAACAGAAATGGAATAAAATCCATAATCATTACTGGAAGAACCGATAGTTGTTCCCTTAACGCCGACTGTGGCACCAATCATACTTTCACCCGTTTCGGCTTCCTTAATGAATCCACTAACCGTTATTTTCTGCTGAGCCTGCACTTTTTGAGAGCACAGGATGCAAATAATCATCATGAACAAAAGATAACTTCTGCACCCGTTGATATGTGAGTGGCAGGTGTATTTCTCTAAATAAATAATCGATTGCAGCAAAGAATGGTGAATTTTAATTGTCAGGGTTGTGCCCGCTTCGGCAGCATAAAAGTAAATCTATGGGTGTTTAGCAGGCGGATCAGATGCACGTTGTTTAAAGCAGCTTTTCCCATTTCACACTATTACGTCTCTTGTCATCAATGAACGGAAGTAATTGCTAAGGATTATGTATGGTGAATAAAAAGGTGGTTATTTTAAGACGAATTGGTTTAAGAAGCAATCTTGTTTTTTGCTGATCAAAGGCGCAGACGTTGGGCTTCCTCCATAAAAATTGCCATCGCGCTTTTCATTTCCGGTGTCAGCCGGTATTGAACTTTTTTCGTTAAATAATCATCCACGTCAATGTTCGGAAAGTTGCTTTTATTTTCAGCAGCCACCACAGGAATATGGTTCACTCCATATCGCAAGGCTGCATTGAATGCCTGAATAAAATGATCAGGAAGCGGTCGGTTGGCAACCCAGCAGGCAAAGATGAAGGGCAGGCCGGAGTAGTCTTTCCATGCCTGTCCTAAGTCAAAGTAATAGCTGAATTCTTTCTTCAGCTGCAAGGCTCTGTCGCCAATAATGAGACCTGCGGTACTACCTTCTATGGATGATTCATATCCTAAGGTTGCCGGTTTGAATGCAGGATGCACCTTCCAGAAATTATTGATTAATATTTTAGTCAATGCAACGGAAGTACGAGATTGATAATCCAGTAAAATCTCAGTAATCTCTTCCATCGGAACCTGTGAATAAATGCAAACGGAAGCCACTGCTCCGTCGGACGCAATGCCATAGTCGCTGATGATTTGCGCTGATGGGAGGCCGGGAATAACAGCAACAGGCACCAGCCCGATATCAGCATTTCCGGAAAGCAGGTTGTCGGCCACCACGGCTGGCATTTCTTTCACCAGGTTTATTTCGTGCCGTATATCACTGTGTTCTAACCCGTATAAAAACGGCCTGGTATTTAAATAGGAAACGGCCGAAACATTTATTTTTTCCATTCAGTGTAGTTAGCGGTGTCTCGCGTGATCAGTGCGGATCATTCAAGGAGTGTAAATGATCCATATTATTAAACAGTTCAATGCCAAAACGATGATCTGTCAGGACAAGTTTATAGAGTGTCAGATTGTGATGTGGAAAATGATCCATTGTCAACAAAGACTGTTGCAATAATGTTGGCAGGAAAATCCTCATCGCGCGCCCATGCATGCAGAGCAACGTTTTCTTTTGCGGTTGGGCAAGGTAAAAGTTCAGAAATCGGAGTTGTCGTTCCTGCACTTCTCTTGGGCTTTCACCTCCGGGAGCTTTTGCATCCACATCACCCTTTTGCCAGCTTTCCAGCAAGGTGCGGTATAATAATTTAAAATCTGCGGATGCTCGTTTCCCTTCAAAAACGCCCCAGCTTATCTCATCGAGTTCACTGAATTGCTGCCATGGAATGCCATCCGAAATAAAACGGTTTACCGATTCATGTGTGCGACGTAGCGAAGAAGTGTAAACAGTATCAAACGATGCCACTTTGTAATGTTCATAAAACAGGTCGGCCTGGTTTTTACCGGTGTCGTTCAAAGAAGGATCGACGCCTCTTCCCTGCACAATACCCTGCAGATTTAGATCAGTTTCGCCGTGACGTATAATGAATAACTCCCTGTTCAAATTAAATTGAGTTTATCCTGCAATAGAGTTAATTCCCATTTGCAGGCAATTCAGGATAGGCAGTCTTGTCTTCTGCAAACACTGTATCCTTATAATCTTTCACGATGTTGTACAAAGTATCCCTTTCCACCGGATGTCTTCCAGCCTGCCTGATTAATTCCACCAATTCCCGTGTTGACATGGCAGGGTGTTGATCTTCTGCACCTGCCATAGAATAAATCTTTGTAGAATCATCAATCGTTCCATCCACATCATCCACTCCAAAATTTAGCAGCAATTGCGTGGTGCTCCTGCCGATCATCGGCCAGTAAGCCTTGAGATGAGGAATGTTATCAAGAAAAATCCGTGCTACCGCGTAACACCGCAAGTCTTCCAATACAGAGACCTCACTGATGTGCGACATCTCATTGTCCTTGTTCCTGAATTTCAAGGGTATGAAAGTATTGAAACCCTGTGTCCTGTCCTGTAACTCACGCAACCGGTTCATGTGATCCATCCTGTGCCGGTAATTCTCTATGTGACCGTACAGCATGGTGGCGTTTGAATGCATGCCGAGACGGTGTGCTGATTCATGAATCGACAGCCAAACGGCAGTCGACGCTTTGTCCTTACATATAATGTTTCGGATCTCTTCATCAAAAATTTCCGCGCCACCGCCGGGAATTGAGTCCATGCCATGAGCTTTCAGAATATTCAGTCCTTCTTCCGTACTCACCTTCGCTTTGCGGAACATATAATCGAGTTCAACCGCCGTGAATGCTTTTACGTGAATATCAGGCCGTATTTCCTTGATCTTGCTGATAAGGTCAGCAAAAAAATAAAGGTTCATCTTAGGATGAACACCACCAACAATATGCACTTCCGTTACCGGAGCATCCTGGTACTTGCGAACGATATGCAACATCTGTTCAGCAGTTAATTCCCAAGCATCCTGCTCTTGCTGCACGAGTCTTGAATAAGAACAAAATTTGCAATCAAATACACACTTATTGGTTGGTTCAATATGAAAATTGCGGTTGAAATAAGTGAAGTCGCCATGTTTCTTAACACGAATATAATTAGCGAGCGAACCCAGCCAACCGAGTGGTGCTTCTTCATACAAAATCATTCCTTCACCGGGCGTTATCCGCTCCAGCCTTTCCACCTTAGCCGCTATCAGGCTCAGGTGTTCTGACAGGTTCAGCTTATTTCGCAGCGATTCATCAGCTACTATTGATTCCATCATCATCAATTCTTATTCTGTCATCAATCAACTATTCAACGCTCCACTTCCTCCATCTTCATCAAGTTACCAATTGTTTCCTCGTAGGTTGCCTTCCAACTGTTAATTGCTCCCCAGTCTTGACGATCCACCACTATTGCCTGTGTTGTAACTTCTCCCAACAGATTAAAATCAACAGGCAGCTGCATTAATTGTTCAATAAATTCATCTTGCTTCTCAGGATCCACTGACACTACAACCCTGCTCTGTCTTTCGCCAAACAAAAAGGCGTCTTTGCGAAACGTGTCGTCGGTAGAAATATCAAAGCCAGTTGCGCCGGGCATCGCTGATTCAAGCAGTGCAACGAACAAACCACCGTCGGAACAATCATGCGCGGATTCAATCAAATGCTTTTTTACAAGTAACCGTATTGACTCCTGCACCGCAACCTCTTCTTCCAGGTCAAAATGAGGTGCAGGAGAATATTGAATCCCGCAAATGCCGGCAAGATATTCGGATGAACCGAGATCATCGGACGATTCACCAATCAGGTAAATCAGGTCGCCCGCGGTCTTAAAGGAAAGCGTCATGCGATCATCAATATCGTCGAGAATTCCAAGCATCCCGATAGTTGGTGTCGGAAATACAGGACCATCATCTGTGGACTGATTATAGAAACTAACATTTCCGCCCGTCACTGGAGTGCCTAATTTTTTGCAGGCTTCTCCCATTCCCTGAATGGCATTGACGAACTGCCAATATACTTCGGGGTTGAAAGGGTTTCCAAAATTGAGACAGTTGGTGATAGCGACCGGTTTTCCGCCCGAGCAAACAATGTTGCGGGCCGATTCGCACACCGCAATGGCCGCTCCTTTTTTAGGATCCGCAAAAAGATGTCTCGCATTGCAATCCACTTTAAGAGCAAGCGCCTTTTGGGAACCGGTGATTCTTACAATGGCCGCATCGGACGGTGCATTGGTGGATGTATTTCCGACACCAACCATAGAATCGTATTGCTCATAGATCCATTTTTTAGACGCGATATTTGGACGTGCTATGAGTTGTCTGGCGATTACCTGCATATCACCCGGTACTGCAACCGTATTCGTTTTGAATGCATCAATTTTTTCCAGGTAGGCCGGTGCACGATACTCACGGTCGTAAACGGGTGCGCCGCCACCCAACACAAGTGAATCGGCATTTACATCAGCCACCAGTGTACCATTCATAAAATATTGCAGCTGACTGCCAGACGTTACTTCACCGATCTGTACACAATGAAGATCCCATTTCTCATAAATGTCATAAACTTCAGATTCACGTCCCTTTTGGATGACGAGTAACATCCGTTCCTGTGATTCTGAGAGTAATATTTCAAATGGTTTCATGTTCGCCTGCCGCATGGGAACCTTATCGAGCTGTATTTTCATTCCATGCTTTCCTTTGGCTGACATTTCTGCGGTTGAACAGATAATGCCAGCAGCTCCCATATCCTGCATGCCGATAATTGCGCCGGTCTGTATCGCTTCCAGGGTTGCCTCGAGCAATAGTTTTTCCTGGAATGGATCGCCCACCTGCACACTCGGCAGATCTTCATGAGAATCTTCCGTGATATCCTGCGAAGCGAAGCTTGCACCGTGAATACCATCTTTTCCTGTAGCGGAGCCGACAATGATGACCGGATTTCCTTCGCCATAAGATATGGCTGAAACAGTTTCTCCTATTCGCACGATACCGACACTCATGGCATTCACCAATGGATTGGTATTGTAACAGGCGTCAAAAAACACTTCACCTCCAACCGTAGCCACTCCGAAAGCATTACCATAGTCACCGATACCTTTGACCACGCCGCGCAGTAAATGTTTTGTTTTTTCTTCTTTCAGCTCACCAAAACGCAATGAGTTTAAGGCTGCAACCGGCCGTGCGCCCATCGTAAATATGTCGCGATGTATGCCACCCACTCCGGTAGCTGCTCCCTGATAAGGTTCAATAGCGGACGGGTGATTATGTGATTCAATCTTAAAAGCACAGGCCCAGCCATTGCCGATGTCGATGAGGCCTGCATTCTCCTCGCCTGCTTTAGCGAGTAAGCCGGTGCCTTCCCGTGGCAGTGTCTTCAGCCATTTAATGGAATTCTTATAAGAACAATGCTCACTCCACATTACGGAATAAATACTGATCTCCGTAAAGTTGGGCAGGCGGCCCATGATGGCCTTTATGCGTTCAAATTCCTCTGGCAGAAGTCCGAGTTCACTGGCTATTTCAGCTGTTACTTCAGGATCTTTCACTGTTATGCTCATATCATTCAGTTGCGGCGCAAAATTAGACAATGAACCGTTATGTGCAGCGCAAAAATGTACACATCCCTTTTCTCTTGCTGTTTGACTGAAGCACAACTTATTAATATGCATTTGAGCACTGGGCTCCGGTGACGCATGTTTTCTGCTAACTTAAAAAGGTTGCTATGTAACCGTACAAAAAGCTCCTCATGAGACACTCAAAGCACCATCTGACATTAATTTGCAACATCTGAAATTTTACTGATCCGGCTGTGTGATAATCAAAGAAAACTCCGGTTATCAGTTTTCGGGGATGAGCTGGCCAATTCAGTTATTCGCCTTTGTAAATTGCCGGCGTTACGGTGTATGCAAACCGTAATGAATGGCCGATTGAATTGTTCTAATTAGCTTCGCCGCATAAATATTCCCGCCACTATAAAACTTGAGCAAGGGCTTTGAACAACACAGCAGCATCACATCATTCTTCCAGGAGTCGTTTGATTCCGTTAGAAGATTTTTTCAGAAATCCGGAAAAGACCCGCTATCAGTTATCTCCAGACGGCGACTTTCTTGCATACATGGCACCATGGAAAAACCGCCTCAATATTTTTACGCGCGACCTGCGGCCATGATGATAGGGACCTCACTCCTTTTGATGCTGTAACCGTGCAGGTGATTGATGATTTAAAGGATAATGATGATGAGCTGATTATTGGCCTGAATCGGCGCAACAAGGAAATATTTGATGCCTACCGGCTAAATATCAATACAGGGCAGTTGACTTTAGAAGCGGAAAACCCGGGCAATATAACAGAATGGATAACTGATCATGGAGGAAAAATCAGGTTAGCGCTCACCACGGATGGTGTTAATCAAAGCATGCTTTTTCGCCAAAACGAAACGGAATTATTCCGCACGGTATATACTACCAGTTTCCGTGAAACGCTGCAACCATTGTTCTTCACATTTGATAATCAGGCTATCTATGCCTTGTCGAATATCTCCCGCGACAGAATGGCCATTGTGATTTTTGATCCGGTGTCAGCGAAGGAAACAGAAGAATTATTTCTGCATGGCGAAATGGATTTGAGCGGATTGAATTTTTCACGCAGGAGAAAAGTGCTTACAAGCTATACATACACCGACTGGAAACACACCACCATTATTCTCGATCCTGAGACGGAAGCCATCTATCACCATATTGAACAGGTAGTGAAAGATGAAGAAATCAGTATTGTATCTCAAAACAAAGCGGAAACCCGTTTCCTGGTAAGAACACACAGTGACAAAACACTTGGCGCATATTATCTCTACGATAGTGCACAGCAAAAGGCAGAATTACTTGCTGAAGTAAGTCCGTGGCTGAAAAAAGATGAGTTGTCGGATATGAAACCGGTCTCCTACCCATCGCGTGACGGTCTCACTATTCATGGCTATTTAACGCTTCCCAAGGAGTCCACCGGCCGACAGGTACCGGTTGTAATCAATCCTCATGGCGGGCCCTGGGTGCGTGATACCTGGGGATTTAATCCGGAAGTGCAGTTCCTGGCCAACCGCGGATATGCAGTATTGCAGGTGAATTACAGGGGATCAACCGGCTATGGCAGAAAATTCTGGGAAGCTTCTTTTAAGCAATGGGGAAGAAAAATGCAGGATGATCTGACGGATGGTGTTGACTGGCTGATTGCACAAGGCATTGCCGATCCGCAACGGATTGCCATTTACGGCGGCAGCTATGGAGGATATGCAACGTTGGCTGGCCTTGCTTTTACACCAGAGAAGTATGCCTGCGGAATAGATTATGTAGGTGTTTCCAATCTATTCACTTTTATGAATACCATACCACCCTACTGGAAACCTTACCTGCTGATGATGTATGAGATGGTGGGTAATCCGGCCACGGAAGAAGCTTTGTTGCAGGCCGCTTCGCCTGTATTTCATGTAGATAAGATCAAAGCACCGCTACTGGTAGTACAAGGCCGAAATGATCCTCGTGTTAATATCAATGAGTCGAATCAGATAGTTGAAGCCTTGCAAAAGAAAGGAGTGGCGGTTTCCTATATGGTTAAAGACAATGAAGGACATGGCTTTCACAATGAGGAAAACAGGTTTGAATTTTACAGGGCCATGGAGGATTTTTTGCAACTTCACCTGAATCCCTAAAGGAGGTTAGATTGCCGGGGCAGTTGACTCCGTAACCATTCATTAACACTTTCACGTTTTGAACTGCAACACGCGGAGTTACTATTGGCACGTGTTACAAATAAAAAAGCGAACCGGTAAACAGTTCGCTTTTTTATTTCAGAGCAACGAAAATTGGCAGAGGTTAGCGTTATTGAGTTTAGTCATTTCAAACATGTTAACGGTTTTCTTGCCGCCAAAAACTTTTTGCAGGGCAGCATCAGCATTGATGTTGCGTCTTTCTTTAGCATCCTGCAAATTGTTTTTCTTGATGTAAGCCCAAACTTTCTTAGTGACTTCGGTACGGGGAAGGGGTTTTCCGCCCACGATGGCCTGAAGTGCATCGCTGATTGTCATGGCTTTCATGAAGGCAGCATTAGGCGTTCTCTTCGCCTTTGATTTCGGAGCTGCTTTTTTAGCTGCTTTTTTAGGAGCTGCTTTTTTGGGTGCTGCTTTTTTAGCAGCTTTCTTTTTTGTTGCCACTGTTAGGTAATTTTAGGTTAACAAATAAAATTTGAGAGTGAAAAATTAGGTACCGCACCGATACTTTAAGAGTAAAGTGAATAAAAGTTATCAACAGGCGATTGTAAATTTCATAGGGGAAATTCATAAAATGGCCCTGACTATTCAAATCAGAAATGGAATAACGGCTTTTCTTTGAGCGGGATATTCAGGAAATTTTTCGCGGTACCAGCGATGATGTGCCATCGCCCTGGGCAAGAGATTAGCCACCGTCCAGATAAAAAATGACCATGCAGGTAAATTCCTGCAGAGCAGCGCAAACCCAAGCCACTCAAGCATTTCACCGAGATGGTTTGGACAACTGATCCATCGGAACAGCCATCCATACGGTATCCGGTAACCGCTTTCGGCCGCCTTTCTCAGGTGAATAAGTGAGGTGTCAGCCGTAAGATTTATTATAGCACCGGTAATGAAAACAATCAATCCAAACAGGAAACGCGGATCGGTTAACCAACTGTCCTCATAGTGTGCGAAATGGCGGAAATTATATCCTATGAAGAATCCATTTATGAGATTAAAAATGATGGCGGAAAGCATTATTACCACAGGCATCCGCTTGCCGCTCGTATGGATTCGTAATGGAAAAATCAAACTTCGATGGATATAATGTGCGCAGAACAATCCGGCCATTACCATCACTGGTACTGAAACTGAAGCGTTATTTACGAAAGTGAACGTGAAAACAATCATCAATACCGGCACCTCCATCAGAAACCATGCAAGCCGGTTGCTGATCATCGGCCCCCAGGTGGTTTTACTGAATCTGCCATAGGGCGCATTAATCTTCAGCAGTACCATGAAGGTGACAATACCCATTACAATCCAGGTGATATTGAGCAGGTTGAAAAGATCATAGGGAAGGTCAGTCAGATTCATGGCACAAGAAACTTATTTTTTGATATAGTCATGATCGACGAACCATTTGTACAGATCGGACAGCGTTTCGGAGAATGGTCTTGGCGAAAAATTTAATTCAGCTTTCGCCTTTGCAGCATCGATCATCCTGTTACCTTCCGTCAGTGCATCAATAGATTCATGGGTGTACAAGGGTGGCTTTCCCGTCATGAATGCCGCAGCTTGTATGAACGGTACACCCATTCTTGCCAGCCAGACGGGAATCAATGGAGGATGAATGCTGTGTCCGCCAATTTCACTTAGCATTTGTGCAATCTCCGTTATCGCATACCATTTTCCCGATAAAAGATAACAGGCGCCGTTCCTGCCGTTTTGCAATGCACCGGTTATTCCCTTTGCCACATCGCGGACATCCACAAAGTTAAAACCACCCGGTATCAGCGCAGGCACCTTGGCATTACAAAGATCAATGATGGCTTTACCCATTAAAGATGGACGAAAGTCAGGCGGTCCTACCACGCTGGTCGGATTTACAATGGAAACATTCAATCCCTTTTCGGAGAAGGCTTGTGCCAGCAACTGTCCATCGCGCTTTGACTGATCATACGCAGGCGACCTGGATGAGGTAAGTGATCTTGATTCATCTAACAATTTGTCTGAAGGCCGCTGCTCAAAAGCATGAATGGAACTTACATGCACAAATTTTTTCACCTGGCAGCGAAGGGCGCATTCCAACATCATGTGAACGCCTTCCACATTGACTTTTCTGAGCGACCCGTCCTTGTCACCGGTAATGGAAATAACTGCGGCCGCATGAATGACAGCATCCGCCCCCTCCAGTAATTGATTGATGGATGCTCTGTCAAGCACATCGCCTTTCACCACGCTAACCGGTAAATGATCCAATGAAATATTGTTCCTGTGCAGAAGCGCGGTTACTTCATGACCTTGCTGAATCAAGTCATGCAGTAACACTGTGCCGATATGTCCGGATGCACCGGTAACTGCCACTCTCATAAAGGAACTTTTTTTTGACAATGTGCGATTGAAAAGTTACTTGTTGCTTACCTGTCAATTGCATATTGCAGGACTAATTGAAAACACTCATCATTGCAAAACACTTCCGGATATTATCCGTGTTGGCAAATGTAACTATCCGTTTTTTTATAACTGCCAGCTAAAATATTTGCAGGGAAGGAGGATGAACATTATTTTTGGAAAGGAACATTCAAGAATCACGATGATAACTTATAACCGGTTTTTGCAAATGAAGTGCTTTGTTTTATTGAAATCAGTGAGCTTAATCCTGCTAACAGTATTCCTGTGTAATGTTACCTACGGACAAGGTTCCGGCAAGAAGAAAAGCGCTCCTGATTCGGAAGCGGTCAGGCAACTAATAGAAAGCCGACATTTTACCTGTGCCATGCAATCCGTTACTCCATCAGGCGGAAGAATGAAACAACTTTCACCAGGTTATACACTAACAGTGGCGGGCGATTCGCTGATCAGCAACCTTCCCTATTTCGGAACTGCACAAATTTCCAGCAACACCTCCGGTGCTGGCTATATGTTTACCTCCGCTTCGATTGATTACGAAATTTCGATACGAAAGAAAGGCGGATGGGAAATTCGGATAAAGCCCAAGGATCAGCAAGAGAATCCTTCTTTTATGCTGACTGTTTTTGAAAGCGGAAATGCCTCACTGTATGTCAACAGCATCAGCCGCAGTTCCATTTCCTACGCAGGATCACTGGTTGTCAAATAGCATCCTGCCGACTCTTCAGACGAACACTCTGTTGTTCAGCTATTGATCAGCATTTAGTCCGGCATCTTTATCGGTACAGCCGGAATTTTTGCGTCTTCCACCATCCTGTTGAATGCAGGAATTTTCTCATTGAATATCAAGTTCATTTTTTCAAGCTGCACGTCAATGCGCCGGGAGATATCCTGAAACGCCTCAACGGAAGATTGGGTCGGTTTGGTGTCGGCCGCTGCTACACTGGAGCCAATGCCAGCCAGTTTATCATTTAACATGACCGGGTTGGCAAGAATATCCTGCGGCGCAGTGGCCTTATACTGGTAGAGCTGCCCTTTGATGGCCGTCAATGAATCAATAACCGGTGTTGTGTATTTCTTAAACCTTGCCGCCAATGCCGTATCTTTCACGTTTTCATTATATGCGTTGATGTTTTTGATCGCCGAATTTATCTTATTGATTGATTCATGCGTAAGTGAAAGCTTCCTGTTGATTTTCCGCAAGAGTGCCAGTTGCTCTTCATAGTCTTCGCTTGTAGTGGAGAGCCTTGGGTCTTTGATGATGGTAAATGATTGTTCACTCACCAATGAATCACCGATGAACATCTTCGCATTATATACTCCGGGAATCGCCTGTGGCCCAACCACGCTGCCTGCCCACATCACATTCGTGCCCTCCACTTTTACTGCATCAGGGTAGCGCATGTCCCAGATAAACAGATTCATGCCGGTATCAACCGGCAACACTCCGGGACGTGCTATTTTCTTATCAGGAAAAAATTCTTTAGAAATCTTTATGGGTTCCCCGGATTTATCTTTAATGCTTGAATAGGTGATAATACTGTCGCCGGCCGCCGTAGTGAACTGCAACTTCAATTCTTTAGCCGGTTTGTTTTTGAGATAATAATGAATCATCACACCGTTGGGTGCATTTTCACCGGTCTGCATATCTGGTGAATAGTAACTCCCCCCTCCGACTTTGTAAGTATCACGCGGCTTGAACAATATAGACGATACTTGCTTCACCTGGTCGTTGAGCTGATAAAGGGGTGAAAGATCATCCAGTATCCAGAATGACCTGCCGTGCGTTGCCACAACAAGATCCTTGTCCCGCTGCTGAATCTGTATATCGTGCACCGGCGAATTCGGCAAATTGAACTGCAGCGACTGCCAGTGATCACCATTGTCAAATGAAACATAAATCCCGGTCTCGGTTCCGGCATATAACAAACCCTGCCTGTTGGGATCTTCGCGAATACACCTTGTATAGCTGTGATCAGCGATTCCATTCACTATCAGTTTCCAGGTCTTACCATAGTCGGTTGTTCTAAAGAGGTAAGGACGGGTATCGTCGCTTTTATACCTTGTTGCAGCTACAAAAGCCGTTGCGGCATCATAATGAGAGGGTTCAATTATTGAGATCAATGCCCATTCGGCTAACTGTGCGGAAGGAATGCTTACCTCCTTCCACTGCTTGCCGTCATCGGTGGAAACATGAATTAAACCATCATCGCTTCCTGCCCACAGCACACCCTGTTTCACATAAGATTCAGCAAACGCAAAAATATCCGCATACACTTCCGCTCCCGTATTGTCCTTGGTAATAGGACCACCGCTCAACGCAATGGTATGCGGTGCATGACGGGTAAGGTCGGGTGAGATGATTTCCCAGCTATGCCCCGCATCAAAACTACGATGCACATACTGCGATGTTACAAATACTTCCTGTGGATTGTGAGGTGATATGGTAATCGGGAAGGTCCAGTTAAAACGATATTGCTTGCTTGCCGCACTGCTACCGATCCATGCTTCAGGATTCACTGAAATTACCTGGTACTGATTATTCTTCTTGTTATACCTGCTGAGCTGTCCGTCATATTCACCACCATAGGTGATGTCAGGATTTAAAGGATCCGGCACAATGTATCCTGCTTCGCCGCCGGCAACCGGGTACCAGTCATTTTCACCAATACTGTAGTCATCTGTCCTGCTCTTGATTTTTATAGAAGAGTTATCCTGTTGTGCTCCGTAAACACCATAGGGAAAATCATTATCAACCGTTACATGATAAAACTGTGCGGTCGGAAAATCAAGTTCCGAAAATGTTTGCCCTCCATCAAAGGTGACTTCTCCTCCACCGTCATCCGCCTGTATCCAGTTATTGCTGTTTTTCGGATTCCACCAGAGTTCATGATTATCGCCATGATGGTTGTTGATTGGCGAAAAAGAGTTTCCACCATCCTTCGAGATCCATGCTCTCACATTCAATACGATAATACCATCAGGGTTCTGCGGGTCGGCATAGATCTGAGAAAAATACCATGGCCTTTGCCGGAGGTTTTTGTCCTTGTTTATGAGTGTCCAGTGTTCACCGGCATCATCGCTTCTGAATAATCCGCCATTTTCATTTTCAACCATTGCATATACCCTGTTGGAGTTAGCGGCAGAAACGGCGATCGTTATTTTGCCTAAAAGCCCAACAGGCAGTCCAGGGTTTTCTGAAATGAGTTTCCAGTGATCTCCACCGTCTGTTGATTTATACATGCCACTTCCTTTGCCGCCACTGCTCAGTGAATAGGGCGTGCGGTGCGCCTGCCACAGGGATGCATAAAGTATCAACGGGTTGGAAGGATCAAACTTCACGTCATAACAACCGGTGCTGTCATCTTTATATAGCACCTGCTCCCAGGAAGCTCCACCATCCTTTGACCGGTACACCCCGCGTTCCTTATTGGCACCAAAGACTTTCCCCATGCAGGATGCGTATAGCAATTCAGGGTGTTGAGGATGCACAATGATATTCTGTATGGCGCCTGACTTTTCCAGTCCAGTGTGCTTCCAGGTTTTTCCGGCATCATTGGATTTATAAATACCATCACCAAATGAAATGTTTCCGCGCATCTCCGCCTCACCCATTCCTACATAAATGATGTTGGGATCAGATGGGGCGACAGCAATCGCGCCAACAGAGCTCGATTTAAAAGTGCTATCTGAAACAGGAAGCCATGTTTGCCCTCCATCCGTTGTTTTCCAGACACCACCGCCTACTGCTCCAAAATAGTAGAGTTGCGGATTATCCGCCACACCGCAAACAGCTAACGAACGACCGCCGCGCCATGGCCCGATGGACCTCCAACGCATGCCCTGCAAAAGGAGTGGATCATAACCGCCAGGGTATTTGTCAGTAACGGCAGGTGATTTTGCCTTAGATTTTTGAGCGTTAGATACAGACGGAATGCAGGCTGCTGACAGCAGCACTGCGCAAAAAAGCAGAAATCGGTTCATGTTTGAATGCATTTGATCATAAATGTAGGAATCAAATGGAATGCGGCAACAGGAATAGACAAAATGCACTTGCCTGACGATGAAATTAAATAGCATAAACGATGAGCATCAACTTGCAACTGCTTCATCATTCTGCAAATAATTGTTAGTACGGAATGTAGGAGTATGGCAGATTCGCGATGCAACGCAATATCCGGTTCATGAAATGGCACAAAATTCGCAACGACACAAGTTTTTGTTTTTGAAAGGTTTCTTTCTCTGTCAAAAACCGAAAAAAGCATACATCATTCAACTTATGAAGCGCTGCTTATTTACCATTTGCATGCTGATCATTATTACCGGACAAGCTTCTGCCGGGCCTTATAACATAACACATCTTTCCGCCTTTTACCGCAGTGGCCAGGTGTTTATTACCTGGCAGAATCTGCCTGACACCTTGAACTTCTACAAAGTCTATCGCTCAAAAGAGGCTATCACCTCAGCTTCACAACTCAGTACTGCGACCTATCTGGGGTACACCAACTATACTTCTTCAAAAGACCATCAACTTTCACATCATGATGGTTATGATGAATTCTTTTCCATTGATTCCGGTAACACTACCCTTTCACCCACTACCGGGCTGTTCGTTGCCACGACGCTGGAAGACGGGAATTATTACTACGCTGTAACGGTGATGAAAGATGGAATGGAAGAAAATCTGATCCTTCCCGGGATAAATAGCCTTGAAAAACCGGTGGCTGAAAAAGTGGCCAGGCCGCGTCCTTTATTCCAGCAATCAAGAACGCTTCCATATGGCACTATAGCCATTTATACACTATTTACGAGCATGAAATTCAATGCTGGTCTGCCATTGATGAATAATGCAGGATACATTGCCACAGACTTTGCCGTGAACAGCAATCCGCACTCCGGGCTGCAACCGCTTCGCATTAAATTTCATGCTGGCGGCAGTGATTTCTTAAGTACCGGTTTAGTGCCTTCGGCAGATGAAATAGTGCTTAATCCCGAAGATTATTTTCCTTCCGGCAACAATGCAGCCTGGTGGGGCAGCAATGAGAACTTTGATTTATTCAACGATGAAAATAACAAGGTGCCACCTGTAACAGGTATTGATTATAACTATATGCACCGCAGTCTTAACCTTTTGTTGGATTGGGCCATAAACTCACTGCCCATCGACTCGAACCGAATCTACCTTGAAGGCACATCGTTTGGTGCCATCGGTGCTTTCTTTTTTGCAATGACATACCCTGAACGTATAGCAGCAGTGAAACTCACGGTTGGATGTTTTAACCTTGCCTTTCAAAATGACTCAAACAAAGTTTGCACACTTAATACCGGCAACGGGAACCGGATAACGGGAGATAACCGGATGGGAACCGTGAACACTGATTTAATGAGCAGTTTGGGATATCCGGTTTATAATATGCTGAACGGTGGATGGCTGGCACATCATTTTGCAGAAAAGAACTTCCCATTTCTATACAGCATCAATGGTAAGCGCGATACCATGGTAGGCTGGACTGAAAAAACAATGTTTTATGACTCGGTGAATGCCTATCATCTTGGTGGTTACTATTTCTTTGACAACAGGACACATGGTGGAAGCGGCTCGACATGGAATGACAATAATTTTAATCTGTTCAGGTATAGAAAAAATCTTTCTTATCCAGCCTTTTCTGATTGCAGCATCAATGAAGACTTTGGCAATGGCAGTGCAGGCAGTGGTGCTTCCTTCGGATCGGTGAACGGATTCCTGGACTGGAAGGATGATATTTCGGATAGTCCTTCACAATGGTCGGCAACTGTATTTGTAAGAGACCTGAAGCAGGCGTCAGGTAAAATAGTGCAAGCACCGGCATCCTGCAACGTAACTGTAACACCGCGACGGCTTCAGTTCTTTAATCCTAAAGCAGGTGATGAAATTGCCTGGACAGTTTCTCATGGTGATCAGGTAATACAATCGGGAATGCTATATTATGCCGGAGGATTAATCACCCTTCCCGGTGTTTCAGTCTTTAAGGATTCTGTGAGAATTTCCATAACAAACCTTACTGTGCAGGATTCGATTGGATTTAACACTACTTCACTGTTAACTTATCCCAATCCTTTTTCAACCAAAACCAGCATTCGATGGGAACTGCCATCGCAGGGAAGATGCATCATCAGCATTTTTGATATACAGGGAAGACGAGTGAAGATACTGCAAGACCAGGAAGAGTCAGCCGGTGTGCACCAGGTTAACTGGAACGGCGATGACGCCAATGGCCGGCCGCTGCCTGATGGAATTTATTTTGTTCAACTGGAAGCGCCGGGCGCGTCACAGGTAAAAAAGATGATGGTGCAACGGTAAGTTCTAGATGAAGCCTGCCGGTTCAAAAAAGGTACACTTCAACACACATGGTGCCATTGCGAATAACCGGAAAGAGACACCTGACTTGCCTAATTTCTTGGCCACTCTCCTAACCTATTGTATAATAATTCCTGCCGATTTCATGACATGCATTGCATGCCTTTTTTCAGCTTCACCCCGCTGAAGTATTCCGGGCAACAGTATCGGTCGTTTTCGTTCCTTGCCGTCATCGTTCGTAAAACTTACCAGGAAATAAGCTCTTGTGATGACAGGTATGGAATTGATAAACCGCACTTGCAGGATGTGCTTTCGAGGAATTACGGGATCGGATGCATACCCGTTACTCCGGATAAAGCTCATCGCCAGCAACAGTATAAATACCAGGTAGATAACTGCCAAGAAAACGTTGTTTCTGTCATACTCAAGATATACCAACCATAAAAACATTCCGATGAACAGCAACGAACGGATGTGATACAAAAAAGTATTCAGGTTACCCATGATGGAAAGCAGCACGAAACTGATGGGAATAGCATAAATCCAGATATAATGCAGACTTAAGAGTCCTGCTATGAATTGCTTATAGAGGAAAAATGCGGAGATGGCCAACAATAAAACAAAGCGGAGGATAAAGGAACCGGATGTAAGAAAGCTGCTGGTCTCATTGATATTCCTGATGAGTTCAATCCGCTCATCGCTGATCCTGCAGATTCCACTGGCCGTACGAAAGGTCAGGTGATTACCTGTTATATCAGCGTCAAGAATTTTATCCAGGTCATTCATATATTCGCAATATTCGGAAATTTGATGCGCTCCTGCTATTTTCTGGCCTGCTGTTAAATGTCAATGATCAAACAATCTTTTGACTGGAAGCCACTTTCAGGTACAAAAGAAGAGCAGCAAACCTCTTGCTGCTCTTCCATGAACACCTTCTGCTATCTACGGAAAGCTCATCAAAAACCTGTCAGCGTTGCTTAATCTGTAGACCCTCATCAATATGCGGATTTTATCTGGCCGCTTCATTTATGCTCAAGCCTGCCGGCATGCCGAATCTGATAAGCTCATTCTTCTTATCACGTTGTTGCTCTTTTATGAAATTATATTCATTATCAAGCGGTGCTTTGGGCACCTTGTACACAGGCATTGTATCAACCAAAAAAGTTTCCGCTGCAACGGGTGATATATCCGATTCCTTGCTGCAGGAGGCTGTTATTAAAATCGCGCTGAACAAACAGGCGATGCCAAAGAAATTGATTTTTGTTTTCATAGTGTTTGTTTTAATACACCGTAAAATTAGATGGCTGAGACAGCGATATCAATCCCATAAAAGTGGGTGAACATTTCTATTGCAAGCTGCGCAATAACAGATCAACTTTTGGATGAGCTTCATCCGGCTACTTCATGGAAGCGGATATTCCGATAAAACAGGACGTGCTTGCAGTTTTGTCAAAAGCGAACATTCATCTTAATGTTCAGCCTTCGGCCGGTAAGATAATTGGGAACAGCATAAATGGTGTTCGTGATATCTTTTACCCAGGTATAGGATACTTCATTAGACACGTCCAGCAAATTAAATACCTCGAGCGAGATCCATATATTTTCAAAATTGCCCAGCACTTTACTGTCTTTGTTTTTTTGCTTCTTGCCATTCAGTAAAAGATAAGAAAAACCGATGTCAACACGGCGATAAGGGGATAGCCGCAAAGTGTCACGTGATCTCACGTGATCTGGCGGACCGGTGGGAAGACCAGTGCCAAAAAGAAAATTGAGATGCACTTTAAAATTCTCGTTGCCAGGAAGATAATCCTGGAAGAACATACCAAAATTCAGGAACTGATCAGTTGGCCGCGGAATATAGCCAGGGTAAACCATGGTACTGTCCAGTGTAAACATGCCTTGACCGGGATCCGTAAAAATGGTATCAACGGCATATACAAAATCATTATTGATGTTTTCTTTGGTAGAGAGCAATGACAACGAGATCCACGATTCGGCATCCTTCACAAACTCTCCGTTCAACCTGAAATCAATTCCCGCCGCATAACCGGTAGCACTGTTCTCTCCAAAGTACCGTATCCTCACATTGTCGAGTTCATATGGATTAAGATCGTACAATTGTTTGTAATAGATTTCAGAGACAAACTTGAAAGGGCGATCCCACCATTTGAAATTATAATCACCGCCAATCACATAATGAATGGATCGCTGTGCCATTACCGCCGGATGTATGTTCCCTTCCAGGTCACGTAACTCACGATAAAAGGGTGGCTGATCATAAGCGCCGATGGCTCCTCTGAAAACAATGTCCCTGTCCCACTTGGGCTGATAAGCCAGCTGCACACGCGGACTCACTATAAACTGACGGTTGTAATCCCAGTAGCTGATCCGGCTGCCATAAGTCAGCGTGAAGTTCCGGTCTTCATTGATGGTCCAGCTATCCTGCAGGTATGCGCTGTATCGCATACTGGAAAAAATATTTTGCGTACGGATGATATCCTGAATATTAATCTGCGTTGATGAATAGGGCAGAGTATAACCTGCCGAATCCAGCCTTGTCCACTCGCTGAGATTATCATCAATATGTTCACGGTTTACATCAAATCCCCACTGGAGATAATGATGATGTTGCAGCAAAGAACCTTTATGGGCAAATTTGATCACATAGGCGTCAAGGTAATCCCTTCCCCATGCCTGGTTGGTGCCGGTGCCGAAATAGTACAACGTCTGCCCAAAGTCCTGTGCGCCTAAATTGTTGTTCACTTCTCCCAGATAATATTCACCGATCACATCAAATGTCTCATCCTCACGGTCTCCATAGACAGATGCGAGAAATTTCAGGTTCAGGTTTTTCTTCGGTTTGTAAGTGAATGAAAGACCAGCCATTGCGGTGCTGTAAGCATCCACTTCCTGGCCATCAAAATACACGGTTAACCGGAGGGTTTGTTGAATGGTGCCGAAAGTGGTTACCCGGTCTTCCGGCACAAACCGGTAATTATTTTTTGAATAGTTGCCGATAGCTTCTACTGTTACTTTATCGGAAATATCAAAAGTAAGGTCGGCTTGTATGTCAATAAAGGAAGGCTGGTATTCACCGGTTGTTTCCAGTGTATTCAGGAGATATTGATTGGTTTTGTAACGGCCACCAAAAAGAAAATGGGTACGGTGATTTTTGGAACTCCCTTCAAGGCTGAGTCCGCCACCGAGCAAACTAATGGTGGCATTACCTCCGAATTTCTCCGGCCGCTTGTATTCAATATCCAGTACACTCGACATTTTATCGCCGTACTTGGCGGCAAAACCTCCTGCGGAAAACAGCAGCGATCCTACGAG
>JBGAWA010000080.1:0-22074 GCA_044227805.1 Chitinophagales bacterium | reverse complement strand
TGCCCGATCCTGCATTGGCGATGGTATAAAAAAATCCCCTGTCATCCTGTGTCGCTGTAATGCTGGCGGCATCCAGGTATGACTTCAGTGTTGCCACTTCCGCGGAAGGCGCGGTGATCGTTACTTCGGGACAGTCGCCTTCTTTCTTATTGCAACCCCAGAGGATGATGAAAGCAAGTAAAACAGAAAGGGATTTAAACTTCATGTCGTTTGTTTGAAGCTGCAAATGTAAAACCTTGCTGTTGAAATGTCGCCTCTTCGTTAGTTTCTAAGTTCATACAACACGAGATATTGTGTTTAGCAGAGGGTATGCAAATGGTTTCAGTATTTTACATTCTATATCGCAAGTACTGTTACTTCCCAAACACCATTTTCAAACCAATCAGGATAATAATTATTCCAAATGCTTTTTTGATCTGATCGGCTGACAGCGATATCGCCAGTTTGCTTCCAAAGAAACTTCCTGCCACAAAGCTGATGCAAAGGATGGCTGCCACTTTAAAATCAACATGTCCTGCTTTGTAGTAATTGAGTACTGCCATCACTCCGATAGGAGGCAGCATCATGGCCAGTGACGTTCCTTGTGCGGCATGCTGTTCCATACCCAGGAATAATACAAGACAAGGCACAACAATCAATCCGCCGCCAATGCCTATGAAACCGCTGAAGACACCGGCAAAAATGCCGATGACCAGAATGATGATTGCATTTTCCATGAATATTTTATTTGTCGGTTGAAGCATTCTTATTCATGCTTGTAGAGTGGAAGACTGGCTATGACTCTTCTGCGCAAATGATAACCGGCACCACCTTTATCGAACATTGTATTGCCAGCTGCACTGAAAGAATATATAACAAGCGGTTGGAATGGAATACCCGTTGGCTTTTAGCCAACTGATGATCAACAGCAACCGCAAAGTGTATCATCCGGTCTATTTTTTCAACAGGTAGGTCAATTGTCCGAGGTGATAACTTTGATGATTGGTTCTGCTGAGAATAACGTTCAGCCTGTTACGGTGTGGTTCTTTGGCAAAATCTTCTTCCGATACAGCGGTATGCCTTGCAAACCATTCATCCGTTGATAATTTATTCATCTTCTCGGTAAGATTCGCATTCACGGATTTCCAGCACTCTTTTAATATCGCTAAGGAAGGCATCCGTTGATTTGATTTATCTGGATTGTCAATAAAAGCCACATCCAATTGCGGATACAACCGTTCGCCCAGGCCAAGCAAGGGCAGCAGCGCATCATTTACGGCTGTGAGATGACCCAGCAAATAGATGCCGGTATTGCGGCCCGCGGCGGTCTCCGCATGCAGTTGAGCATCGGAGAGTTGTTCCAGTAGTTTGTTCACTCTTTCGTTGTGTGAATGCCATGCACTGAGTGTCATTTTAACAAAGAGATCTTGGTTATTCATGGATTGTTTTATTGAAGGTTGTCAAATATGCTGTTTGTATGATGCAAAGCACAGGCGTTAGCAAAAAAGCATTGCATGAGTGTAAAGTTAAACCTGCATTTTGCAATTCAAAACAGCCGCAGGCTTAAGCCTAAATCGAATCGGACGGGAGTTCGGGAAACATTTTCCGTCTGAAAAAATTTCTTTAACCCACATTTTGCAGTTCAAAGGGGCAACGGGGTTAACCCCGACGTAGAGCTGCTTAGGGTTTGTGAAACATTTTCTTTTCTTGACAAATTGAGCAAACCCTTAGCAGCTCTAAGTCGCAGCGAAGCGGGATTTTTCCACTGAAAAATCCGGGTTTAACGCAGGCCATTGCACCCGAAACCATTTCCGTGCATTGAATGTTCCGGTAATTATCATTTTCGAGTGTTATCGCAATATTATAAAACTCAGTCAACGCGTGAACACCATGCGTAGACCAGGCAGCTTCATCTCCCTCAGGGTATCACATCTTTAATATCAATTGAGCCGTATAGCTTCTTGGTGCTTCCATTAATGCCGGCCTGATGGAGTATTCGCGGTTAAAGGAATTTTTTGTGATGAGTGAAATACGAATATTGTCAGTGATATTGTAGGACAAACGCAGATCAACTACATAATCTCCGTGATGATGATTTTCGCGCCAGGATTTTACGCCGGGAATGAACTCCGTTGGTTTGCCAAACAAAAAAATAATCAATGGATCGTTGCCTTCAAAGAAAGGATCAATATTAATCATGAAGCTGTTGTATCGCACTTCAACGCCCCAGCTGAATTTTCTATAAGACTGGTCGAGGTTGAATTTGATGGTGGTTTTGAAACGATAGTTGAGAATGGTGGTTTGCTTCAGCGAATCAATTGCTTCCGGCGATAGTGTATGGTCATTACTGATTACGCTGTCAACATATTCCTTTTGGTCCACGTTGATAGGATTGATGTAGGTAATGCCCGCCAGCACATTGGTATTTACACCATAAAGCATTCCCTGTCCAACCATAGAAAGTTCGAACCCGCTGATGCGTGCATTTTCAATATTCACCGATTCGAATCCAAGGTAATTGAGATCATATTCACCCGGAACCGGATCAGGATCATAATACCCGAACTTAAATTCAATCATGTCGTGGTAGCGTTGCATAAAGCCGGCAAGATCAATATAGCCCAGCCAGTTACTGATTTTAAAGGCTTGTTTGATGCCCAGTTCGGCGCTCCATCCGTTTTCGGGTTGAACGGCAGGATTCGGAAATACTTTCAGCGCCCCAACAGATGTATTCACAAATTTTTCTGCAATAGAAGGGAACCGGTAACCTTGTCCGAATGAGCCACGAAGAAAAGTGGAAGGCGTCAGTTCATAATTCAATCCTGCACGAAATACAGGATGAGAGTTTCCTTTCACGGTATCCACGCTGAATGTCTCATATCGTAAACCGGCCAAAACGATAAGCTTTCCGAAGGTTTTGTCCAGTTGCGCGAACAGGGCGCTATTGGCGGCTGAATGATCGCCGTATAGCTCGGCATTCACAGCGGAATAACTGGTGGAGAGACCGGCCACCAAATTTAAATCGAAGGAGAAATGTTTATGATATTGGTATTCACCATAGTAATAGTTAGAAATGGAACCCTGATCAGTATTGTTGTTATTCTTTGTGTAGAAATACCTGAACTTGAGATCATGCTGATCACCCTTTTTTGAAAAGTAAGTGAGGAAAGGATCAATGGTCATGCGTGTATTCTTTCCTTCTGATACGGTGGTGGTGGCGGAATCCAGTCCGCCCAAAGCACGATAAGCGCCGGTAGTATCATCCGCCCAGATAAAATAGGTACCTGATTGATAGTACATATAGTTGACGTTTAAACCTGCTGACAGGCCGTCAACTTTTTTGAACCGGTAACGGGTGTTGACATTGATGCGTCCACGCAGGTTGTATTGTCCTTCATGAAAACTGCGGTCGTTGTTGATATTACCACCGGTCACCAGGTCAAACTGTCCAAACTTACGGCTGTGTAAAAAGCTGCCGCCACCAAAATAGGGCTGCTGATTTCCCCACCATACTTTTCCCTTGTCCTTCGGATTCTGATAGATGCCCTGGAAAGCGGTGATGTGTGTCTCGGGTTCGCTGGTAGGATACCGTGTACGCAGATTGACGACACCGTTTAACGCCGACGAACCATATAGTACCGAAGATGCGCCTTTGATTATCTCTACCTGCTCAACATTTTCAACCGGCAGAAACTCCCATTTCACGTCGCCGGCATCACCTGTCAGTTGTGGTATGCCATCCACTAATACCAGCACCCGGCTGCCGGCACCATACGAGAAACCACTGCCGCCACGCACATTAGCCTGGTTGTCTATCATGGTCATACCGGGCACTTTCTGAATGGCTTCATCGAGATCTATGACATTGGAATTGGTAAGAAATTCCGGTTTCAGCACTTCCATCGAAACCGTCTCTTTCGTGATATTTTTTTCATACTTGCTGGCTGTTACCACTACGAGGTTCAGTTCATTCGCCACCTGGCTCATTTCCATATTCAGCACGATGTTATTACCGGCTCTGATATTCAGCCGCCTGTTTTGCTTCTCCTACCCGAGGTAAGAAAACTCGGCGGTGTAATCTCCAGCCGGAAGGCTGATATTGTATTTTCCATCGTTACCGGTTACGGTTCCGTTGTTGCCAAAGCTGATGGTTACGCCAATCAATGGTTCATGGGAAACGGCGTCTCTTACGGTGCCTGTGACATTAACCTGCTGCGAGAAGGCCGGCAGTGTTGCGCTGGTTACGATAAGAAAAACAAGCAGCAAACAGTTTTTTAATCGACTATAAGTGTAACAATCCTGTACGTGAATCATTGACTAGCGGATTTGAAATCACAGTTCCTGAAGTGCTGTTACATTCGGGGTATGACAGATTTCATTTGAGGACACCCCTTCGACTCCGCTCAATGTGGTTGTGATATCATGTTGAGTGGAATCAATACCTGTCTCGCCGGAAGATCCGGAAATTTGTCGTACACCCGTTACAATTGCGTTCAAGGTAAATTTTTTTGAGAATATTTAACTTGGTCAAAGGTGCGCCCGGCCTGATGGCGTTCCATGCCAGCCGGTAATATTTCTTTCAGAAATTCTTATTTTACAGTATTCAAAAAGCAAGTCATGCAGCAGCCGGCATTTTCAGTATTACTGTTAAACCGATTGTCATGATCTCCTGTGCAGGTAATCCGTTTGCGCCTCCTGCCGAACAGCAGGAGAAGCCGCGTTTGGATACTGTCACCACGTCCGTGAGTGATCCATTTCCCTATGATCTCCTGCATCCTGCAGATAAAATCAAACTGCCGGAAGCACTTACTGAAATTTCAGCGATTGATGTTTATAAGAAATCAAAAATGGTATGTGTGCAGGATGAGAAAGGCAGCGTTTATGTTTATGATCTCGCGAAGGCAGTATTGAAGGAGGAAGTCGGATTCGGATCCAAGGGAGATTATGAAGGTGTGGCTAATGTACATGATACCATTTGGGTGTTGAGCAGCGATGGCAACCTGCATCGCATTGTCCATTTCAATACAAAGAATCAAAAGACAAAGGAGTTCAATACACCCTTGAACAAAGAAAACGACACGGAGGGATTATGTTATGACGAAAAATATAACAGGTTGTTGATTGCCTGCAAAGAAAAACCCGGCGCAGCGATGAAAGGGATGCGGGCTATTTATGCATTTGACCTGCCGACAAGTTCAATTGTTACCATTCCGGCTTATTCCATCAGGCTGGATGACATCCGGCAATTCCTGCGACTAAACAGCATGGAAAAATTCATGACCAATGAACTTCGTGCATTATTGGATCCAGGCAAAGGCGATGTAACTTTTCAGCCTTCGGAAATACACCTTCATCCCATCTCCAATCAGTTGTATATTCTTTCTTCCGTTGGAAAATTACTGCTGGTGCTCAGCCGGGAGAATAAGATTCAACACATTGTCAGTCTCGATCCGTCAACCTTCCGGCAGCCGGAAGGAATGACGTTTCTCCAGGATGGCACGATGTACATCGCTGACGAAGGAGGGGATGGACATGGAAATATCCTGAAATTCAACTACCGGCCAGATGCGCATTAACTGGAAATCGCTTCTCGCAGTGATGTTGCTGCAGCTGGCAACCGAAATGGCCGGTGCGCAAAATCGAGATTATCGTGACAGCGTCATTGTGCGCGCTGCGAGCGATAAATATCATGCGCAGTTTATCGGCAGGTTGTTGCTCGGCAATCACTACCGTGAAGTGTGGTCTGCCCCAATCACCATGCGTTACCTCGACCTGCTGCACATGAAAGGCGGACTCACCCCACTGAAGCGCGGTGGCGGATTTCAAACCCTGTCGCTGCGACTGATGGGTGGCGACAGCAACCAGTATGTGATCAGAACGATAGATAAGGATCCTTCGAAAACCGTTTCCGGTGTATTTCGCAATACCATCATTACCGATGCCATACAGGATCAGATTTCCGCATCACACCCTTATGGATTTTTGGTGGCGGCTGAACTCGCGAAGCCTGCCGGTATTTATCACTCCAACCCCATGGTGTTGTATGTGCCGGACGACCCCGCACTCGGTGATTTCCGCGAATTGTTTAAGCACCAGGTGGTTTTATTTGAAGAACGCGAACTGAACAATGCAGGGGTGGAAGAAGGATTGAGTGGTTTTAAAAAAGTAGCGGGTACCTTCGATCTCTACAACTATCTGCAGAAAAGCAGCGACAATTATGTAGATGAAAAATTTGTGCTTCGTTCGCGGCTGTTTGATATGCTGATTGGCGACTGGGACAGGCATGAAGATCAATGGCGCTGGGCACAGTTTAACCTCGCAGATGGCCGTAAAATGTTCCGGCCGGTGCCACGCGACCGCGATCAGGCGTTCTTTAATTTTGATGGGATACTCCCTTCCTATGCAAGCCTGAATGTGCAAAGTACCCGAAAGATGCAGCGTTATAAGCCAATGCCACTGAGCACAAAGTGGTTTAACTATGGCGCGCGATATTTTGATCACAATTTCCTGACGCGCATGACGCGCAACGACTGGCTTCAAATGGCTGATACACTCAGGCAATCACTGTCAGATGCTGCGATAGATTCAGCTTTCCGCGTTTGGCCGGACACGATCTATTCACTCACGGCACCGGAAATCATGCATACCTTGAAAGCCCGGCGCGACAATCTTCCGTCCATAGCCGAAAAGTATTATTCCTTTCTCGCCAAAGAGGTGACCATTACGGGCACGCATAAATCAGACTATTTTGAAATCAAAAGAATAGATCCCGGGCAAACGGATGTTACGGTTTACCAATGGAAGAATGGGATGAAAGGAAGGCCCTTTTATCATCGCACCTTTCTGAAACAGGAAACCGATGAATTAATATTATATGGGCTTGGAGAAAATGATGTTTTTGATGTATCCGGAACATCAGGTCATAACACACTGCTGCGGATTGTAGGAGGAGAGGGACGCGACAGTGTTATTGACAGAAGCAAGGCAGGAGGGTTGGGTAAGTCCACGAAATATTACGACAGCAAAGACGGGAATTACCTGAGTGCCGGAACAGAAGCGCGCGATCTTACCAATGCCGATACCCTGTTCAACAGTTATTCAACCAAAAGTTATGAGTATAATTTCAATGGTTTTTTTCCGGTCTTCGGCTACAACAGTGATGATGGCGTTTTCTTAGGTGCCAGTGTCGCCCGCACCACACAGGGCTTCAAGAAATATCCGTATAAATCCAAACAGGCATTCAGCGGTGAGGCTGCCATGAAAACCGGTGCCTTTCATTTTGGCTACAAAGGTGACTTTACTGATGTGTTCGGGAAGCTGGATCTTAATGTCAGTGCGAATATTTATGCGCCGAATTACCGGCAGAATTTTTTTGGCTACGGGAATGAAACCAAGCAGGAATTTCCGGCAGAGGATTACCACCTTCGGATTAATCAACTGCTGTTGTTTCCTGCGCTGGAAGCGGGAGGCGAGGACAAGTTGCGTTTTTTATTCGGGCCGATCTATCAGCAGGCGCGGCTTTCGGCTGATACGATTGATAACTTCAGCGAAGTATTTCCGACCCTTACGGCTGATAATATCTCCCGCAAGCACTATCTCGGTGTGAATACACAGTTCACTTTTAATCCTTTCAGCGCTGATACCCTGCCGCATTTTCAGGTCAGGTTTTTGGTAAATACAGGCTATCTGAAACAGACTGAAGACAACACGGTTAATTTCGGCTTTCTGCGCGGATTCATTTCAATCTATTATCATTTCTATGACCGCCATGGTGAACGCCTGGTGCTGGCCACACGATTCGGCGGGGGATACAACCTTGGCGATTTTGAATTTTACCAGGCAAACATCATTGGTGGCCGATCAAATCAAAATGTGCGTGGATTGCGGGGCGAACGGTTTTCAGGACGATCAGCTATGTATAATAACCTGGAACTGCGGATGAAACTATTTCACTTCAATGCTTATATTTTTCCCGCTGACATCGGTGTCATTGGCCTGTTCGACAATGGTCGCGTCTGGGTGGATGACGATATGTCCGATAAGATTCACACCAGCTATGGCGGCGGCTTCTGGCTGAATCCATTCGGACTGGCTGTACTCTCTGTTACCTATGCCATTTCGGATGACGAGCCGGATGGACTTTTCAATATGAAACTGGGATGGTGGTTTTGATCCGGATTTCTTTATAGCAATGTGCGGGTTTAACACTGAATGCTGTTTGAATGGCAGCACTCGGGGTTGAAAAATCTAAAAATCATATTTGTAACTCAACCCGGCAACATGCCGCTGCAAGGCATTGGTTACATTCAACTCCTGGCTAAAGAGATAATAAACTTTCAGGGAGTGCTCTTTGGTGAATGAATAATGAACACCTGCACTCAGTCTGTATTGGTCGATTTCATTTCCTTTATTATAAAAAGTATGATAGAAAAATTCGCCACTCACATACGGTCCCCAGTGCTTAACTACCCGGTAGTTGATAGAAAGCTTGGGCCTGATATAATCTTCAGCGGGTTGATCTCGCTGAACCTGGTGCTGAAAGCGTAATCTTGGTTCAATCGTCCAACGGCCCTGTTCCAGGTCATAGCTCACATCAAGATAGGGCCGGTGCGCGACAGCATCCTGTGTTACAATGAAACGATAGTAGAGTCCCGCATCAAGATTCTTCAGCACTTTATATTTGAATCCTGCATCCGTAAATGTGGAACCAAGTTGAGTGGAGTTGTTTTTCAGCCTCAGCTCTTGCGATAGTTGCAGCTTGAATTTCTTAGAAAGCTTTTTGTCGATTTCAGCGCTTGTCCAGGTTTGGAAATCTTTCTCCTGCGCATTAACAGCGAAAATACCCAACCGGCAAATCAAAAAGATCAGGATGGCAGCGGAGCGGGCGGAAGCGCTGATTTTCACGACCGACTATTCGAAATAAAAGATCTTAAGCCTCACGATGTCGCGCATAAAATCAATGCGGCCAATTTCCACACGATGCACATCAAGACCGGTACGCACTTTCAGGTCAGCAATCAGCTTGTCATAGTTTTCAGGTCGTATGTTTTCAATTTTTTCATAGATCACCGTCTTGTTGGAGGCGATCCGCACGAGCCAGATCTTTTCAAGGATATAGATGACGGAAACGATCAGGAAATTCGCGAATAATATCTCCACGATGCTCACCTTTTCGTTGCTGAGTGAATTGATCACACCCACACTGATAATAAGGAAGAGGTAAGCCATGTCCATGATGCCGACATTCAGCGTCCGGTAGCGAAGAATGGAGAAGACGGCAAACAAGCCAAACGCCACACCGATTTCAAGCTGCGTATTACGCATCATGTAACACAGGATGAAGATGATGATGTTGAACAGGAAATAGGTGAAGAGGTAATCTTTGTTTTTATGCGTCGGGTAATAAATGCGCCGGATGATGATATAGGCAATCAGGAAATTGAAGGCAAACCTGAAGAGAAGGTCGAGCAGGTCGGAGGTGTTCCAGAATATATAATCCGTGGCAAAAAGAACATCAGTCAGCAACATTACAGATTTTGTTTAGTGCGGTTAATTTTGGTTTAAAGCGATTGTATTTTATTCCGGTATGGGTGAGCAAGGTACCCAAACAATATTTACTGAAACCGGTGGGAAAGATACGGTTGGATTGCATCAGTTTCTTAAACATTGACAGGGAAGTGAGCCGGTGTTGTTTCACTTCAGCAATCACCAGGTCATCCAGCGTCTTCTCCGTTTTATCATGGCTGAAATGAATCATCAGATCGATGGTAACTCGTTCACGGTCTATTGCATTTACCAGCGTAAGCCGTGAGAAATTATTGGTGAGCTGCGGCTGAAGGGTGAGATCCGTTCCGCCAAGCTGTGATTTTGCAAAGTTGAGTTGTTCTGGAGTGAGTTCCCTGCTCAGTCCCTGCACGATCATTCTTGATTTCAACGTCTGGCCTTTATTGGTTTTTCTCTTCACCTCGAGGTAACTCTTGTCAGTGTCCGCATATTTCCTCAATCGCACTTTATACCGGCCGGCCTTGCCGTTATGATGATCAGTGTATGATTTCAGTTCCGGTGTGTCAAAGTATACATTCTCATATCGGAAAAGCGGGAGAGAGTCAATCTTCAGCACTTTATAGTTTGGCTGAAGCTGCTGAAGGAACCCGGTAAGCAGCGACCGGTTAAAGATGTATTTGCTGTCAAACCTGCTCATCAGTTCCACCGCTTCCATCTCCCTGAGGGTGATTGTTTGAAACCCCGTCAGACAGTGTACGAGCTCCTGTTGTATGAATTGAGCTTCAGCGGTATTCATACTTGTATATTTTTTTCGATTTCACCACTCCGTTTTTATCCACCACGGTTTTGGAAAGGCGGTTACCATCATGATCATAGATATAATTCGTTACTGTTTCCACTTTGCTGTCCGGCAGCAATACTGTTTCCCTCACTTTCAGGCCTTGTTCATTGTATTCATAGGTGGCATGTGATTTTATTTTTCCGTCATCTTCAAATTCTATTTCTTCCAGCACATTGCCGCGCTCATCAAATGACTGAAATGATTTTTTTCGCTCTGTCTCTTTCCCGCTTTTTGTTTCGATCACCACCTCTGTCACTGATTTTATTTTACCGGGAAAGGGTTTTGTTTGTGCTTGCGTTGTTCCATGCGATGCAATGGTCATGGATATCCAAAGCAGGTGAATAAGCAGATCCGTAGTTTTGTTTTGCATGGATGGTAAGGTTACTAAAGCCAGTTATCGTCTAAGAATAATATCATCTACCGCTACGGTAGCGTGATTGTCAGTGATTTCAACATGCTGTAAACTCGGTGCTGTTCCGGAAGCGCAGGTGTCGCAGTCGGAATAAGCGAATACGGTATAGCTTCCTTTTTTCAGATAAGGAAATTCATAAGTGCCGTCATAATTGGTGCGGGTATCCATTCCATAAAAATCGGCATCGCCAAAAATCAGGTACACTCGTTCTTCCGGAGCATAGTATGAGGCTTGCAGCACGCCTGCTCCATTATAATTTTCGATTACTACTTTTCCTTTAATCGTAGAAGTGCCGCCCTCACCCGGCCCTTTCGTACAGGAATCCATCCAAATGGGTATGCTTGACAGGAAGAATACAATAGGAAGGGACGATCGTATGAATTTCAAAGCTGACGAAATGTTTAGTGAATTAAAAACTTTTGTGTCCACTGATTGGCTGCGGATTGAATCCTGAGCAGGCAAATGCCACCGGCAACGGAAGGAGTTCTCAACTGCATGTGCGCTGAAGTAGCCTGCTGGTGATACAGCTCTTCCCCTAAGATATTACAGAGGATTACCACATATTCACTGTAACGGACTGCTTCCGGAAAGTTGATGTGGAGGATATCATTTTGCAGCGCACAGTGTACTTCAAAGGAAGAAAGGGCAACAGGCGGAATACCAACATTGCAGTCAGGGTTGTAGGCAACGCCGGGTGAGCCTTCGGGGCAACCGGTGAACCAATTGGTGAAACTGTTCATATCGCCGGTAGGGCTGAGCAGTTCTAAAGTGTAATCACCGCCGTCTGCCCCTTCCGGCCAGTCACCATCATCGTCATAGAGTACAGAAAAGGTGAGCTTACCCGAATTTTTATAAAGCCTGATTAGTTCACCATCATTGCTCAGGTTGAAGGTGAATGGACCTAAATAATTCGTAACGGTCGGGTGCCGTGCAATGAATTTCACAGGATCATGTACCAGCACAAGACGTGCGCCGGCTGCTATTTGCGTGTTGTTGGGAAAGAGATAAGCGTTGTCGTTATTGCTGTCGGTGAAACTCCAGCCGGTAAGATTAATCCCGCTGCCGGAGCGGTTGTATAGTTCAATCCAGTCTCCGGCATCCAGCAAGGTATCAGAGTTGTAATTGATTTCGGAAAAGATGAGTGGATCATCACATGCGGTAAATGCCTTACCGGGTGAACCCTGCATACAGCCGACAAACCAGTTGGATGGCTCGCCGGGCGTTACAAGCGGATCAACCAGTTCCAGCGTGCGACCCGTACCGTCAGCAGCGGAAGGCCAGGGAAGCGAGTCTGAATATTGCATGTAAAGTTTTAATGCTCCGGTATTGTCAAACAGACGCACTTCATCAGCATCATTTCCAAAACTGAAACTCATTTCGCCTAAGTAATTTGTTACCAGCGGGAACTGTTCTGAAAACTTTGGCTGATCGTTTACCACTACCAGGCGGGCACCGGCAGCAAGGTTGGTGCCCGCAGGAAAAGTAAAGGTATTCGCACTGTTATCATCTTTCAGATACCATCCGCTCAGATCAATATTGGTTGATCCATAGTTGAGCAGTTCAACCCAGTTGCCTGAATTAGTGGTAGAGTCTGAGTTATAATTAAGTTCAGAAAAAGTAATGGACTGCCCATAGACCGGAGGGGTAATGAAAGAAAGCAGCAATACCAATAAGAGTAAACGATGCAGCATAATCTGTAATAAGTGAAAAGGTAAGTGAAATGGGAAACGGCGAATTTATCGAATTTAACCTTAACTTAACAATGACACTTCCATCAGACAGAAAAAACTACATTTGCCATTCAATTTTCAACCGGCATGGAGGTAACGGAACACATCTGCAAACTGTTGTCGTACCAGGATACGGTGGTCATTCCCGGATTCGGTTCCCGGGAAGCAACCTCTGCACCTGCCACCATACATCCGACGCAGCATTTGTTTCAGCCACCGCATAAGTCCATTTCATTCATCAAAAACACGGCGGCGCAGGATGATTACCTGGTACAGTATATTTCACATGAAGAAGGAATCAGTTATCATGCGGCGGCGGATAAGGTGCATCAGTTTGTGCTGAAAGCGGAAGAAGAACTGCTGATAAAGGGAAGCTACCTGGCGAAAGGTATTGGTAAATTTTATTTCGACATCGAGAAACAGCAGCAGTTTATTCCTGATAAGACAAATAATTTTCTGTTGAGTTCTTATGGCCTGAGTGATTTTATCTCCAGGCCTGTTTTACGCCCTGAAAATATTGCCGGTTATGCCAGCGTGCCGGCTAAGCCTGACAAGAAGAAGAAAAAATTCATCTGGTTCCGCTTCTGAAAAATTGAAGGCCGGGCAGGAAACAATCAGAACCGGGGACTATAAATTCTTCCAGCGGAAACTCCTTTTACTTTGCCGGTAAAGGTTATGGACAACTCCGGTCCGCCGGCCAGCTGATTAATTTCAGACAGGCTGCCGGTATTAAAATCATAACTCAATCCGAAAGCAAGGTCTCCCATATCGATACGCAGTTTTGGAATCAAAGCGTCACCCACACGGTAATAGCCTCCAAGATACAATGCATAGTTGGCATTACTGTTCTTAGCCAGCACTATCTTCAAGTCTGTACCCAGCAAAAGTTCTGTGTTTTTGCCCTGTTGAAAAAAGGCGATGCGCGGAAGAATTTCCAGCATGTCGGAAAGCGAAGCTGCCAGGCCGGCGTTAATGGCATATTTGCGATGTATGACGGAGAGATCGTTGCTGTAATAGGAAATGCCGGGTTGATTGAGATGAAAGACCGAAGAACCGATATTAATGTGCATGTCCTCATTCATGAAATTGTATTCGATACCGAACGACAAATCAGGATAGCTGGCATTGTCTGCCGTTGGTATATCTGTATTGACGCCGCCGTTAAAGTCCTCATCGAAAGTTAGTTTCGAAATATCAAAGCTTGTGCTGGCAAAGCCACCAAGTATTCCAAACCCGAGGTAATGCGAAAAATTCGATCCAAAGTTTTTATGAAAGGAGAGAGCTGCTTCAAAGCAATTGGTGCTGTAATCAGCGTCTCCGGCCTTATCGGCGAAATTCATGATGGCAAATCCGAAAATGTTGTTCTTGTTCTTTCCGGCAGGCACACTGATATCCAGGGCACCTGATAACGTCTTGAAGGGTTGCGTAATGTCTTTCCACTGACTTCGATAGATTCCCGCTAACCGGTAATTGTCTTTGAAAAAACCGGTGCGTGCAGGGTTAAGCAATACCGGCATTTCATAGATCTGCGAAAGATGACTGTCCTGTGCGCGAAGATTGACTGTGCAAAACGACATCGCTGTTGCAATGAACAGGGTGAATAATGATGATATGGCGGAACAATGTTTCAAATTAAGCGTAGTGAATGATCAGTAATGATGAGTGGTATTAATGAATAGAACCAAGGATGTTGAAACTCCATTCTCATTTGTTTATTTAATCAGTGTGATGTTTCCCTGTTTTTCAATCACTTCATTATTTCCACAGGTTGCTTTCATGGTGTACAGGTAAACGCCCGGCGGCATCAGCTGGTTATTATAGGTGCCGTCCCAACCGTTGTTGATATCACCCGACTCAAAAATTATTTTTCCCCACCTGTCGAAGATGCGGAAATAATTGATGTCAATCAATCCTGTGCTGCGTACAAACAAAACATCATTATGACCGTTGTTATCCGGAGTGAAAGCGTTAGGTATAAAAATTTCTTCCGCGTCACAGCCCACCGTCAATGTGATCTCATCACTGGCCACACAACCGATCGAGTCGGTTACCGTGACGGTATAGGTGATGGACGTTTGTGGTGTGGCAACAGGATCAGGGCAATTAGCGCAACTGAGATAAGTTGACGGACTCCAGCTGAAACTGCCGTTCGAGCCGGTGGCATTTAGCTGATAAGGAGATCCGGAAACCACGCTCGCATCATTGCCGGCGTTGATGAAAGGCGTAGAAAGGGAAACCAATACCTGCAGCGTATCTTCATAGCACAAATCATCTGATACAATTACGGTGTAAAGTGTTGTTTGAGATGGTGTAGCAACAGGTGTCGCTGAATTTGCATCACTCAGTGCTTCAGCCGGCGACCAGCTGTAGGAAGTTCCGCCGCCTGCGGTTAACTGTGCTACTGATCCGTCACATATTATGGTATCATGCCCGATGGTGCTGATGAGTGGCGGTACCACCTCAAAGTAAATGCTGTCAGTGTTTGTGCAATGGTTTACATCAGTCACTGTAACGGAGTAAGTAATGTTGCCGGTGATGATGGCCGAAGGATTATTAATAGTGCTGGAAGAAAGTCCGGTTGCCGGTGACCAGCTGTAGGAAACGCCGCCTGATGCATTCAGTAATATGGTATCACCCTGGCAAACCATGGTATCAGCACCTGCATCAGCGCTGGGTAACGGATGAACGGTGATGGTTACCGAATCATAGCCAAAGCAAACGCCGCCATCGTTCACTTTTACTGAATACTTCGTTGTAACGTCCGGATGTGCAATGGGATTTGAAACAGTGGCATCACTGAGAGATGAATCCGGCATCCACATATAAGATATTCCACCGCTTGCCTGTAACATAATACTGTCACCTAAACAAATGGCAGAATCAATGCCTGCACTGGCCGCTGGAGTGGTAAGCAAGGTCACCAGCACGGTATCAACATTTTTGCATCCTGCATCATCCGTTCCGGTGACATAGTAAACAGTAGTGCCGGTTGGTGAAGCGATAGGATTGGAAATTGATGTATCATTCAGCGAGGAAGAAGGGCTCCAGCTATATTGCATTGCTCCACTGGCTTGCAACTGCAGCGAATCACCCGTGCAAATTGAAGAGTCTGTTCCGGCATCCACTGCAGGCAGCGCATTAACATGAATGTGTATGGAATCAATGAAGGAGCATGACGACCCGACAGTTACCGTCACACTATAAGTTGTTGAAACGAGTGGATGGGCAAAGGGTGCAGCTATCGAAGTATCACTCAACCCTGCAGCCGGTGACCAGTGATACGAAAGTCCGCCTGAAGCATGGAGCTGGATGCTGTCTCCCGCGCATATGGCTGTATCAGGTCCGGCATCCACAGAAGCCGATGAGAGGACAAAAACAAAAAGCGAATCAGTGTTGGAGCAACCTGTACTGTCTGTTCCCATGACAATAAACAGCGTGTTGGTGTCCGGAAATGCCAATGGGTCATTGATGGTTGCATCACTCAGATATCCAGCCGGTGACCAGTTGTAACTACTGCCTCCTGTTGCAGCTAATTGCAGTGTATCGCCTGTACAGATTGCAGTGTCTGTACCGGCATAGATGGCAGGCAATGGTAGCACGGTGATCAGGATACTGTCAGTTCCTTTGCAACCATTGAGAGCGGTACCAGTTAGAAGGTAGTGAGTACTGTTTTGGGGTGAAGCTTTCGGGTTGGCAATTTGATAGTCGTTAAGTCCAACTGAGGGCTCCCACAAATAGGAGGATGCGCCTTCAGCGGTAAGTTGTACGGTATCACCCAAGCACATCAACTGATCGCTGCCGGCAGTCACCTGCGGCTTCTCTTCGACCGTAATCAAAATAGAATCAATACCCGGACAAGTACTGCTGCCATTCACTGTAACGGTGTACATCGTAGTTTGCTGGGGAAAGGCAAGTGGATCGGCGATGGTTGCATCATTGAGTCCCTCTGCCGGCTGCCAGGTAAAATCATTGCCTCCGGTGGCATGCAGCGTTACGGTATCTCCTTCACAGAGAGTGTCGTTCATGCCGGCATCTACATTCAATGAGTTGAATACAGTAATTAGTATTGAATCTTGATTGCTGCATCCATTCATATCGGTTGCTGTTACCGAGTACTGTGTGGTTGCTATCGGATAAGCGAAAGGATGGCTATCACTTGAATCTGTAAGCGAAGAAGCAGGAGACCAGGCATAAGACAATCCTCCGGATGCCTGAAGTTGAATGGTATCGCCTTCGCAGATCACTGTATCATTCCCTGCATTAATGACGGGAAGCCCCCATACTGTTATTTGCATGGTATCATAAGCAAAGCAATTATTGGTATCTATGATTTCGTAGTAAATGTTATGGATTCCGGCGCCGGCAATAGATGGATCAAATAAGTCATTACTGATGCCTGTTCCTGAAATATTTCCTCCAGCAGGTACAAGGATGAAGGAGACTGCATCTTCATTTAAACACAACACGGAATCAGTTGCTGAAACAGAAACCTGCGGCGCGGCATGTATATAAAACAATACGGTATCCACCGCTTCACATCCGAACTCATTGGAAAAGGCATAATAAACAGCATAAGGTCCGCCAATGGCCAGCTGGTTGGGAAATAATAAGGTGTCAGTCACGCCATCACCATAAAACGATCCACCCGCCGGTTCTGCCATCAATGTAACCGGAGCGCCATTAGCACAATAGTGATCTTGAAATCCGAGAATTGATACCTCGGGTACATTTGCTATACTGACAACAACGGAGTCTTGTGCGGAACATCCTGTCGCATCTACAACAGTCAGGGTGTATGTAGTGGTGGAAGTGGGAGTGGCAGTTGCCTGGGGAAGGGTATCGTTGTCGAGCGTGGCGGAGGGCGACCATAAATAGGATACACCACCGGAGCCCTGTAACTGCGCGACACTTCCCTCACAAATGGTTGTATCACTTCCTGCATTGGCTGCCGGTGCTGAAAGTACGGTAACGTTCACGGTATCACTGGCGCGGCAGCCATTTATATCTGTTCCGGTAACAAAAAAATCCTGCGTATTGATAGGGAAGGCAATCGGATCTGCGGAAGCAGGATCATTTACGTATTGCGAAGGTTGCCATACATATGCCAATGCACCGGAAGCTTGCAGCTGCACAGAATCTGCCGGGCATATGACAGCATCAGGTCCGGCTGACACATTAGGTAAACCATGCACCTGAATTGTTTTTTTTAGTGAGTTGGAACACCCATTCTCTGTGGTGATGGTGAGTCGTACATTGTAGTCGGTGGCTTCATGAAAAATATGAAACGGATTTTGTTTGATGGATACATTGGCGCCGCTGAATGGATCATCAAAATTCCATGACCAGGCTACTACAGCATCCTGAGAATAAGATAAGTCAATAAAATAGACAGTATCATTCACACAGGCGGAATCCAAAATGGCAAAATACGACTGAGGATGAAAAACAATCACTGAATCGACCATTGAGGCGGAGCAGCCGGCAGCAGTGATGGTGGTAAGTGAAACTGGAAAAATACCCGGACTGTTAAAATAATGCGACGGATTCTTTTGTGAAGAAGAGTCGGCGGCTCCGGATGTCGGATCACCAAAATTCCATTGCCATTGTACGATAGAATCACCCGGCGTACTATTGTCGGTGAATACTACATTGGCGGAGTCACATACACTGACCGGTGTGAAGGTGAATGCCGCAACTGGCGGGCAATGAATGACAATCAATTGTGTGTCTGCTGCTGCCAACCCGTTGCTGTCTGTTACTGTCAACACCACGGAAAAAACACCGCAATCCTGGTAAGCATACGATGGATTTTCAATAGTATCGGTGGCGTCTTCCACACCAAAATACCATGAATAGGAGAGCGGCTGAACTCCGGTGGAAGTATTGGTGAAAGTAAACTGAGCAGAGGGGCAAAGTTTGGCAGGTGCATTTACCTGAAAGGAAGCAACAGGCTGTGCTTCCGCCATTATAGAGCAGCAAACACTGAGCAATCCCATAAAAAACTTTATCCTGTAATCTTTCATCAGTTACCTGTATCACCTGCTGCAAAGAAAGCGAAAAGAGAGGATATGAAATGAAGCGGAAACATTGCAAGCGAGTGGATTTGAGATGCCAGATGTATCATTAGTGAGAGCTGGTAATAGCCTTTCGGACTTTCATTTTGAAAAGATAATTCAGGCCTTCCAGTATTTAACCAGGTTTGCCATCTGATATTGCTTGGAAAATAGGCGCTACGAACCTGATTGTTGGAAAGGAATTTTTCTTACTGAGTGATCCACATCGCATGTTTCTCAGCAAGGAAAGTAAAGTGGGAACATCTTCCATAAATAGCCCTTGCAGTAATACTGCTGCTTCACCACCTCAATATTGTACTATCGGGAATCCTGTTTTTCGCGGGCATGGTTTGCAACTCAGACCAAATAAAGTTTCAAGACTAATCCTATAGCTGCGGCGATCAATATCAGAACAGGCTCTGTTAGTTTCTTTACTTTCAGTAGTGCAAAAACTGTCAGCGCAGCTATCAGCACAGACGGACTATCAATAGTGACAGCATGATGCTGAGTGAATGTGTTCAATGCAATAATAACAACGGCACCGGCCAGCGCTCCAATTACGGCGGCGGTAATACCATCTACAAATGCTTTGATGGATGCGTTTTTTGAAATTTTCTTGAAGTAGGGTGCCGGTATCACGGTAAGAAGATAACATGGCAGGAAAGTGGCGAGCGCGGCAATACAGGCGCCCACGAAGCCGGAAGCAAGATAGCCGATGAATCCTACTGTGATTACCACGGGCCCGGGAGTGATCATAGCTACTGCCACTGCATCCAGGAATTCCTGTTCATTCAGCCAGTGGAACTCGTTCACTACTCCGCCATGCAAAAATGGTACAATGGCCAACCCGCTGCCGAATACAAATGCACCGGCTTTGGTAAAAAAGACGGCTATATCTAAGAGCCTTTCCCGGTGATCCAAAAAAATTATAGGCGGAGTAGCGGCAATAATGACCCATGATGACAGGCTGCGTTGCAAAAACTTAGGCGGCGCTTTGATCAACATATACAACAATCCGGCGGCTATAAACAAACTCACGGGTTCCGACTGTGTGATCACCGTATATATGCCGGCAAACAAATAGAAAAACCACAACAGCCAGTTTTTTTGCATGGCCGCAATATTTAATTTACTTATGGATTTAATGGTGAGTTTGTAAGCGCTCAAACAAATGATACCGATCACACAGGATCCAACACCATAAAAGATTGCCTGCATCCATGGCAATCCTCCATACAGTCTGTAGGCAATTCCGATCGCCAGCACCATCAGGAAAGAAGGCAGTACGAATGCGACACCAACCAAAGAAGCGCCCACTATACCATAATCAACAAATCCAAGGTAGATGCCAAGCTGCGCCGCTAATGGCCCTGGTGATAACTGCGCCAGCGCCATACCTTCTTTGTATTCATCTTCCGTAATCCATTTTCTTTCTTCTACGAGATCACGGTGCATATAGCCCACCAGAGCAACAGGGCCGCCAAATCCCATGTAGCCGAGTTTTAGAAAATAGAGTACGATGGATTGTAAAGAGTAGGGATTCTTTTCCATTCAGTGATAGTTGTTTTTGATGGAGGCACAAGAATAGCTGTTGGATACTCGGCAAAATAGAATGGAATTAACTTTTTGTATCTGTGTTACTTTCCCGCCAGCTTTTTCGGAAGGCTGAAGGATTCTTACCGGTATGCTTCCGAAAGGTGCGGGTAAAATGACTCTGATCAGAAAAGCCTGTGAGATAAGCAATCTGTGTAAGGGTGTATCTATGCGTTTGCATCAGTTGCATCGCTTTCTCAATACGTAATCTGCGCATATAATCACCAAAAGACAGGTCGTCGAAATATTTTGAAAACTCCCTGCTCAGGTAGGCTGGATGAACATCAACGCTTTTGGAAAGTACTTTCAGCGTCAGGCTAAAATCAGTATCAATTTTATCCTGAATTATTTCCCGCAGCTCCTGTGCCCAGGATGGGATTTTTTTTGGTTTGCCAGGTTGTTGCACGATCAGTTTATTAATCACTTGCAGCAGTAAATGCTCTTCCGGATCTTGCGTATGTTTTTCTTTTTGAAGAAAGGCAGCCCACTCATACAATGCATCATACAGTATCATACCTTTTTCCAGTAATGCCTGGTCGTCTTTGATTTTATGGGACATGCCTGCTGAAATCGCCCACAGTCCTGCACATTGTGGCGACAGTTCATGCTGATCGGTATCAGCGCCTCTCACAATCGTGGCCATTACAGCAATAGCAGGATCGTTGATGTTGAATTTTTTCACGAAGTAATCAAACGTGCAGAAGCCGTCATAGTGTGTGTATTCCGTGTCAGGAATGTCAAAAGGAATAGCATTCAGTTTCTTGGCTGTGGATTTTACTTTGCTGAGTGGAACATAAATAAACTCCGCCTGCTTATCAATAAAATTTCTGATCAGCCATGGACAGGCAATCCTGTCTATCTTGGGCCTTTCGCGTGTTATCCATTTCATGCTGTTAAAGTTAGGATACTGTTACCTTAAAATCCTGACAGGCGGAAAATTAAATCAGGAAGCTGACCTTTTCCTTATTTTTGATCAGCAAGCGGAGGATGAACTGTGCACCGGTTCACGAGATGGTCTTCCGCGAATAATCAATTGCGGGCATACAGATGACAATCCGTGAAATGCTTGGGCAGCTTTCATAAAGGGTTGCATCTTCATGTTCCTACGTATGGCAGCTTGCAAGCGCACGGCCGAAAATTGTACTGCACCTAACCAATGGCGTCCATATGAAAATTCAGGGAAATATCGTAAATGTCGAAACCTGCACAATTTTTCCCGGCGAGGTCATTTTCGATGAAAGTTGTATTCAGTCGATTGTGCCGTTGCCGGATGTAAAATTGGAGCGCTTCATTTTGCCGGGTTTTGTAGATGCCCATGTTCACATCGAAAGTTCCATGCTGGTGCCTGCTGAATTCGCACGGCTGGCCGTTGTGCATGGAACAGTGGCTACTGTTTCAGATCCACATGAGATTGCCAATGTCATGGGAACACAAGGAGTGGAGTATATGATTGAAAATGGGAGCCGGGTTCCTTTTTATTTCAATTTTGGCGCACCTTCCTGTGTGCCGGCCACCACTTTTGAATCAGCGGGAGCAGTATTGGACGCCGCTGCCGTTGACAGTTTGTTAGGCAGGAAAGAGGTCAAATATCTTTCAGAGATGATGAATTATCCCGGCGTGCTGATGGGTGATGAGGAAGTATTCAGAAAGCTGGCTGCGGCGAAAAAATGGAATAAGCCGGTCGACGGACATGCGCCGGGCTTAACCGGAGAACAGGCGTTGCAATATATTGCCGCAGGGATCAGCACAGATCACGAATGCTTCACCTATGAAGAAGGATTGTTCAAAATTCAACATGGCATGAAAGTGCTGATCAGGGAGGGCAGCGCTGCAAAAAATTTTGATGCATTGATTCCGCTGCTCAATGACTACCCTGATATGATCATGTTTTGCTCCGATGACAAGCATCCTGATGATCTAGTTAAAGGTCATATCAATCAGCTCGTGAAGCGTGCAGTAAAG
>JBGAWA010000079.1:0-20931 GCA_044227805.1 Chitinophagales bacterium | reverse complement strand
GATTCACATTGTCTTCGATGTCCTGTGGCTTAATTCTCCCGCGGTCGCCTGTGATGAGCCGCACAGAGCAGCCGGAATTAAAAGCAATCCCGCCAGCTTCGTAATAATAAACATGATTGGTTCGCTCGATGATCACCTCATCACCGGGTTGTGTGTGTGTCTTCACGGCGACCTGGTTGGTCATGGTGCCGGAAGGGCAAAACAAAGCCGCTTCCAAACCGAATAGTGCAGCCGCTTTTGCTTCCAGTGCATTGATGGTTGGATCATCGCCAAATACATCATCGCCGACCGGTGCGCTCATCATGGCCTCAAGCATTGGTTTTGTGGGCCGGGTAACGGTATCGCTTCTGAGGTCAATTATCTGCTGTTGCATGTTTGATAAGTTCTTGACACAAATGGAGGAACCACTTTTAGGAGAAGTGGAGTATTTTATTGATGAAATCAAGCCCCAGGGAAGGCTTCAGTAAAAATGTGTAGGCTACTCCGAAAACAGCACCATAGAAATGAGCATCATGGTTGATGTTATCACCCCCTTGCTTGGCCATATACCACGAGTAACCAAGATACAGCACACCCATTACAATACCCGGCATGGGAATAAAATAAAAATAAATGGTACCCAGCGGATCAATGAAAATAAAGGCAAATAAAACTGCAGAAACCGCTCCCGATGCGCCCAAGCTGTTATACCAGGAATGATTCTGATGCCTGATATAAGTTGGCAAATCGGAAATGATCATGCCGCCCAGGTACAATATCAGAAAGTACCACGTGGAGCGCATCCCGAAGTGTACATCATAATAATATTTCACAATGGAGCTGAAGGAATAGAAGACAATGAGGTTAAAAAGAAGGTGTGTCCAATTGGCATGGATGAATCCGGAAGAGATGAAACGGTACCACTGCCTGCCATGTTTAACCGCATAAGGATTCATCAGCAGGCGGTTCTTCAGATCTTCAGACTGAAAAGCTGCGATAGAAGTGGCGACAGTGAGGATAATCAACAACAGCGTTATATCGAATCCCATAGTAGTAATTTGACGTAGCAAATATGCAGAGATAAGTTGGGATTAGCGGTAGCAGCCGGCTGTTGCTTTTTCATGTGGAAACTGCAACGGTTCTTATTCGCCATGGTGGTATTTTTCATTCCTGATGATGGTAAAAGCCCTGTATAGTTGCTCTGCCACCAGTACTTTGACGAGTTGATGTGGTAATGTGAATTTTGAAAGCGAGATCATTCCATTACAACGGTCATAGGCGCGTTTGTCGAATCCGTAAGACCCACCGATAACAAATTGAAGTGATTTGACGGCGGCATTCATTTTTCCTGAGATAAATCCTGCCAGTTGAAGCGAGTTCATTTCTTCTCCTCTTTCATCCAACAATATCATGGTTGCTGTATCTTCCGTTTTTTTCAGCAGCATTTCAGCATCCTTCTTTTTTTGCGAAGCAGGATCAGGCAATTTTTCGGGCTTAATGTTGAGGTATTCAAAAGAAGTATAGTGCTGTAGTCGCCGGGCGTAGAGATCAAACAGCGCATTCACATTTTTATCGTCCTCCCTGGTAAAGGTGATCAGTTTGATTTTCATCAGCGTAAGATAAGTGGTAGCGGCATGACGGCACAAATTATCTGACAAAGTTCTTGTTATGGCAGCGGCCGGGTTAATCCTGACACCGCAAGCTTCCCCATCTGCATTTTTTATTGGTTGTCGTGAGCAGCCGCCTGTTTTGTGCAATCAGAATGGATGCGGCATGTTTATTATCTTGCCAACATGCTGAATTCAATGGCTGATGATCAGAATGGTGAATTTGGACACCGGAATCTGCTAATAGTACTTATTCTGCGTTATATTTGGTGCTTTAAATTCTGCAAGATGAGTTGGTGGTTAGTAATATTAATATTGTTTGTGGGATGGCTACTGGTTTTCCTGGAGGTTTTTTTTATTCCCGGCATAACCTTATTCGCTGCCATTGGCACCATGACCATGATTGCAGGGGTCGTATTCTCCTTTTCAAATTTTGGTGTGCTGGCCGGCACACTTACTTTAGTCGGCACCGCTGTTTTCACTTTCTTGTCAATCGTGGTGGGTTATAAAACAGGGGTGTTCAATGGCCTGACCTTGCGCGACACGGTAAAAGGAAAAATGAATGAGATAGATACGGCATTGATAAAGGTAGGAGACAGCGGTATCGCACTTTCCAAGATAAGTTTTATTGGAAAGGGGCTGTTCAACGATGCAACCTATGAAGTGCAGTCAATGGGTGAATATATCGAGGAAGGGCAACCGATTGAAGTGATTAAGATTTCTATGAATAAAATTTTCATCAAGCAAAAATCATAAACTATGGATCCGATCTTCTTGGGAATAGTGGCGGTACTGGTCATCATCCTGATATTTTTATTTCTGTATATCGTTCCGCTCAACCTGTGGATCAGGGCATTGGTGGCCGGTGCACCGATTGGCATTGGACAGCTCGTGGCGATGCGAATCCGGAAAGTGCCGGCGGCGTTGGTGGTGGATGCATTGATTAATGCCACCAAGGCCGGGTTGCATGTTTCTTCCAATGAAATCGAAACCCATTTTCTGGCAGGTGGCAACGTGAACCAGGTGATACGTGCCATCATATCGGCGGATAAAGCAAATATTCCGTTAGACTGGAAAATGGCCACTGCCATTAACCTGGCCGGGCGCGATGTGTTTGAAGCGGTTCAGATGTCGGTACAGCCAAAGGTGATTGACACACCACCGGTGACGGCAGTAGCTAAAAATGGTATTCAGTTAATTTCCAAAGCAAGAGTTACGGTAAGAACGAATATCAATAAATTAGTGGGTGGTGCCGGAGAAGAAACGGTGCTGGCCAGAGTAGGCGAAGGAATTGTCAGTTGTATCGGTTCGGCTATGTCTCATAAAGATGTACTGGAAAACCCGGATTCTATTTCTAAGGTGGTGCTTGCAAAAGGACTGGATGCAGGGACGGCCTTTGAGATCCTTTCTATCGATATCGCTGACATTGATGTCGGAAAAAACATTGGAGCGCAACTGCAAATGGATCAGGCCAATGCCGATAAAAATATTGCACAGGCGAAGGCAGAGGAACGTCGTGCCATGGCTGTTGCCACTGAGCAGGAAATGAAAGCTCGCGGAACGGAAATGCGGGCCAAAGTTATTGAGGCCGAAGCACTCATTCCACAGGCCATGGCAGAAGCTTTCAGAAGCGGTAACATGGGCATCATGGATTATTATAAGATGAAAAATATACAGGCGGATACCAGCATGCGTGAATCCTTAGGCGGGCCGCAGGAAGTGAAGAAAGATTAAGCCTCCATTTTGCTTTTCAGACCTTCGATGGGATGATGGGAAATAAGTGCTTGAATCAGTTGACAGGCGCAGTCTAGCCGGTGCAATCGTATTGATTTTGGCGAAATGTAGTCGCTAGTAGAGCTTTGGCGGCTTTCCTTTTGTGTACAGCACGGTGCGCACATAACCTTCCCATTCGCCAATAATCTGCCGCCATTCATCAGTCTGCAGGTAATTCTCTTCCTTCGATAAATCAAATTCTGGCAGGTAGATGCCTGATATTCCTTTTTCCAATACACCATCATCAATCACACCTTTTTCCCTGAAAATCAGGATGGGCAAACCGATCTGAAAGGCCATAGCTACTTCTATGTGGCACCATGGGCTGGATAACCATCGGCCCGATACATCTGAAGCAGATTGATTTAAATCACTGTTAGGCCTGGAGGTACCTTTTTCTATCGAGACTCTTTTCAGTGCTATGCTGATAAGGCCATTTGATTCCAGCATCAGCCTGCGAATGCCTGTCAACGGTTCACGGGTACTGTAATCAGTTTTTCCAATGGTGCGTGGCTGAAGGCCGCGGCTTTTAAGGTATTGCTCAATCTCATTTACAAAGTTAACCTGGCTTTGAAGGAAGGGATTCGGGTAACTGAAAAAAACAGAGATACCGGCCATAATTTGATTTGTTGACGATGCAAGATCAAGTTTTTAAAGCAACTGTTGTCTAATCAATTTCTTGCCATGACAAGACTTCTTTTGTAGTCCTTGTATTGCACTACACTTTATAGCTGAACCGTATTTAATGAACGCCCTTAATGCGGCGGACAAGAGAATGAAAAGCCTCACCCGTTGATGCTTCAAAGCGGCCCTGGTTAATGTTAGCCTGATGTTGCGCGCCCTGGGTGATGTTGTAAGAAAAAACAAACCCGGCATTCGGGTTATCCCATCCGCCAAGCTGTCCAAAACGCATGTCGTGAAAGTCGATTCCACCAGCGTCATTTTTTGTGATGCAATAGTAATCCTGGGAAAAACGAATCAGCTTTTGTACGCCGCGGTCATTGCGGAAATCAGCGAGTAAGCTGTCGTTCCGGGGAATGAAGGTAAGTTGCATCTCCGGTGTGGTATCAAAAATGGAACGGTAGCCGATGTAAAATCCATGGTCTGTTCTGGCAAGGTCATACCACAGGAAGTTATTCAATGGCGTTGGTGTGGTCATGTAGGCTGTGGCGGTGATGTTACTTGCCTGCAGGGATTTCTGAAAGAAACGATCGATCGATATTTTGTTGACAATAGTAAACACCAGGTAGGCGCTGCTGATGACTAATCCACCCATTAAAAAATACTTGCGGGAAGGTGCTTTGAATTTAAGTATCAGCAGGCAAATAAATGAAAGGAGCAACGAAATCGTATAGAAAGGATCAAGGACAAATATGGTATTGAACGAAACCCTGTAATGGCTGAACGGCTCAAACCATCCGGTGCCATAGTTAGTTAGGGAATCGACAAAAATATGAGCGAAAAAGCCAGATGCAAAAATGAGATACCAGGCAGTATAACCATAGTTCTTCTTTTGATACAATCGTTGAAACAGCCAGGCTAGCAGCGGAGGAGCAATGGCAGCGCAGGCGATGGAGTGCGTGAATCCCCTATGGGATAACAAAGAGTCAGGCACACTTTGCAGCAAGCCGGGAAACACATCGAGGTCAGGTGCATTATTGGCGAGGGCACCCCAAAGCATTGCACGCTTTCCCATTTTTTTTCCGGCAATTGCTTCGCCGATGGCAGCGCCTAATACGATATGCGTAATGGTATCCAGAATGATTGGTTTTGGCTAAAGATAAATCAGTTGAAGAAATACACAGTCTATTTTGTTTGCTATGGCTTAAACCCACATTTGATCCTGATCCTTCCTTTGAAGAATCCGGGTTCAATTGAAAAGTCAAGGAGAGCAATCCGATTGATTTCGATCGACTTTATGTAAATGAAATGGGCAGATCCGCCCTATTATCTTATGAATGAAATGTTACTTACAAGGATTTTTAATGAAAAACAAGCAAAATTTCACACCAAGTGTTCATTTAATAATATCGATTAAAATGATTGATTATCAATAACATAGATTAAAATGGAATTGTTTTCATTTAAATACCTGATTTGTAACAGCCTGATATTTTGGAAGATTTCTTTTACACAAGATTTCGGGGTTTGTTGTTTAAAACTATTTTTTTCGCAGCCCCATCTTTTTGCAGCTTTTCAGATTACTTTTGTCGCGGGCAAGGCTTATACGACCAGCTCCTATTGAACTCCCCCAGGGTCGGAAGGCAGCAAGGGTAGATGGTTGTAGCGGTGCGATGTAAGTATCTTGCCCACTTTTCTCCACTTTAAAAATAAGCGAGTTTCCTGTATGAAGTTTTTCATTGACACAGCCAATATCAGTCAGATTCAAGAGGCGAACGACCTGGGGATACTGGATGGAGTAACTACCAACCCTTCGCTGATGGCGAAAGAAGGCATAAAGGGAGAGCAAAATATTCTCAATCACTACATTAAGATTTGTGAACTGGTAGGAAAGAATGTAAGTGCGGAGGTGATCTCCACTGATTTTGCTGGTATGGTGGAGGAAGGGAAGAAACTTGCAGCACTTCATCCCGCCATTGTGGTGAAGGTACCCATGATTAAAGACGGCATTAAAGCGCTAAAATGGTTTTCTGATAATGGTATCAAGACCAATTGCACATTGGTGTTTTCAGCAGGTCAAGCCATTTTAGCCGCCAAAGCAGGCGCGAACTTCGTTTCACCATTTATTGGAAGAATTGACGATGCGAGTTGGGATGGCGTACAACTGATTGAGCAAATCGTTCACATTTATGGGAACTACGGATACAAGACAGAGGTTTTAGCTGCTTCTATCAGAAATCCATTGCACATTGTGCGTTGCGCCGAAGCCGGAGCAGATGTGTGCACTTGTCCGCTCGATTCGATTTTAGGATTACTGAAACATCCTCTTACGGATATTGGCCTTGAGAAATTCCTGGCCGACTATAAGAAAGGCCAACAATAAAAAGCCGAAACTAGTAGCCATAGTTAGGACTTTTTCTCCCCCGGTTCATCGGGGGAGTTTTTTTTTGCCTTCCTCATTTTTGCAGGTATCTTGTCAGCCTTACTATTCTGACTCCTTGACTAACCCACCAACAGATCAGCCACTTGTTCGCGGACTTGGTTTGATGCAGGCCACTGCCATCAATATGATTGATATGGTGGGTATTGGTCCGTTTGTTACCATTCCATTTATTATTGGAGCAATGAATGGCCCTCAGTGTATTCTTGCCTGGATACTCGGTGCCGTGCTGGCATTTATGGATGGTTTTGTATGGAGTGAACTGGGCGCAGCCATGCCTATGGCGGGTGGAAGCTATCAGTTTCTACGTAAGATTTATGGTGAAAGGAAATGGGGATCACTGATGTCATTTCTTTATATCTGGCAAACTACCATTCAGGCTCCTCTTGTAATAGCATCGGGAGCAATTGGTTTTGCCATGTACACCCAATATGTGATTCCGCTATCAGCTGTGGAACAAAAGTTAGTGAGCGGTTTTGTCATTATTTTTCTCTTTTTATTGCTCAACCGGAATATCATTTCTATTGGCAGGCTATCGGTTTTTTTATGGGTGGGTGTGATAGCCACCATAGGCTGGTTAATAGTAGGCGGTCTTACTCATTTTGATGCCTCACTAGCATTTGCTTACCCTGAAAATTCCTTTGACTTCAGTTTTGTCTTTTTCCTTGGATTAGGTAATGCTTCCATTAAAACAGTTTATTCCTATCTCGGTTATTACAACGTATGTCATTTGGGAGGCGAGATCAAAGATCCCAGCAAGAATATTCCGCGCAGCATTTTTATTTCCATTGGAGGAATAGCACTACTGTACCTGTTAATGCAAATCTGTATCCTCGGAGTAATTCCCTGGCAGCAGGCAAGGGATTCAGAATTCATTGTCTCTACCTATTTTGAAGCCATTTATGGGAAGACTGCAGCACTTTTTGCCACGATCATGATTTTATGGATTGCCCTTGCCTCGTTGTTTGCCGTCATGCTTGGCTATTCCAGGGTACCCTATGCAGCGGCCGCTGACGGGAACTTCTTTCGCATTTTCGCCAAAGTGCATCCGGTAAAGAGGATACCGCATGTTTCATTAATGATTTTAGCAGCCACTGCCTTTGTCTTTAGCCTGCTGTTTAAGCTGAAGGAAGTAATTACCGCCATCATCGTGATGCGCATATTAATACAGTTCGTAGGTCAGTCGGCAGGTGTGATTTACCTTCGATACAAGAAAGACAAGATCCATTTGCCCTATAAAATGTGGGCATTTCCCTTGCCTGCCATACTGGGAATACTGATCTGGCTGTTTATATTTTTCTCATCCGGCTGGGAGTACATAGTTGGTGCTTTGTGCATAATATTGGCTGGAATTTTTGTTTTTCTGCTAAGAGCAAACCACCTGCAGCAATGGCCGTTTGGCAAAAGTCATGAAAATTAAGCCGGAAATTTCAGCAGAAAAATCCTGCTTCGCTACTGCTCTAAAACGTTTGCATCTCTTATCAGCTGGTGACTGCATCATGAGAGCAGTTTTTTATGGATACTTCATCACGCTCACTTTGCATTGTTACCAGCTGTGGCCGAATGGAGGCTCAGCATTAGTGCCTGAGACAAAGAGTACATGCTGTCAATTCAATCCTTTTGATGGTAATAGCGATTATAGTTTTTTAAATTCAACTCTCCTGTTTTCGGATTTACCTTCCGGTGTACTATTGCTGGCAATGGGTTGTGATTCACCATAGCCTTTTGCGATCAGTCGTTCAGATGGGATACCACCCTGCATCAGCATATTTTTTACTGCTTCAGCCCGTTGCTGAGACAGTGCCAAATTAGCTGCATCGCCACCATCGGAATCAGTGTGCCCGCCAATTTCCAGTTTCACCGTATTGTTGGTTTTAAGCCATTTCGTCAATTCATTTAAGAAGCCCATGCTCTCACCGCGGATCGTTGCTTTATTCACATCAAAATTGATGGCATGTGAAGTGAATTTGCCATCAGTCAGTATTTTATCCAGCATATTCATTCCACCACCATCAGCCAGCTTAAAGTTGCGCATCCGCACATTGGCTGAGCCCATCATGAAAAGCGCTACCGGCTTAAACTCACAATTTGGAATCACCAGCACACGGCTTTGGTTGATGTAGCACTTGATCTGTCCATTCCTATAGGCAAATGCAGCATGCAGCCAGGTTGCTGAAAAATCGGCTATCTCTGAACTCTGGCCTTTCAGTTCAATGCCTTCAGGGAAATAGTTGGTCTTGATAATCTGTTCTCCAGCTTCAATAGAAATGAAGTTGGACTCTTCTTCCGATAACTCAAACCCCAGGGCAATAACCTCTTCTTCGGGCAAATAAAAATCAAACTCTACCGTAAACGCATCATTAAGATAACTTGCTGTCTTTATCCGGGGTTTAATCTTGCCCATGCTTCCCACGTTGCTTTCGGTAAACACAAAGTAATTCGCTCCCTGCTCTGTATTCACCACTCCCTGCCGTTCTATTAACTTCCATCGCGGGGGAAATTCTCCGATGATGGCCTCTGACAGATTATCTTCAAACAGAATGTTCTCACCCGGAATGAAATCATAGTTATTGTACGCCTTTAACGCGTTTATATCCTGTGAGCAAACCAACAGCCGGCCTGCCAGGAGGAAAAAAAGAAATGTAAAAAAGTGTCTCATGGTATGAACGTGTTACATTCAGAAAGTATTACTAATTTTTTCAAAGTAAAGAAACAGCGATTATTTGATTTTTCAAAGCGTTACGCTTGACTCGTATAGACGTTCTCGTATGAATTCACTCTTGTTCAGTTTGCTCCGATCAAGACCTATCATGAATATGCCGTTGGCGATGCAAAAACGGCCGCTGACGCCGGCGTGTAACAAGGGCAAAACAATCAATAAATACTTAGAGCGAGCGGGATGATACCTGGAAGCTAACGACATAATGAAGAACAACACCAACTGACACTGGTGTCAAACACGCTACGTCGCGAATAAGCCCGTGGCTGTTTTGAACTGCAAATGCAGGATTAACTCTTTGATATACCCATAGTTGTCTATTTGCTTATCTCGCTTTTCGTTCGTTCCTTTGTGAGCCATTAAAAGCAGGCAAACTCTATCATCGTGATTCTTTTTTTGGAAGTGTCCAACGCTGCTTCGAATTCAACTGTGGTAGACTATCTGCCTATCTTGATTCAATTCATTTTTGCAGGAGGGTTTGTGGCTACGACCATGGTGGGTACACACTTTTTAGGTCCGAAACTGGAAACCAGGAAGAAATTAAAAGCTTTCGAAAGTGGGGTGAAATCTGTCGGAAATGCCCGACAGCCTTTTGCCATCAAATATTTCCTTACTGCTATACTCTTTGTTTTGTTTGATGTGGAAATAGTCTTTCTCTATCCGTGGGCCGTAAATTTTACGGAACTGGGATGGAATGGTTTAATAACCATGGGACTGTTTATGGGCCTTTTGCTCGCAGGATTTATTTACATAGTAAAATCCGGTGCATTGGATTGGGAATAAGGTTAGAAAAAATGGGAATGCTAAAAATGGACAACAGCATTTCATTGATCACGCTGAACAAGAATGGAATTCTAATGGTTTACAGTAAGTGTAAATAAATACCACAAAATGGAAACGGTAGTCAGTTCAGAGCGGAAAATAACGGTTGCCGAAGCGCCGGACGGCATTTCTGGTGCGGGCTTTTTTGCTACCAGTTTAGACAGAGTGGTTGGACTTGCCAGGAAAAATTCCATCTGGCCATTGCCGTTTGCTACTTCCTGCTGCGGCATTGAGTTTATGGCTTCTATGGCTTCGCACTATGATTTTGCAAGGTTTGGCGCGGAGCGGGTGAGTTTTTCTCCACGGCAGGCGGACTTGCTGATGGTGATGGGAACGATCGCAAAAAAAATGGGACCCATTCTCAAACAGGTGTATGAGCAAATGGCGGAACCACGCTGGGTGATTGCTGTTGGCGCCTGTGCATCGAGCGGTGGCATCTTTGATACCTATTCAGTTTTGCAGGGTATTGACCAGATTATCCCCGTTGACGTCTATGTGCCGGGATGTCCACCCAGGCCGGAACAGATCATTGACGGGTTGATGCGTATTCAGGAACTGGTAGCTAATGAGCCATTGGGAAGAAGGAACTCACCGGAGTATCAGGCATTGTTGAATTCGTATGGTATTGAGGTGGTGAAAGGAGGATAGGCCAAGCAGCCAATTGAAAAGAACGATGGAGCAGCTTGCATAATTTTATTAGGGTTTAATTGCACGACATTACAAGGCAATCATGTCAAATATTGATTCCGCATTGATACTTGAAAAACTGACAAACCGTTTTGGCGATGCGGTTTCAACGCCCGTTGAGCCTTATGGTTTGCTGACAGTAAATTGTACCAAGGACAAGATCATACAGGTACTGGAGTTTTTGCTCAAGGATGAAACGCTGGCTTTCACGTTTCTGACAGATCTTTGCGGGGTGCACTATCCACACCGGACTGCAGCCTTTGAAGTGGTTTATCACCTGCACAGTTTTACCAATAATATCAGGCTGAGAATTAAAGTAGCGCTTACAGGCGATCCTCCTGTAATTCCTTCTGCCACCACTGTCTTCGAATCCGCAAACTGGATGGAACGGGAGACTTATGATTTCTATGGGATCATTTTTGAAGGTCATCCAAACCTGAAAAGAATACTTAATGTAGATGAGATGACCATCTTCCCGCTGAGAAAACAGTATCCGCTGGAAGACAATACAAGGAAAGATAAGAATGATGAAATGTTTGGCAGGGATCCTAAACTGATCCTGGCAGGCAAGTAATGAAGAGAACGAATTGGTGCATAGATAACAATCAGGAATTGCAGATATTACTACATACAGCTACCACAGAAAAAGAAAATGCTCACCAGTAATCAACATATTAATCTTGCATCGCAGGAACTGGAAAAGGAGACCATCACGCTCAATCTTGGTCCAACGCATCCTGCTACGCATGGTGTCTTTCAAAACATTGTGGAAATAGATGGTGAACGGATTGTGAGCGGAACATCTACGATTGGTTACATCCACCGCGCTTTTGAAAAAATTGCGGAGCACCGTCCATTTTACCAGATCACACCGCTTACCGACAGGCTGAACTACTGTTCCTCGCCGATCAACAATACTGGCTGGCACCTTACTGTTGAAAAATTATTAGGTATCAAGACACCTAAAAGAGTTGATTACCTGCGTGTAATTATTATGGAGCTGGCGCGTATCGCTGACCACCTTATTTGTAACTCTATTCTGGTGGTTGATACTGGTGCATACACGGGATTTTTATACTGCATGCAACAGCGTGAAAAGATTTATGAGATATGGGAAGAAGTGTGTGGCAGCAGGCTGACTACCAATATCGGGCGGGTGGGTGGTTTCGAACGTGACTTCAATGATATTGCTTTCAGGAAACTCGAAAAATTTGTGGAGGAATTTCCACGCGTATTAAAGGAGTTTGAAAACCTGGTGATCCGGAACAGGATTTTTATTGAGCGAACTGCCGGTGCTGGCGCCATCAGCGCTGAACGGGCGATGAGTTATGGGTTTACCGGGCCCAACCTGCGTGCAACAGGTGTTGATTATGATGTTCGCGCGATGAATCCCTATTCCTCCTATGAAGATTTTGAATTCATCGTTCCTGTAGGAACGAAGGGAGATACGCTGGACCGTTTCCAGGTCAGGGAAGAAGAAATGTGGCAATCGCTCAGCATCATTAAACAGGCTATGCAGAAACTCGAACAGCTTGATGACAAGACATCATTTCATGCTGATGTACCTGCTTATTATTTACCCGTGAAGAGTGAAGTGTACAATAACATGGAAGCCTTAATTTACCATTTCAAGATTGTGATGGGTGAAATTGATGCTCCCAAGGGCGAAGTGTATCATGCTGTGGAAGGAGGAAACGGGGAACTGGGCTTTTACCTCATCAGTGATGGCGGAAGGGCACCTTACCGGTTACATTTTCGCAGGCCCTGCTTCATTTATTACCAGGCCTATACCGAAATGGTGACCGGGTCATTGATCTCTGACGCGATTGTAACACTCAGCAGTCTGAATGTAATAGCAGGAGAATTAGATGCCTGATGATTGACGAAGTGATTTTTTGACCATTTACTTTTTTTAAGCAATTACTCAGTTAATTATGCTTGCCATCCTAACAGGAAAAAAGGTTGAGTTCTCTGAAGCGACTTTGAAAAAGGCTGCATCTATTATCAGCCGTTATCCGGAAGGGAAACAAAAATCAGCGCTGCTTCCTTTGCTTCATCTCGCACAGGATGAGTTCGGCGGATGGCTGAGCGTGGAAGCGATGGATTATGTAAGCAGGCTGCTTCATATTCAACCGATAGAAGTTTATGAGGTGGCTACTTTCTACACGATGTATAATCTTAATCCCGTTGGCCGGTTTTTGCTGGAAGTCTGCCAGACAGGACCCTGCATGGTTCGTGGGGCTGAAAAACTGCTGAGCCAGCTGGAGCAAAAGCTGCAGATTAAAAACGGGCAAACCACCGCTGATGGATTGTTCACCTTAAAAACGGTTGAATGTTTAGCGGCTTGTGGTTATGCCCCTATGTTGCAGTGCGGTGATCGGTATCATGAGTTCCTTGATTCAGAGGAGAAAGTTGATCAACTGTTGAGTGAGCTGAGGAAGAAGGCGGAGGTGAATAATTGAGCGCTGGTGGGAAAAGTCAATGGTGAATTGACAGCAACCAGCATCAATATTGAATACGTTTTAATGAGCAGTGGAGTGAAATAAGCAGCGATATAATCATTGAGCATGAAGAGTTGCTTACCAACCTGATTGAGAAAAAAGCAGATCATAAAATGAGCAGGAAATTGTTACTTGATAAAGCGGCCATTACCGGTATCGATACCTTACCGGTGTATCGTGCGCAAGGTGGTTATGCTGCTGTGGAGAAAGTATTGAAAATGACACCTGCTGATGTGGTGGAGGAAGTGAAGAAATCAGGGTTGCGGGGAAGAGGGGGGGCTGGTTTTCCTACCGGATTGAAATGGAGTTTTATTGATAAGAAATCAGGTAGACCGCGCTACCTGGTAGTGAATGCTGATGAAAGTGAGCCGGGCACCTTTAAGGACCGCTACCTAATGGAAAAAATTCCGCACCTACTTATTGAAGGAATAGTAGCTTCCAGTTACGCGCTTGAGGCAAACTTATCTTTCATTTATATGCGTGGTGAGTTCCGGTGGATTATTTCACTGTTGGAGAAGGCTATTGCAGAGGCGAAGGAAGCGGGATTAGTGGGCAAAAATATTTTGGGTTCTGGCTATAGCCTGGAGATCGTGGTGCAGACCGGTGCCGGCGCTTATATCTGCGGCGAAGAAACAGCGTTGATTGAATCGCTGGAAGGCAAACGTGGTAATCCGAGGTTGAAACCGCCCTTTCCTGCAGTAAGTGGTTTGTATGGTAACCCAACGGTGGTAAATAATGTGGAAAGTATAGCCGCGGTTCCCTGGATAGTGAATAATGGCGGTGACGAATATGCGAAGATCGGCACTCCAAAAAGTGCAGGAACAAAACTGATCTCCGCCTGTGGAAATATCAATAACCCGGGTGTTTATGAAATTGAACTTGGACTTCCCGTGGAAGAGTTTATTTTTTCTCCTGTTTATTGCGGCGGAATAAAGGACGGCAAGCGCTTGAAAGCGGTCGTGGCAGGAGGTTCTTCCGTACCAATACTTCCTTCCGGATTAATCATGAAAACCGCTAATGGGGAGCCGCGTTTGATGAGCTATGAATCATTATCCGATGGCGGATTTCTCACCGGCACCATGTTGGGTTCCGGTGGTTTTATCGTCTATGATGAAGATCAGTGCATCGTTCGCAACACCTGGAATTTTACCCGCTTCTATCATCATGAAAGTTGTGGTCAGTGTTCACCCTGCCGGGAAGGTACCGGCTGGATGGAGCGCATTCTGCACAACATCGAATATGGGCATGGAAAAATGAGTGACATAGATTTACTATGGGACGTGCAGAAAAAAATTGAGGGAAATACCATCTGTCCATTGGGTGATGCAGCAGCCTGGCCGGTAGCGAGTGCCATTCGCCATTTCAGAGATGAGTTTGAGTGGCATGTGCGTGAACCGAAAGAGTGCCTGGTGAGAAATTATGGAATTGGGGAAACAACAGCAGCAACCGTGTGAAGTAAATCTGGATTGAAAGTCAGCAGCATTGTTCTTCCCCGTATTATCTGATGGCCAAACAAAAGAATAGAGCAGTATGATCAAAGTAACAATCGACGGAATTGAGCTGGAAGTGGAAGAGGGCACCACCATCATGAATGCCGCACGCAGGATTGGTGGTGAAGCGGTTCCTCCTGCCATGTGTTACTATACATCATTAAAGGGCAGCGGCGGTAAGTGCCGGGCTTGTCTGGTAAAGGTGGCACAGGGCTCTTCAAAAGATCCGCGGCCAATGCCCAAACTTGTTGCAGCCTGCTGCACCCCTGTGCAGGATGGAATGGTCGTGCTCAACTCAACCTCTCCGGAGGTATTGGAGACAAGACGTGGTATCGTTGAATTCCTGTTGGTGAATCATCCGCTCGACTGCCCGATTTGTGATCAGGCCGGTGAATGTGAACTGCAGAATTTCGCATTCGAACATGGACTGCAAAAGACGCGCAGTGAATTTCATCGCCGGGAATTTGATCCGATTGATATCGGTCCGCACATTAAACTGCACATGACCCGTTGCATACTGTGCTACCGTTGCACGCAGGTGGCAGATCAGTTAACCCAGGAGAGAGTGCATGGTGTGCTATGGCGGGGCGAAGCCTCTGAAATTTCTACTTATATCCAGAAAGCGGTTGAAAATGATTTCTCCGGTAATATGATTGATGTTTGCCCGGTTGGTGCACTCACCGACCGTCATTTCCGGTTCAGAAACCGTGTCTGGTTCTTACTCCCGATGGATGCACATCGAAATTGTACCAAGTGCTCCGGTAAGGTGGTATTATGGATGCGTGGCGAAGAAGTGTACAGGGTAACGGCGAGAAAGGATCAGTATGACGAAGTGAAGGACTTTATCTGCAATGAATGCCGCTGGGATCATTTCGATACAAAAGACTGGGTGGTAGAGGGGCCTCGTGCAGTAGAAAAATGGTCGGTGATCACCGCCAATAAATACCCGAAAGAAACGGTAGAACTTCCCGATCAGTTGTATTCAAAACTGGATAATGCAAAATGGGATTCGTTTGAAGGTGTTACATAGGTAAGAATACCGGAGGAGTGAATGGGAGATCCTGCCCGTTTTTAATAACCGAAAGAATCGTTTACAAAACAATCAGTTCGAATGACGTTACTTGATTTACTTCCTACCTTGCTATTGATCGTTGCCTTGTTTGCGGTAACGATGCTGGTTGCGCTGTACTCCACTTTTGCCGAGCGTAAGGTAGCGGCCTTTATGCAGGACAGGATCGGACCCAACCGTGCAGGGCCAGGTGGCATATTTCAGCCATTGGCAGATGGATTAAAATTCTTCATGAAGGAAGAAGTGATCCCGGTGGCCTCCAACAAATTTCTCTTCGTGTTAGGTCCTTCCATTGCCATCACCTGTGCACTGATGACCGGTATTGTTATTCCCTGGGGCGGAACACTCACTGTTTTTGGAACAGACATTTCATTACAGATCGTTGACCTGGACATTGGGATTTTATATGTTTTTGCCGTGGTATCCATTGGCGTATATGGCATCATGATCGGCGGCTGGGCTTCCAACAACAAGTTTTCTCTCATGGGGGCTATTCGTGCATCATCACAAATCATCAGTTATGAACTCAGCATGGGTCTTTCTATTGTTGCCTTGCTGCTGGTAACCGGCACGATGAGTTTACATGAAATTGTAACACAGCAACACGGCATGCACTGGAACATTTTATATCAGCCATTGGGATTTCTGCTTTTCCTTATCTGTGCTTTTGCTGAAACCAACCGTACGCCATTTGATTTACCCGAGTGCGAAACAGAACTGGTAGGAGGGTATCACACCGAATATAGTTCTATGAAACTGGGATTCTACCTGTTCTCTGAGTACATCAATATGTTTATTTCTGGTGCGGTGATGGCAACTTTATTTTTCGGTGGCTACAATTTTCCTTTTATGGATGATTTGCTGCAGGCAACAGGATCGCAGAACCTCGTTACGCTCATCGGGCTGTTTTTCTTTTTCATGAAAATCTTTTTTTTCATTTTCTTCTTCATGTGGGTGCGCTGGACGATCCCGCGTTTTCGCTATGATCAATTGATGAACCTCGGCTGGAAAGGATTGATCCCGCTGGCAATATTTAACATTCTGGCAACGGCAGTTGGATTGATGATCTTCAGAAGTTGAAGCAGGCAACCACCGAACAACAGTTAAAGCTGACAATCTCATACTATAAAAGGAACCATGCAAGCACTTACGAATAGAAGAAAGGTTCTGGAGCAGAAAAAAATGACACTGGTAGAAAGGATGTACCTGCCTGCCATTTTCCAGGGAATGGGCATCACCATTCGGCATTTTTTCAAGCGGAAGGCTACCGTTCAGTATCCGGAAACAAAACGTGCCGTGCCGGCGGTATATCGCGGCCTGCATGTGCTGCGCCGCGATGAAAATGGTGCCGAAAGATGCACGGCTTGCGGATTGTGCGCCGTGGCTTGTCCGGCTGAAGCGATCACCATGGAAGCCGGTGAGCGTAAACAGGGAGAGGAGCATCTTTATCGTGATGAAAAATACGCCGTGAAGTATGAGATTAACATGCTGCGTTGCATCTTTTGCGGTTTTTGCGAAGATGCCTGTCCTAAGGAAGCAATATTTTTGGAGACGACTTTTGCACCGGCCAGTTTCAACCGTAATGATTTTATCTATGCGAAGGACCGGTTAGTCGAAGGGTTCCAACGCAATGAAATTGTTCCACCGATCACCACTTTAAAGGATGCATGAAGCCGGGTTTAGTCCGTTCAAATCGATTCTCAACAATATTTAACACAGGCAAACAATGTTTACCTCCGCTTTCTATTTCATCTCTTTTGTAACCATCTTCTGTGCTTTGATGGTAGTGGTTTCCCAAAAGCCAATTCACAGTGTGCTCTACCTGGTGCTCACGTTTTTCTGTATTTCCGCCAACTACATTTTCATGCTGGATGCCACCTTCATCGGGATGGTGAATGTGATTGTTTATGCCGGCGCCATCATGGTGCTGTTCCTCTACGTGCTCATGATGATGAACCCTGACCTGGTGACGGAGCAAAAGCGATCTGTATTATTTAAGGTGAGTGCGGCGATTGCCGCAGGATTACTCTTGCTCGTGATTGTGTCCGCGTTGAAAGATGCAAGCCTGCAGAGCCATTCACAGGCTGCAACGTCAACGGTTAACATTGGCAGCATAAAGTCACTTGGTTATATCCTGTATTCCAGGTATCAGTTACCATTTGAGATTGCCTCCATACTTTTTTTAGTGGCGATGATCGGTGCCGTCGTGCTGGGCAAGAAGGATACAAAGGTGCGGACCATCGGAATGGATCCTGTACAATAACATGGCACTCTCCATAGACTGAATGCAAACACAAGATTCCTCAATATCATAAGATCATGCCGCAAATTTTTCAGACCGTTCCGATAGAACATTTCGTTTACCTCAGCGCAGTACTTTTTGTGATTGGCGTGGCAGGCGTACTGACCCGCAGTAATGCGATCATTATTTTTATGAGCGTGGAGCTGATGCTGAATGCCGTGAACCTTTTGCTGGTTTCCTTCTCAGCTTATCACCAGGATCCGGCAGGCCAGATTTTTGTTTTTTTTATTATGGCTGTAGCAGCTGCTGAAGTGGCGGTAGGACTGGCCATCATTACCATGATTTACCGGAATACCCATTCCGTGAATATTAATGATATGAGCAGGATGAAGCATTAAGCAACAGCGGTTGGTAAACGGAGGAGGTTTATTAAATTCCGGATACGGATCGGTTAATTGCTGTAAAAATTTACCGTGCTTCCGCTACATTCGCTAAAAGAAAATTACGAATTACATAATCCACTTACAAACCATGGAGGTACCGTTAAAGGACATGCTTTCTGATGTAGTTGTTTAGGATGTAAGTTATTCGGGAATTTTTATATCAGACTTTTGCGCATAAAATGTTGTGCGCTTTTTTTCACCCTTCATTCATCACCCGCTGTATGCAAAATAAAACCGTCATCATTACAGGTGCTAATGGTAACTTAGGAAAGGCTGTTGTTTCGAAATTTCTCGAGGGCGGATACCGTGTAATCGCTACCGTGCTGCATGAAAGCATGCTGGATGAATTTCCGAAAAATGAACGGCTGGAAGTTTGCACCGTTGATTTGCTGCAGGAAGCCGGCACCGCCTCCTGTGCCGCGGCCATGATTGCGAAGTATAAAACAATCGAAGGGGCATTGATGCTTGCCGGAGGCTTTGCAGCCGGAGATATTGGTAAAGCAAATGATAATGAACTGTTAAAGATGTATAGCCTGAATTTTGAAACAGCTTATCACGTCGCGCGTCCGTTGTTCAGGCATATGAAAGAGCAAGGCTATGGCCGGTTGATATTTGTTGGGGCGCGGCCGGCCCTGGAAGCTGCCGCCGGAAAGCATGCTGTTGCCTATGCGATTTCAAAAGCAATGGTAATCAAGCTGGCCGAAATATTAAACGCTGATGCTAAGGGAATGAATGTGACCGCCACGGTGATTGTGCCGAGTACCATTGATACACCACCTAACAGGACCAGCATGCCTCAGGCGGATTTCAACAGCTGGGTGAAAGCGGAGCAGATTGCCGATCTGATGGAAATGATTTGCTCCGAAACGGGAAGTCCGCTACGGGAAACGGTACTTAAGGTTTATGCAAATGCCTGAAGGCATTGGCAGGTCTGTGCTATGGCAATACCATGATCGTGTCTGAGGTAACGCTATTGCTCCAATGTCCGGCCCTGTCTTTCAATTGTACAGTAAATGTTGCAGCTTCAGCAACCGATGATTGATCTTTCAGTATGATATGTTCCAACACTACTTTTAATTCTCCGGTAATAACAATGGATGCGCCTTGTGGAGCAAGAGGGATGATGTGAAATTTTTCTGTAAGCGGAAAGCGGTTATCGGTTATCCAAAGTGACAAGGAGTCGGCATCATAATCACCAAGGTCACCATCGCCATCGATGTAACTCATCGTAAATAAAAGAGAATCCTGCAGATTGTGGACAGCAGCCGGTGAAACGGATAGCAGTGCTATCTCCGGTATGTTGCTAACGGGAAGGTTAGCAGAGGATTCTTCCTTCAGACAAGAAATAAACGGGCTCAGCAACAGCAGCAGGCAGACAAATTGCAGGGCGCTTTGAGATGGATATTTCATTGCACGATAAATGAGCAGTAAGTTTGAATATATATCTGAGATCCGTCTTCCGGAATTTCAGTGGGTGTTGTATGATCCGCATCCTGCACATAGACACGCATGTAAACAATGTCGTTTAATTCAAAAGCGGAAGTGTTGACGGTGCAGCAGAGATAAAAAGGAAGGTCGATGGCAAACAATTGCTCAATGTGGGGTATTATTTGCGATTGCAATGGCACCTCCAGGGCATCCTCCCAATTAAAAGGATCAGTCGAAAATTTTACTTTGTTGTAGGTAAACTGAAAAGGTAATGTGATATCGTCATAGATACCGATCCAGATTTTCACGTTTGTATTTTGTGTGACCATAAACGGGTGAGTGGTAATGCCACCGCGTAATGTATCCACCCTGAAATCACCCTGATCGGGCAGATAAGCGACAAGCCCATACAGCGCAGGTTGATAATTGGGAATGGTAGGTGAGTTGCCGAACATATCGGGTGCTCCATCCATGATCCATTTACTGATCTTCTCGCGCTGCGCAGGAAATAAGGTGTCATACAGGGGCATTCTTCCCAAGGTTGCATCATTGGTGGTTAAGCGATACCATAACCATGACTGGGTGGTGTCATTGGGTACCACTCTATATGAAAACAATGAGTCCTCTGTATTGCGGAGTACCGGAGCCAACACCAGGTTGTTGTAGGCGCTTTGCACCGTCCGGTAATCCGGTTCAAAAGTTCCATCGTGGCATCCATTGACAGCACACTTCACCGTCAAGATATATTGATGGATGCCGGCAAAGGTGAAGGAGTCTGGCGGTGCGGTTGGCACAATATCCTGATTATAGGTTATGGTGTCGAATGGATTGAAGGGAGGTACCTGGATTTCTGCCTCTGAATTTTTGCCACAGGAATGGAATAATATCATTGCTATAGCGATCAGCAAAAAGAATGACTTTTGCAGCGGCCGATGATATTCCTCCGATATCCTTTTTTTTAGGGGTAGCATGATCAGTGTTAAAGCTTCGGGTTTGCTGCTTACGTAAATGCTTCATCGAGGATTCTGCCAGGCAACAATCCTGCTGGAATATATTCATGAAAGCCGAGAATGTGCGCACTGGTTGGGACAAGATCAATCGTATCTCCAA
>JBGAWA010000078.1:0-21393 GCA_044227805.1 Chitinophagales bacterium | reverse complement strand
CATAAGAAAAAAGATCTCCCGAGTTTATTTACTGTTAAATCTTCACCCATGAAAAATATTTTCTGCCTTTTGCTCTTTTGTTGTCCGGCTGTAGTGTTGGCAGCAAATCCTCAAACCAGTCATCATTCGTCAACTGATAATGAATCCACCAGGTTGTCGCTCTATGTGCCCGGTTTTCTAATGGAAGTGGGATCATGGTTTGTACCGGCGGAAAAGGAGCCGGAATTGAAAACAGCACTGAAAAAAATACGCAGCACCAGTATCGTGGTGCGCGAAGGATGTGCTTATGCCGAATACAATGCTTCCGGCAAGTATGACAAGAAGATGAAAAAAATCAGGCGCCAGCGATTTGACGAACTGGTAACGGTAAGTTCAACGGAGGAAAATGTTTCTGTTCAGCTTAAACAAAACAAACAAGATAAAATCAGGCAGGTAGTGGTGCTCGTTGATGACGGAACATCATCATTTGTTTTTCTGCGGTTGCGATGCAATATCGGCATGAAGGAGTTGAAGCAGTGGATGGATACCGACGGATTGATCAGCAGCAAGGTCGGCGAAAAGATCAGTATATAGTTTTTCACAGGGGTTGAATGCCAGCAAAGCGCAGGACTCATCAGCCTGCGCTTTTGTTGTTTTAATATTTATTTATGGTATCAGTCATTTGACAATATTTCGGATGGAGATGGTGGAAGAAGGAACAGGTAAACCAATTCTCTACCTTTTAGTTTTCAATAGAAAGACCCTGCCCATTCATGGATTTGTACCTGCTGTCTCGGCTGTATGACAAATTTTCGTTTGGTTGGTGAACAACCTTCGACACCATTAAGGGTTACCGTGATATCATGTTGAGTGTAGTCTAATCATATTTTACTATGAGGTCGGGATATTCGCCATTCACCCGAAGTTTCAATTCTCACCCATCTTTGCTTTCTCCTCACTACCTTCGGCTTTCATTTTTGCCAGATGTCACGAGAATTACAATATGGAATGATAGCCGGATTCATCTCTTTAGGGTGGATGTCACTTGGCTATTATATGCAGTGGGAGTCTGCCAACATGGGAAAGTATGCACCCTATCTCAGCCTGTTCGTTCTTGCTGTGGCTATTTATCTTGCCATTCTTATGAAACGCGACCGTGACAAGGGAGGCGTGATCACCTTCCGGGAAGCAGTGACAGCCGGTATGGTGGTGAGTTTTGTTGTCGGGTTGATGGTAGGATCCTACCTGATGGTGTATGTGAAATATGTGAATACGGATTATGTGAGTGAAATGATCACCGCGGCAACAGAATATTATAAAACGGAAAAAGCTTCGCAGGAGCAGATTGATAAGGGAATAGCCGGTGTTAAGGCTATGTACTCGCCGTTCGGACAGTTTACTTACGGTGGAGGAACCACCATGATGACCGGATTGCTGATCGCTATGCTGATGTCGTTAATCATGCAACGCAGCGCAAAGAAGCGGTAGTCAAGTAATGGATTGATTGGATAGAATTAAATGTTCAGTACAAAAATGAGTAAACCTTCCATACCCAGCGGCACGCGCGATTTATCACCGAAGGAAGTCTTCCGCCGGCAATATATTTTCAATACCATAAAAGCGGTGTTTGAAAAATATGGCTATCAGCCTATTGAAACACCTACTATGGAAAATCTGACTACGCTGGAGGGAAAGTATGGCGAAGAAGGAGACCGGTTGCTGTTTCGAATTATCAACTCAGGTGATCCATTTCAGAAAATAAAATCCAGGAATGGCGCCGAAATTATCTCCGATTTCAAATTCGAGCTCTCGCATCTTACGGAGAAGGGGCTGCGCTACGATCTAACGGTACCGTTCGCACGTTATGTGGTAATGCACCAACATGAAATCACCTTTCCGTTCAGGCGCTACCAGATACAGCCTGTCTTTAGGGCTGATCGTCCGCAGCGTGGCCGCTACCGCGAATTTTACCAATGTGATGCTGATGTGGTAGGCAGCCATTCACTGATCAATGAGATGGAATTGATCCGCATGTATGATGAAGTGTTCGTTAAGTTGGGTATTCCTGTGATCATTAAACTCAACAACCGGAAAGTGCTGGAAGGAATGGCGGCATCCATCGAGGCGGCTGATAAATTTATTGACATCACCATCGCCATAGATAAGCTGGACAAAGTCGGTTTGCAGGGAGTTCGGCAGGAACTCACCCACAAAGGGTTGCGTGAAAGCCAGCTGCAACTGATTGAAAAATTTTTCAGCCTCAGCGGAAGTGCTGCAGATAAATTGAGTGCAGCTAAAGAACTGTTGCGGAACTCCGCTGCAGGACTTAAAGGAATTACCGAGCTGGAAACTATTTATGAATACCTGGCATTAACCGGCAGTACGGCGGCGGCAGTGGAAGTGGATTTCACCCTTGCCCGCGGATTGAATTATTATACCGGTGCCATTCTCGAAGTGAAACCCACCGCTGTGAAGATGGGTAGCTTGGGCGGTGGCGGGCGGTATGATGATCTCACCGGAGTGTTTGGATGGAAGGGTGTATCAGGGGTCGGCATCTCCTTTGGCGCCGACCGGATTTTTGATGTGATGCAAGAGATGAATCTTTTCCCTGAAAGCAGGCAGGCAGGAACAAAAATCCTGTTCGTTCATTTTGATGAAGCCTCATTGCATTATGCGCTGCCCCTGGTTCAGCAGTTGCGCAACGAAGGAATCGCGGCGGAGATCTATCCTTCATCAGAAAAGATGAAGAAGCAGATGAAGTATGCTGATGATAAAGGCATCCCATACGTAGTGCTGGTTGGTGAAAATGAAATGCAAACCGGACAGCTTACGCTTAAAAACATGTCGAGCGGCGAACAGGAGAACTTAACCATCAATGGAGTCATGCTGCGCATGAAGTAGCAGCCGGTGAGCCGCTTAAACTGGGTCTTGCAGTGCAAAACAGCAATGGGTTTCAGCCCGACATGGTACTGCTTGGGGTCTGTGAATCATTTTCTTTTCTGATAAACAGGAACGAGCTCTTAGCATATAAAAGCCTTAGCGAAGCAAGCTTCTTCTTTTGAAGAATCCGGGTTGAAGCGGCTTCATCAATCATTCTTCATCTTCGCACATTCACCAATGCCTTGAAATAAATTATGCCTACTACTCATTTAATCAGCTCCGGACATCTTTCCCTGGAAAAAATCAGGGAGATTATCACCGGCAACTACAAGCTGGCGCTGTCGGAAAGTGCACAGCAAAAAATAATTGCCTGCCGCAGCTATCTCGATCAAAAATTAAAAACCGCCGATCATCCATTCTATGGGATCAATACCGGTTTCGGCTCCCTGCGTAACATACGCATCTCCAGTCACCAGATTGAAGAGTTGCAGGAGAACCTTGTGATGAGCCATGCCTGTGGAGTGGGGGAAGAGGTGCCCCAGGAAATTGTGAAGCTGATGTTGTTGCTGAAGATTCAATCGTTGTCATATGGAAATTCGGCTGTTGACATCGGTACCGTATGGCGACTCATTGATTTTTACAATCATGATATCCTGCCGGTCATTTATCAGCAGGGCTCACTCGGCGCTTCCGGCGATCTTGCTCCGCTGGCACATTTAAGCCTTCCACTGCTGGGTATGGGTGAAGTGAATTTCCAACATAAAAAATGGGCTGCTGCAGAACTGCTAAAAGCATTTAACTGGCAGCCGATCAAACTGCAATCTAAAGAAGGACTCGCTTTACTCAATGGTACACAGTTCATGAGTGCTTATTCGACGTGGATCATATTAAAGGCAAAAGGATTAAGCCGTTGTGCGGATCTGATTGCCTGCCTGTCACTCGATGCTTTTGATTGCCGGCTGGATCCGTTCAACGAATTAATCCACAGTATCCGGCCACATGCCGGGCAAGTGGAAACCGCTGCTGTTATTTTAAAGACGCTGGCCGGAAGTGAGCTGGCAGCGAAGGAAAAAACGGATATCCAGGATCCATACTCCTTCCGTTGCATACCGCAGGTTCATGGTGCATCCAAAGATGTGATCCGCTATTGCGAATCTGTTTTTACTACGGAAGTTAATGCCGTGACAGATAACCCGAATGTGTTTCCGAATGAAGATGTCATCGTAAGCGGTGGAAATTTTCACGGGCAGCCGCTTGCCCTTGCCCTTGATTTCCTGGCTATCGCGCTTGCTGAACTGGGAAGTATCAGTGAAAGAAGAGTTTACCTGCTGGTGAGCGGGCAACGTAATTTGCCACCTTACCTCGTGGCGTCGCCAGGCGTAAATTCCGGCATGATGATTCCGCAATACACGGCTGCAGCGTTGGTGAGTGAAAATAAACAGCTTTGTTCACCGTCATCAGTAGATTCCATCATGTCGTCGAACGGACAGGAAGATCATGTCAGCATGGGAGCCAATGGCGCTACTAAATGCTACAGGGTGATGAAAAACCTGGAAAACATTCTCGCAATTGAATTGTTGAATGCTGCGCAGGCCCTTGAATACCGCCGACCATTAAAGAGCAGTGCCGCTATTGAAAAGCTGTTCAGCGATTACCGCTCCGTTGTTGCTTTCAATCAGGCTGACCGCGTGCTGAGTGATGATATGAGGCAAAGTGTGCAGTTCTTACATTCACTTTCAGCCGGATGGGTGGAATGATTGGCGGACACTTGGTCAAGTCGCCGTTTTGTCGTAAGTTTGCGCGGCTTTTTAAAGCAGGTTTTTACTGCATATTCATCAATCCGGCTTATCCTGCACCTAACGGGAACCGGGCTTAGAATACTTAACAAATTAACTTACAACCACATGATCATTCTCATTTTCTTTGCCTGTCACTGGTACTTCTCACTTTTCTTCCAGACTTTTTTCCATCATCGTTATTCAGCGCACCAGATGTTCACGATGTCCAAAACCATGGAAAAAGTGTTTATTTTTCTTTCCTGGCTTACACAGGGTTCTTCTTACCTGAGCCCATATTCCTATGGCATTCTTCACCGGTTGCACCATGCTTACGCGGATACGGAGCAAGACCCTCATTCACCCAAATACGATAAAATATCTGGGCCATGATGTGGGCGCACCAAGGTGATCTATATGGAAATATTACATGGTACTTATCCGGTGGATGAAAAATTCAAGAAGGATCTTCCTTACTGGCCGCTTTCGAAAAATTTGCTGATAGCTGGTACAGCCGCATCGCCTGGGGTGCCTTCTATGTGATTTTCTATATGATGTTTGCCACACATTGGTGGATGTTTCTCCTTTTACCCATTCACTTTGTAATGGGACCTTTTCACGGGGAGCGATCATCAACTGGTTCGCGCATACCATCGGTTCTGTATCTTTTAAGGTGAATGATACAAGCAAAATCTGCTTCCGGTTGATTTCCTGATGTTGGGTGAAAGCTATCATAACAATCACCACAGTCATCCCGGCCGTGCCAACTTCGGTATTAAGTGGTATGAAATTGATCCCGTGTATCCATTCATCCGGTTGTTTAACTGGGTAGGCATCATTAAGTTGAAACCACTGGCGGTAAACGCATAGGAAAAATAAACGTCATCGCTCAGCGCCTGTGGTTAGCATCTCAGGCGCTGTTTTTTTTTGATGCATGATTCGTTTTGCGGCTTGTCGAAGTGCTGGATTTTTAGCACTAAAGTTCATGAGAAACTCTACAGTTTGTTTAGCCACTACTGCACGTTGTTGTTCTTTGCAAAGCCAGGCGGGAGGTCAGACCCACAACGGCAGAGTACCACATCGCTGCAGCATCAATCAAAACTGTTGAGTTGTTGGTCTGGCCTCGCAGTGGACTCAGCAAAGACCAACAACAACGGAATCACAAATATGTCATAGAAGCACAATACCCGCCATTTTGCCAAACCGCTGCCAGGCGTTCGTTGTTTTTATTCATGCTTGGTTTTGCGTCTCTAACACCTCGTCTAAATTCTCCATTGCCATGGTATAACCTTCTTTGAATCCCATTTTGATGATAGCTTCAAGTTGTTCTAAACTGTCGAAGAAAATATGAGTTGTTACCAGGGTTGTTTCACCTTTATTCAGAAATGAAACTTCCCATTTTGATTGAGGCAGTTCATTATTTACAATTTCGTTTTCATCTGTAAATCCTTCAACACCGGTAAATACCTTTTGAAATTCAATTTTTTGATAGGTCATGAATGCCCAGTGTTTTTCACCGGATGGTCCGCACATTGCATAATGCCAATGTCCGCCTTCTTTGAAGTCCATTGATTTAGTCTCTGCTCTCCAAGGTTTGGGTGCCCACCATTGATCTAAAATTTCACTTTTTGTGTAAGCGTCCCATACCAAAGTGAGTTCGGCATTAAATTCCCGGATTACTGTAATTGTGTTGTTTTCCTTATTTACGGTAAAGTCAAATATTAAGTCCATACTATTTTTTAGTTGTTTTAAGTTTCGTTAATACTTTATCTAATTCATTAAATCTGCTTTCCCAAATTATCCTGAATTGTTCAAGCCACTTATCTAATTCTTTCATTTTCTTTACCTCTAATTGATAATAAATCTCACGACCTTCTTGTTTTTGCTTCACCAATTCGCATTCTGTTAATATTTTCAAATGCTTTGAAATCGCCTGTCTTGAAGTGTCAAAATGTTCAGCGATGGCGTTGGGTGTCATTGCCTGAAGAGCAATAAGTGTTAAGATTGCTCTTCTTGATGGGTCAGCTATTGCCTGGAAAATATCTCTTCGCATTTTAAATGGGTTGGTATATCAATGTTATGATGCCGCAGTCAAATTTTTTCACGTCAACAACTTTGAATTTTTGCACGGAGGTAAGTTCCTGGAAGATCGGCATTCCAGTACCGATAGCAGAAGGATTTACAAATAAATGCAATTCGTCTATGAGCTTGTTTTTAATTAGTGCGGAAACAAAGGAACCACCGCCATAGGCAATAATGTCTTTGCCTGCAGTGTTCTTTAAATTTGTAATTTCTTCAACCAATTCTCCGTTTGCAATGGCTGTATTCTTCCAAATGGATTTATCCATTGACTTTGTAAATACAATTTTCAAGGTTGATGTATATTTTAAGGCGCCTTCATATTCAGGGTTCTTTGGGTCTTGAACTACATTTTCCCAATGTGGAATAAATCCTTCGGCAAGCTTTCTTCCCAAAATTATTGTGTCAACAGGTTCTGTTATTTCTCTTACATAATGGTTTATATCATCTGTCCAGGGTAAGCTCATCCAGTCCATCTCCCCGTTTTGTCCTGATATGAAACCGTCAACAGTCATTTGCACTTGTAATTTTAATTTTCTCATTTTTGTTATAAATATGAAACTAAACGGTTGCAAATATAATGCAACTATTCGGTTTCGCAAATGTATGGTCAATAATTTTTTATCGGATTAAAAAATCCGAGAAGTTTTTCGGTAGTCACGGTCGCTATACAATGACGACTGCGCAGATATTGGTATAAGCAAATCAAGGTGGTACGCCGGACCAACAACGGATAGAACTATCACTCGTCTTTGGTACACCAGGCGCCAATTATCAGCCGATACGTAGCAGACAAATTGTTTTGCAGACTAATCAATCAACGTTTCATCGCAGCGGCAAAGGCGAAATCACAGTCACTTCGAGCGAAGTCGAGAAGGACAACAAGTAAATGAATTTACCCAGAAGAATCCGGCTTAGTATGATTTCAGCACACGGACGGATGCTGACATCGTTGCATTTTGCAACTGCACAAGGTAAACTCCGGCAGCAAGAGGAGGTATGGTAAGTTGTTGAGCTGAAGTCTGACCGGCTGATAATGTCTTTTCCACTACAGTTTGGCCCAGCAGGTCAATGATCTTCAAACTTGTTTTTCCATAAAATGGCGGTATGTTAAATAGGTAAACGATTGTGCCATGTATCGCTGCCTGCCAAAGAACAGGATGCTTGCCCTCAGCAATGCCTTCCGTAAAATCAAATGTATATATATCGTGATCAGTGCCGATCCAGCCCCATTCACCGTTTCCGCGCCTTTGAAAAGCGCTGGTAACCGGTTTTGATATATCTGCAGTTGTGAATTTATCATCGAAATAATCGAGAAGGTACAGTGAGTCAAAACTGTTTCCGGTATATACACCATCACCATCGAAGAGGGATTCAATGAATTGCAGTGTGTCGGATTTTATCTTTTGATTGGAGGTCATGTAGTTGATAAACGTATCAGCGATTAAATGATTTGCTCCGCCGCCGGCTGTGGCAATCCATGCATCTGTATCCGTCCACCAATCAGCAGCTATTGCCGTTATGTAATTACTGGATAAACCTGAATTGGACGTATCAAACACTGTCCAGTTGTTGTTTTTTATATAAGCTATTCCTGCAGTTGTGCCAATAAATAGGGGAAAGGGAAAATCATCCATAGGCTCAAACGAGAATCTTTCCAGGCAAGTGACCTGATTGGAAGGAAGCAATGAATTAAAAGTGGTAAATAATTGAAAACTATCCAGCGCCTGTAAATACAGGGCCAGGCCGTTCCTGGTGCCAATCCAGATGGAATCGTGTCCTGCATCCAACAGGCAAGTGATGGAATCAGAAGGCAGATCGCTATTGGCTGTGGTAAAACAGTCCCAGAAATTTCCGGATGCATCTTTCTTGCAAAAGCCGGCATTGGTTCCAATCCATAAATTGTTATCGGTATAGTGAAGATCAATCGCCGTAATGTAGTTGGATGGAAGCGGTGAGTTGAGTGAATCAAAATAATCATTGCCGCCTATTACGGAATAGACACCGTGATTGGTACCAACCCATAACGGCGCATCGTATTGAATATAACCATAGCCGCCATCAATGCAGTGTATATAGATATCCGCTCCGAAAGAATACTCTTGCGCTTCGGCAAAAGAGAACAGGCAGATAAGCGCCGCGATCAATAAATATTTATGGTACATAGCGCTTAGATTTGTCATCGTGAATTTACAAAAACTCCAACGTTATCTTGATGAAAAGGTGGCCTGTTATAACCGGCCGTCATTTATACCTTCCGATCCCATCAGCATCCCGCACCGCTTTTCTGCCTTGCAGGATATAGAAATTGCAGGCTTCTTTGCTGCTACATTGGCTTGGGGAAACCGTACATCCATCCTCAATAGTTGCCATCGTTTAACAGAACTGATGGATCATGCACCGCATGATTTCATGCTGCACCATCAGGAAAAGGACCTGCGGCGTTTTCTTGCATTCAAGCACCGGACTTTTAATGCCACAGATGTCTTATACTTTATTCATTTCTTCAGCACTTACTATCGCGAAAACTATTCTCTGGAAACAGCCTTCTCCGGATTTCTATCGGATGAAGATGAAAATACCGGCCCCGCGCTGATCGGTTTCCATGAGTTGTTTTTTTCTTTGACCGATGCTCCCCAAAGAACACGGAAACATGTTGCATCACCCGCCAGGAATTCAGCCTGTAAAAGACTGAACATGTTTCTGCGCTGGATGGTCAGAAAGGATAACTGTGGAGTTGACTTTGGTTTGTGGAAAAGAATTAAACCATCACAATTGATTTGTCCTTGTGATGTACATGTGGATCGTGTTGCCCGGAAATTAGGGTTGATTCAAAGCAAACAAACGAACTGGAAAACTGCGCTGGAACTCACCGCTGCCCTGCGGTCATTTGATCCTGCAGATCCGGTAAAATATGACTATGCCTTGTTTGGTTTGGGTGTGATGGAAAAGTTCTGAAGATGGCTGGAAGAACAGTTCTGCTATCACAGCAGGAAAAATTTCTATTTTCAGAAATTCAATTACTATCTTGAAGGAGTAGGATGTTTGTTTTTCCGTAACCAATTGGCTGATCATGTTACTTTCTTTGGATGAAAAGCTTTATGAAATGAGCGCATGAAAAATCGTCAAAAAATTTCTCAGCGAGATTATGCCGGACCCTGGCAGTGGCAGCCGGGCCAAAATATTTATTCATGGGTTGCTTCCTGCTTATTGCCGAGCATTCCGTGTTAAGCGCCCAGATTGGCAGTAGGTTGACCACCAACACCAACCCGATCTGCTGGGTATGCAATGCAGTGGCTCCCGACACGTTTATTATGTTTGGTGATGATGGGCTATTATTGAAAAGCTATAATGGCGGAGCCGGTTTTACCAGTGTTCAGAATGCATCATCACTGATTTACACGGCTGCATTTTTCAGGAATATTGATACAGGATTTGTCGGAAACGGAGGTGGAAATATACAGCGTACTTATAATGGCGGAAGCAGTTGGGCAACCACCGGAGGATGCACTTGCTTTATAACAGCAATCTGCTTCTCTGACAAACAGCATGGAGTGTACGGAGGTCTTGCCGGTACTTATATCAGCAGTGATGGTGGCAGTACATGGTCGGTACCGACCGGAATGCCTTACTTCGTGCCTGCCGAAATGATAGCTTTTGATGATTCTGTTTTTATGGCGATCTACCATAAAGGAATTTTCAGAAGCACTGACTATGGCGTGAATTGGTCATTCGATACGCTCAATATCACGGGCAATTATTACATGACGGGGATGAGTTTTGTGGACAACATTACCGGGTTTGCAATTTCCGGAGATGGTCAGTTGTTTATTACCAACAACCAGGGAATGGACTGGAGCGAAGTGGCATCAAGCGGAATTACCGGTGGAGACGGATTACTGTTTACGGATTTGCTGAATGGATATTTTATCTCCGGTCAGCATCAGATTTATAGAACCACCAATGGCGGAATGGACTGGGAACTTGATTATACTGCATCAGCAGTGTTAAGCGATCTTGGTTTTGACGGTCATGCCGTTTATGCCTGTGGACAGCATGGATTGGCATTGAAAAAGGAATTGGTAACATTGATCACTGATCCTGATGCACCTGCTGATTTCAAATTGTTTCCGAATCCCGCGGGGAATGAAATACGATGTTCAGGAATAAAGGAATGGGAAAGCGTTTCGGTTTACAATTCCATGGGAGGAATGGTTTTTTATGGCGAAAATTTTACATCAGGTAAGCTGGATATCTCCGGGTTGCTTCCCGGGTTTTATTCGATACGGATTACATCCTCGCGCCATTCTTATTCAGGGAGTTTCCAGAAGTTGTAATTTGAGAAAAAATCACCTTCATTTCGCCGATAGGATGATAAGTAAATTGGCAAGAATAAAGGTTGGAATTTCCGGAGTCAGACGCGAAGTCCGATTAACAGCTAAAGGAGTTTTTATTGGCCTGCGGTAGTTTTCTCCAGCAACCTGTCTGCAGCTTTCTGATTAGTAACCTACTTTCAACACATGAACAATCCTCTTCCAGTCAGCTTACGGAAACATTTCTGGCACCTGCTCAACAGCTATATGGATTGCTCCGCAACAGACAATGATGAAATGACCTTCAGCCAAGCACGGCAGTTGCTGATTGACCGGATCAGCTTACTGCTCGATCACGACTATGAGAAACTGTTGTGGCTCATGTACCGGATTGACGTGGATGAAAGCAAGGCAAAATCCACGCTGGCGGCAAATCCCGGCATGCCTCCAGCAGAAGTTATTGCCGACCTTATCATAGAGCGATTGCTGCAAAAAGCTAAATCCAGAGCCGATCATCCCGCATCTTCTGACTGGAAGGAATAGTGCATTTGCCCGGAAAAAATTTCCATCCCTTGCTATTTTATCAAGTAATTTCCATTGAAAAATCCGGGTTTATGCCCGCAAAGAAGAGGCAGCACTTATCTTTAGGCGTTTTTATTCTGACCACCTTTTCAAACTTAAACATTCATGAAACTGATCAGCTACTATAATGCCACCGATGAACAGGATCATCTTGCTATGGTGCATGAAGAAAACTATTACGATTTGCAGGATATGGATTGGCGCCTGCCCGGCAATATGCAGTTATTTTTATATGGTGGTGAAGAAGCCTTTGAGATAGCACTTGAATATGACAAGCTGCTCAAAGAAGGCAAATCAGTGCGCGCCAGGCCAAAGCCCTTAAACGGAGCGAGGTTGATGGCCCCCGTGCCGCAACCCACTTCCTGCCGTGATGGATACGCTTTTCGGCAGCATGTAGCTGCGGCACGCAGAAACCGCAAGGTGGATATGATACCGGAATTCGACGAGTATCCTATCTTTTATTTTACCAATCACAACGCCATACAGGGCCCGGGCGATATTGTTTGCATGCCGGATCATTTTCAACAACTGGATTTTGAACTGGAAGTTGCCATCGTGATCAACAGGAAAGGAAGAAACATCCGCGCTGAAGAAGCTGACGGTTATATAGGTGGCTATATGATCATGAACGACATGAGCGCAAGGGTTTTACAGATGGAAGAGATGAAACTCAACCTGGGTCCTGCGAAAGGAAAGGACTTCTCTACTGTCATTGGCCCGTGGCTGGTTACGCCCGAAGAACTGGAAGCCTATAAGGTGCCTTGTAAGGATGGCCATACGGGAAACAACTATAGCCTTGACATGAAATGCTGGGTCAACAAACAACTCGTTTCAAGCGGAAATATGAGCGATATGGATTGGACCTTCGCCGAGATAATTGAACGCGCGTCCTACGGCGTTGATCTGCTGCCCGGCGATGTGATAGGAAGTGGCACCGTTGGCACGGGTTGCTTCCTCGAATTGAATGGCACTGGAAAATTAGCAAACGCCGATTACCGGGAACAGTGGTTGCAGGAAGGGGACACCGTAGAAATGGAAATCACCGGACTGGGTCATTTGTCAAATACGATAGTTAGAGATGAAAGTGATTTTTCGATCCTGGCGCTGAAGAAAAATTGACCGCTCCTGATTTTTTCTAAAATTAAGGAGTACATCCCCTTTTAGCTGGTTAAGTTTTAACCCCGATTTTTATATGGAAACATCCGGATTAAAATCGCTTGTTCACGTGAATCGACAATACACCTTCAGTTTTCAGGTTGCCAAAATTCAAACCTGAACACTTGAGCGTGATAGTGCCTTGCTGAAATTCAAGTCCTTGCGGGCAGATCAGCAAGGTGTTCACATCAAACGCCACCGGAAACATCTTTAACGCTTCACCATTTGCATCAAGGCTCACCGGAATCGTTTGTTCAAACGGACCAAAGGAAGGCGATTGCAATACATCACCGAGGCAATCATAGCCGGTGGCCCGCGAAGTGGTCACTTCCACGATGCCGCCATCATCTTTTACTACAGCCAGCACATGCACGGCTTCTCCCATGTTAATAACGGAAGTGCCGGAACCGTTAATACTGTCTTTCACGCCAGAAGCATGTGTCAGTAACCAGGTAACAGTTGGTGCTGTCTTATCCTTAAAATCCGGTTTTGTTTTGCATGAATCGCAGGAGGACAAGCAAAACAGTAATCCCGCCAGTACGATCACCCTTACGTTACCAGCACAGCAGGTGCTTGAAAAAATATGCGGGATGGTTGACATGAGGATTTGAATGGTTGTTTCCTCAAATGTAATTTTCTTTGCTTTCAATGTCAAGCGTGGGACCTTTTAGCAGTATGTCTTTGTGCATTGACTTCAGCGGGCGCAGATTGATTTTGAGGAAGGATGATGGCTGCCAAACCGGCGCCGGCAAGTGAACAAAGTGTTGATGGTTGACATGGAAGCTTATTGGTGATGAAGCCCTATGGACAACCGCAGCATCATTTTTTTGTTGCGGCAACGCGTTAGCTACGATCTTGATGTAGTTATTATTTTTTTATACCGAAAATTTCTTTGCAGGGTCATCCCATACGCTATCACTGCCGACGACGTTGATTATATTTACCGCTGTTACTGAAAAGTGCTGTATGTAAGGATGCCAGGATGAGTGCAGTCGCATAAGAAAATGAATCATACAGATAAAAGAGGCTGCATGACAATTAAAGATTTCTTTGATAATAAAAATGAGGTATAGACTTCATCCCCTTTTCACAAATTATTCCTTAAAGCGTTGAATAAAATAAATTCATAAGCATGTTCGAAACCATCCTGCCAAAGGCTACTATCACGCTGAATCGTCCTGAAGTGTACAATGTATTCAATGACCTGCTGCGGAAAGAACTGCTGCAAGCCTTGAAGGAAGCGGAAAAGCAAGCTGCCATTCGCGTAGTAGTGATCACCGGTGCGGGCAAAGCCTTTTGTTCCGGGCAGGATTTAAAAGAGGTGATGGCAAATCCAAACCGGAATATATCGGAATCGCTGCACAACGGTTACCATCCTGTGATCAGGCAAATCAGGAATATGCCGAAACCGGTAATCGGTCGTTTAAATGGTGTGGCTGCTGGTGCCGGCTGTTCATTGGCGCTTGCCTGCGATGTGGTGATCGCCGCTGAAGGAGCTTCGCTCTCCGAAATCTTTATCAATATCGGCCTGGTGCTCGATTCGGGCTCAAGTTATTTTCTTCCGCGACTCGTAGGTTCCGCCATGGCATTTGACCTGGCCACCACAGGCAGGAAAGTGGGCGCCGCGGAAGCCGCTGCAATGGGGTTGATTAAAAAGGCGGTTCCGATGGATCAGTTAGATGCTGCCATACAGGAAGTGTCCGACTATTATGCCAACGCTCCCACAAAAGCTATCGGGCTCATGAAAAAGATGCTCAATAAATCTATGCAATGCGACCTCGACGCCATGCTTGATTATGAAGCTTATTGCCAGGATATCGCCGCGGCGTCTGCCGACAGCAAAGAAGGCATTGCCGCCTTTTTACAAAAGCGCAAACCACAATTCAGCGGTGAATAAAATGGACGTGCATGAATCGGATGTTTAATTCCTATAGTTGTTGTTTTTTTTCAGCTAAGTTATGGATAGGGGCAGCGCTTCTTGCGGTGGCATCTTGCCACACCGCAACAGCCCCTGATATTTCGGGTGTGCAGGTTGAAATGAAAATAAAACGAATGGAGAAGGATTTGTTTTCACTCAGCGCATCCGGGTATCCTGCACAGATTGATTCGCTCCTCAAAAAATATCCTGTTTTGTTTCCATTTTATTTCAATGAAATCGGTGGATGGAACCTTGAAACGGATACGGGAACAGCCTGGAAAGACAGTGTCTGGCAGTATGTACAGTCACCGTATTCAAAAGCGCTGTACGATTCCACGATGGTGCGGTTCGCTGACTTGACGGATTTTGAACAAAATCTTCAAGAGGGATTTCGATATTATAAATATTATTTCCCGCAGGCCATCATTCCGGAAGTGAGTACGCTCCTCAATGCGCCTCCTGCCTTTACGATCGGCAATGACCTGCTGTGCATCAGTCTTGATAAATACCTCGGGCCGGGTTCCGGTTTTTATAAGTATGAAACAACACCGGTGCCTCAGTACCTGCTGCGCCGTTTTACGCCCGACTATATGGTCAGTAATTGCATGCATGTGATGGCCACTGCGAATTTTGAATTCAGCACTTCCGGCAAGAAACTGCTCGATGCCATGATTTATAACGGGAAAATTCTTTTTCTGCAACGGCAGGTACTGCCTGCCACCGCTGATTCCATCATCACCGGTTATACCCAGGCTGATCTGCAATGGTGCATCGGGAATGAGCCGGAGATATGGAAATTTTTTATTGAAAAGAAATTATTGTACAACCCTGATCCGCTGCTGTATTCAAAATATGTATCCGAAGGTCCTTCCACTTCCGGAATGCCGGAAGCGGCACCCGGTAATATCGGAAGCTGGGTAGGCTGGAGGATCGTTACCGCCTTCATGCAAAAAAATAAAGGCCTCACACTGCAGCAACTCATGGATGAACAGGATGCGCAGAAAATACTGACGGAATCAAAGTACAAACCCATACGGTGATTTTTTCAGGTGGAAAATGTTGAGTGATTTTGCGGACGGCATCATTTTTTTCTCCGTCAAATCTTCGTTTCACTTTCCAATTTCTTCTCTTAGTTTTACATTCAATGAAAATTAAACAGTAAGCCATGGAGCATGTACCAGTTGTCGACTTGTCAGATTTTATTTCCGGAACACCTGAAAAGAAACGCAGTTTTATCAGAGAGTTGGGTGATGCCTATCATACGGTAGGATTTGTAACGGTTAAAAATCATGGCATCAATGATAAAATGATTGAAGAACTATATCGTGAAGTAAAAGCTTTTTTCTCCCTGCCTGATGAAATCAAATTCAAGTACGAAAGGGCAGACCTCGCCGGTCAGCGCGGATATACGTCTTTCGGTAGAGAGCATGCCAAAGGAAGTAAGGTGGCGGATCTGAAGGAATTTTTTCAGTTCGGACAGATGGTGATGGATGATGATCCCATCAGGAAGGAATATCCGGATAATGTCTGGGTATCGGAGCTGCCGGGTTTCAATGAAGTAAATATCAATGCCTATAAGAGTTTTGAAATAGCTGGCGGCTACCTGATGCGTGCCATCGCCCTGTATCTTGACCTGCCGGAAATTTATTTTGATAAGAAGATACATAACGGCAACAGTATCCTGCGTGCTATTCATTACCCACCCATTACCGGCGATCCAAAGTCGGCGTTGCGTGCAGAACAACATGAAGACATCAATCTCATCACATTGCTCGTGGGCGCTTCGGCAGAAGGACTTGAAATTTATACGAGGGACGAAGAATGGGTGCCGGTGACAGCGATGCCTGGCCAGATTGTGGTAAACGTTGGGGATATGTTGCAACGGCTCACCAACGACAGGCTTAAGTCAACAACCCACCGCGTGGTAAACCCCCCCAAAGAATTATGGGGCACGTCGCGGTACTCCATTCCCTTCTTCCTTCATCCCCGTTCGGAAATGCGGCTCGATTGTCTCGGTTCCTGCATCTCGCTTGAAAATTCCCGCAAGTACGATCCCATCTCCGCCGGCGAGTACCTCGATGAGCGGTTGATAGAAATTGGTTTGAAAAAAAATAAATGATCAGCTGATGAGGCCCAGGGCCCTGATCTATCTGAAGGATATATTCCTGGTGGCTGTCACTTCCTTCGGTGGCCCGCAAGGACATTTGGCGGTGATGAATAATATTCTGGTTGCAAAACGCCGCTACTTCACGCAGCATGAACTGCTGGAAGTGAATGCGCTCTGCCAGATGCTGCCGGGTCCGGCTTCCACACAAACTATTATTGTGCTGACGCAAAAGAAATGGAATGTGATCATGGCGATTCTTGCGCTGCTGATCTGGATACTGCCCGCTTCATTAATTATGTCATTGCTCGTTGCCGTGTTTTCAACTTTTGAAACTCGTAACATGCCGACCGATTTTCTGCTGTTCATTCAGCCAATGGCTATCGGTGTCATAGCACAGGCAGGGTTCCGGATGGGACTCCATGTAGTCAACAACAGAACCGGTATTTCTATCATGCTGCTGGCCATTGCCGCTGCGCTGGCGGTCACCACACCTTGGACATTTCCACTTATTTTGTTAGGAGCCGCCATCGTAACCAATATTACACATAAAGAGAAGGAAGACGAGGTCTATGGCTTTCCCCAACAGCAGCCATCAACCACAACGGATGAACTGCAGAAGGTGAAATGGAAGCATGCCTATCGTGGTGTGGCGATTTTTTTTAGCGTTTTTCTGCTGGCAGGCATACTTGCATTAGTCACAAAGGGAAAACCATTTGTCTTGTTTGAAAACTTCTTCCGGTTTGGTGCACTTACATTCGGCGGCGGCAGCGTGCTGGTTCCGATGATGTTTGAACAGTTCGTTAAGCACCATCATTATATTTCAGCATCCGATTTTCTTTCAGGTCTTGCCATCAACCAGGCTTTGCCGGGCCCTTCTTTTGCGCTGGCGGCGTTTACCGGCGGCATGGCCCTGAAAGGCATGGGTGCTACCTCACAGTTTGGCGGATGCGTTATCGGGATAGTGGCCATCTTTCTACCGGGCACACTCATCGCGTTTATCGTTTATCCTTTCTGGCAATATGCCAAGAACTTCGCTTTTGTAAGAAAATCTCTGATCGGTATTAATGCGGCATCGGTAGGGCTCGTGCTTGCTGCGGCTGTTATACTTTATTCCAACCTTCAGTTTCTCTGGATCAATATGGGAGTGGTAGTGATCACTTTTTTATTACTTGAATTTACCAGGATCAAAGCTCCCGTGCTGGTGATAATGGCATTGGTGGCCGGTATTCTTTATGCAAAACTCTGAACATTGCATCTTCTCCGGCAGTTTGAATTTTCCGCCCCCTTAATAACTAATCCGATTTCATTTTTTTGAGCTTCGAAATACGGTTTTAAGCAATTAATCTTAAGTTTACTTTTCAGTTTACCAAGGTCATCTAAGCTTCAGCCACCCATCGTTCATGTTGCTTTATAGACTTCCGTCAAACCATAATGTATTAGCCATCTCCAACCATTAAATGAACATTCATGAAACAAAACATTTACTCCCGCTCAGTGAAGCTCCTCGGTTGCCTGTTGCTGATAGTGGCAAAACCTGTTGCAGCACAATATTGCTCCGGATCATTTCTTAATCTGTGCAGTTCCAATGATTTTATCAATAACATTACCCTTAACAGCCTGACCAATAACGGCACAGGCTGCAATGGCAATGCTAATAATTACATTGAGTACCTGCCTACCGGATCATTGACTACCAGCCTCGAATCCGGGAGTTCCTATTCTATTAGCCTTCAGTCTGGCATTCAATGGCCGCAGGGTTTTGGCGTTTGGATGGATCTCAACAACGATCTTGACTTTGATGATCCGGATGAATTTCTCTATGCTGTATTCAATGGAACGATAACGATTCCTTCTAACCCGGATTACATTGGTGCGAGGCGCATGCGCGTGCGGTGCAAATACAACGCAACCATTTTGCCAACGGAGTCCTGTGCCAGCTTTAACTATGGTGAAACGGAAGATTACACCGTTACGATATCGCCTGCTACCACCAGCATGGCTTACGTTTCCAGTGAAGTGCTGCAATCAAATTTCGATGCATTGTCGCTGGGTGAGCAGGATGCGGAAATAATAGGTATCCAGATAAATACCATTGGAGGACTCAATCCGATTGACCTGGTTTCTCTTACCATCAATTCCGGTGGCACCACCAATTTTGCCAATGATGTGGATGCGGTGAAAGTTTATTACACGGGAACCAGCCCGCTGTTCAATACAGATCAGTTATATGCAATTGCTACAAATCTTTCGGCCCCGATAGTGGTAAATGCCACTCTTTCCTCCGGCTCCAATTATTTTTGGGTGACGTATGATATCTCTCCGGATGCGGTGCTGGGCGATACCCTCGACGCTGCCTGTACACAGCTGGTAATGACAGGTTCCGCCGGCACACAGGTGCCATCCGTTACCTCACCAGCTGGTTTCCGGCTTGTCAACTATTGTTACCCGGCTTACAGCAATCTCTGTTCATCGAATGATTATATTGATAACGTAACACTTAACACCCTGAGCAATCTTGCCAGCGGCTGCAATGGGAATGATAATAACTATATCTATTACGCACCCGCAGGCAATCTGACGACATCGCTGGAATTGGGAAGCAACTATCTGATTTCCCTGCAGGCAGGGCAGGAATTCAACCAGGGCTTTGGTGTATGGATTGATTTTAATAATGACCTTGACTTCGCTGATGCGGATGAATTTGTGTACGCTTCGCCTGCGCCCGGCACTGAAATCTTTGTCGGGAATATCAGTATTCCGAATAATACCGCTTACCTGGGCGATCACCGTATGCGCATCCGTTGCGTTTATAATACCGTGCCTTTGGCAAGTGACTATTGCAGCACGCTGGTGTATGGTGAAACGGAAGACTATACCATTTCTATCACACCTTCCACCAGCATGGTTTATCTGTCAGCCAACACTTATCAGAACAATACGCTGGATGTGCTGACCGGCGCTGTTGACCAGGATATCATCAGCGTTGAAGTAGTTACTTCCGGAAGCGTTAACGCGTTCAACCTCACCTCGCTGACCATCAATTCCAATGGCACTTCAAACTTTGCGAATGATGTTTCCAATGTAAAAGTCTATTACACCGGTGCTGATCCGGGTTTTTCTACTGCTGTTTTGTTTGGTTCCAGTTCCAATCTGGCGAATCCGGTTACCGGAAACGTTACACTCATATCTGGCATTAACCATTTCTGGGTGACATACGACATTACGCCAAGCGCCGGGATAGGAGATTACCTGGATGCAGAATGCACGCAGGTGGTGATGAATGGTGCAGGTGGAACACATGTGCCGGCCATCACGGCGCCTGCCGGTAATCGCCAGGTGGGTTATTGCCAGGCTACCAGCATTTACGGCTGCGGATTTTATTTGATTGATGCTGTTTCAATAAATACGTTATCAAACCAAGGTTCCGGCTGTAATGGCGCCGCAGACGGTTACATTAAATATCCGGCCAGCGGAACCAATACCACTACACTTGAACTGGGCAACCCCTACCTGATATCGCTGGAAGGTCCTGAATTTGCCTCCGTAGGTTTTGGAGTCTGGATCGATTATAACAATGATGGTGATTTTGATGATGCGGATGAGTTTGTCTATTCCTCTCCCTTCGCTACAACAGGGCCACAAGGTGGCGAAATAACAATACCGGATAATGTGGCCTATGTCGGCGAAAGGAGAATGCGTGTTCGCGAGAAGGAATACGCCAACGTGTTTGATTATGAATCCTGCACGCAGTTTTATTTTGGTGAAACAGAGGATTATACCATCACTATTTCAGCACCTACGAATATGGTGTACCAGACAAGCACCACCTATCAAAATAATCTGCATGATGTAGTAGTCGGTGAGACGGATGCGGAAATGATGCTCATCCAGGTAGTGACACAAGGAACACTGAATCCAATAGACTTATTTTCTATTACGCTGTCCTCCACCGGCACCACCAATTTTCCTGCAGATGTAACCGGAGTGAAAATTTATGCAACCGGCCAGAGTCCGGTATTCTCCACGGCCAACTTATTCGGCTCGGCAACGGATCTTTCTGCACCGGTTTCAGGTGCACAGACACTGAACACGGGCAACAATTACTTTTGGGTTACTTATGATGTTTCAACTACTGCAACTTTAGGAAACTATCTTGACGTCAGTTGCAGCCAATTGCAGTTTACCGGAAGCGCCGGAACACAAACACCAACGGTTACGACGCCTCCCGGTAACCGCCAGATAGGGTATTGTTCTGCAACAAGTCTGTACGGTTGTCAGTATTATTTTATCGACGGTGTCACACTGAATACCCTGACCAATCTCACAGGCTGTAATGGTGCTGCCGACGGATATATTAAATACCCTCCAACCGGGACCAACACTACTTCACTGGAAGTGGGCAGCAGTTACACGATTACACTCGAAGGACCTCTGTATAACCCGGTGGGTTTTGGTGTCTGGATAGATTTTAATAATGATGGCGACTTTGATGATGCCGATGAATTCGTCTTTGCTTCTTCAAATTATGATACGGGAACACAAAGCGGGTTGATCTTTATTCCTGCCAATAGTGCCTATTTAGGCGAGCGGAGAATGAGGATCCGG
>JBGAWA010000077.1:0-22320 GCA_044227805.1 Chitinophagales bacterium | reverse complement strand
ACCTGATACACTTTATCTTTAAAAGCGGTGTATACCTTTACCTTCACCTCCTCACTTTGTACGGCCTTAACATAATCACGAAACGGCTTCTTTCCACCACACAGTTCAGCCAGTTCGAGTTGTGCCTTACAGTGCAATTTGATGGCTTCATGACCAGTTTTAATGGCTTCCAGCATATCCGCTTCCGAAACCTCTTTTGCTTCGCCTTCTACCATTACAATGCTGCCGGCAGAACCCGCTACGATAATATCAAGTTCGGCTTTGTCAATATCTTGTTTAGCCGGGTTTACGACAAACTTGCCATCAATTTTGCAGACACGAACTTCAGAAATCGGACCGTTAAACGGAATATTGGACACCGTTAAAGCTGCCGAAGCGGCAAGCGCAACCAGTGAATCAGACATGATGTCCTGATCAGCTGATATTAAAGTAATGATCACTTGAGTATCACAAAGATAATCCTCTGGAAATAAAGGTCTTAATGCGCGATCAACCAATCGGCTTATAAGAATTTCATAATCTGAGAGTCGTGCTTCACGACGGAAAAAACCACCGGGAATTCTCCCTGCTGAAGCAAATTTTTCCTGGTAATCTACGGATAACGGAAAAAAATCCTGGCCTTCCTTTACTTCTTCCTTTGAAACAACTGTTGCCAATATCATACAATTTCCCTGGCGCACCAATGCTGATCCATCTGCCTGTGTAGCTAATTTGCCTGTCTCAATAGTGATAGGTTTACCATCCCCTGTGTCGAAGGTCTTACTGATTCCAATTTTGCTCATAATAATAAGTTAGTGTATGGTGTGAGAGACGTTGTTATTACAACAGCATCCTTATGCGCTACAAATCCTGCGCAAATCTCATAACCGGTTAGAAAATGATAAAGCCCCCATCAACGGGGGCTCAGCGAGGTGAGATTATTTACGGAGATTAAGCTTTTCGATGAGTTTCCTGTAAGAGGTAAGATTGGTTTCCTGCAAATACTTGAGCAGGCGTTTCCGCTGACCGACTAATTTCAGCAGCGACCGGGAAGAATTATGGTCCTTTTTCTGACCATCCAGGTGACCGGAGATGTGATTAATGCGTTCCGTCAGCATAGCTACCTGTGCTTCAGCTGAACCTGTGTTGGTTTCTGATCCGCCGTAAGTCTTGATAATTTCCTTCTTTCTTTCTTTCGTTAATTCCATTTGAATTAATGCTTTTTTCTGATTTTTAAAACGCGCAAATATAAAGTTTTTTCTTTAGCAAGGTGCAGTTATTTTACACAGTCACCAGCATAACTTCTCCGAAGGACTTTCAGCAACAATAGCAATTTCCAAGACGCTTTAGCGGTGAAATAACCCAACTTGAAAGCCAAAGAGGATTGAGTATCTTACTTTTCGTTCATCAGCATGCCGATAATATCTGCCAGTCTGTCCTTGAGTTCTTTGCGGTCAACAATGAAATCGAGGAAGCCATGTTCCAACAAAAATTCTGAACGTTGAAATCCTTTAGGGAGGTCCTTTTTAATGGTCTCTTTGATAACCCTTGGCCCTGCAAAACCAATCAATGCTTCCGGTTCTGCAATGTTCAAATCGCCCAGCATGGCAAATGAGGCTGTGACCCCACCTGTTGTCGGATCGGTCATGAGTGATATAAAGGGAAGCTTTGCTTCGGTGAGTTGGGTAAGTTTAGAGGCTGTTTTGGCCATCTGCATCAGCGAAAAGGCAGCTTCCATCATTCTTGCCCCTCCAGATTTGGAAATAATCAGTAAAGATGATTTGGTTTTGATACAATGATCTATTGCGGCAGCGATCCGTTCACCCACCACGCTACCCATCGATCCCCCGATATAATTAAAATTCATGCAAGCACAGACTAGTTTCCGGCCATTGATTTTTCCCGAAGCAACCGAAATTGCTTCCGATACATTTACCTTTTTTGCTGCATCATCCAGCCTGTCCTGATAGCTTTTCAGATCCTTGAATTCGAGGAAATCACGAGGCCGCAAATCTTCAAACAATGGCTTGTAGTCATTGTTATCGAAGAGAATTTCAAAATATTCGACTGAATTGATTCTCGGATGATAATTACAATTCGTACATACATACCTGTTTTCCTTCAGGTCAGTTGCGGGAATTGTTTTTTTGCAGGAAGGGCATTTCCACCATAGGCCTTCCGGCACTTCCAGCTTTTCTTCCGTGGAGGTGGTAATTCCCTCTTTGCTTCTTTTAAACCAGGCATTTCTGTACAATTAAATACAAAGAAAGTTACATCATCAAATGATTTATGGCGCGGTTCATCTGCTACTATCTCCGGCCGACTACGCAGCATTCATTAATCATCACATGCAGCGACTATGCAAGATCAATTTTCTTTTCAAGGTAAACATCCTGAATCATATTGAGTAATTGCACACCATCGCTCATCGGTTTTTGGAACGCTTTGCGACCACTGATGAGCCCCTGACCGCCTGCACGCTTATTAACAATGGCCGTGAAAACAGCCTCAGCCATATCAGATGCTCCTTTGATTCACCTCCTGAATTAATCAAACCAATCCGGCCCATATAACAATTAATAACCTGGTAACGGCAAAGATCGATAGGATGGTCTGACGTAAGTTCCCGGTAAACTTTGGGATGTGTTTTGCCAAATTTCAAAGCTTCATAACCCCCATTATTGGTCGGCAATTTTTGTTTGATGATATCAGCCTGAATTGTTACGCCCAAATGATTGGCCTGGCCGGTTAAATCCGCAGCAGTATGGTAATCGACACCGTCCTTTTTATAGCCCGGGTTACGCAGGTAACACCAAAGAATAGTGGCCATTCCCAGCTCATGCGCATATTCAAACGCCTGTGAAACCTCCTGCAACTGCCGGGTTGCCTCGTCGCTTCCAAAATAAATGGTAGCACCGACTGCTACAGCACCCATGTTCCAGGCATCCTCGATGGTGCCAAACATAACCTGGTCAAATTTATTCGGATAGGAAAGAAACTCATTGTGGTTGATCTTTACGATAAATGGGATTTTATGCGCATATTTTCGAGCAATAGAACCCAGCACACCGTAGGTGGATGCTACCGCATTACAACCTCCTTCTATGGCCAGTTTCACGATATTTTCAGGATCAAAATAAACAGGATTGGGCGCAAACGATGCGCCTGCACTATGCTCTATGCCCTGATCAACCGGCAGAATGGATACGTAACCAGTGCCGGCTAACCTGCCATGACCATAGATAGTTTGTAAACTGCGCAATACCTGTCCGTTACGGTTAGAACCTGAAAAAACACGGTCAACGAAATCAGGACCGGGAACATACAGCAATTTCTTATCAACTGTTGCGCTGATGTGGTTCAACAGGTATTCAGCTTTGTCTTCGAGAAGTGAGGTAATCTTGCTTAATGACATAGGTTTTATTTTGGTCTTATGACGACAAATATAGCAAAGTTCGGATTGCGAAATGAGTCGATCGTCACCGTATAATACATGATCCGCGAAATGCTGGCTTAATAATTCCGCACCTTTTTATAATTGATTCCTGATGTGAGAGAAATATGGAGCGGTTTTTAGCAATCGGCTTCCATACCACGAAAACATCTCGCCATCCACCATCAAAATCCTGGTATCAGGCAGTGATTGTTTTATTTCATCAACATGTTTCTCCCTGAATGGAAATGGTTCGGACGAAAGGAGGATGCATGCCGGGTTTAAAGATTTCAGTTCAGTAATGGAAGTCTCGGGATATCTAGCCTGAAAGCCGTAAACATTCACAAAACCAAATGCCTGTAACATGGAATTGATAAAAGTATCGCTCCCGGCTGCCATATAAGGATTGCGCCAGATGAGATATGCGGCAGAAACCTTTGGCAACAGTGGAGTAATATTCTCAAATGATGTCTTAATCTCCTGACACAACTGATCAGCCGCATCAGCCTTAGCGGTTATTTCACCGATTCTGATAATCATTGCACAGGCATCCTGCAAAGATTTAATGTCACTTATCCAAACCGCAAACTCTCCGGCCAGTTGCCTGATCTGTGCTTCATCATTTTCCTCTTTGTTTCCAATGATCAAATCAGGCCTAAGTTGCCTGACTGCATCGATGTTGATTTGCCTGGTGCCTCCCACTATTATCTTTTTTCTGCAGAGATCAGCCGGATGAACGCAAAACTTGGTGATGCCAACAATTTCCTTATCGAGTCCAAGATGAAAAAGCAACTCCGTCTGAGAAGGTACGAGGGATACGATGCGCGCCGGCGGAGCATCTATCGTTATGGACCTTGACAACTGATCAAAGTAAATTTTCCCGGATGAAGCGACTGGCATGACTTTCAACTCAATTCAATGAATAAGCAGAAAAACGAAATTAAGTGGCGGGAAATTTTTCAACGCGAACGCTCCATTAAAATATACGGCTTAAATTATTAGTTAACAGCTCCTGTACATCCTATTTGGAAAGTGCCCTGATAATATCAGATTTCGTAATGATCAGCAGGTTGTTGAGACCATCCTGCGTAATGACTGCAGGAATTTCCTTGCTCATCATTCCGCTTAGTTTATCAATTGCGGTATCAGCAGCAACCAATGGAAATGGTTTTTCCATCACCTCTTTCACACTATGTAGTTTTAAGGAACTGTCTTCCATCAGTTTTGAAAGTAATCCGGTTTCACTCAGGGAGCCAATCATTTTCCCCTCTTCCATTACGGGCAATTGATCGATGTTATTACTGCTCATCAGCGTTACCGCTTCAGCGACATTTGCTGAAGATCCAATGCTAATCAGTTTTCGATCAGATTTTGTTTCGATAATATCCCGGAGTGTTTTAACCGACAGCCATCCACGATCGCGCATCCATTCATCATTGTAGATTTTTCCGACATAACGGCTGCCATGATCGGGGAAAATGACTACCACTAAATCAGTCTCCTTCAATTGTGCTTTCATTTGCAGCAATCCTGCTAATGCCGAACCACAGGAATAGCCGACGAAGATGCCCTCTTTCCGCGTAATCTCCCTGGCCATCAATGCGGCATCTTTATCCGATACTTTTTCAAAATGATCTATCAAACTGAAATCGTAATTCTGCGGAACAATGTCTTCACCAATTCCTTCTGTGATATAAGGATATATCTCCTTCGGATCAATTTTGCCCGTTTCATGAAAGGCCTTCAGCGTAGAGCCATATGTATCAACAGCCCAAACCTTGATAGAAGGGTTTTTCTCTTTCAAATACTGCGCACAACCCGTGATCGTGCCGCCGGTTCCTGATCCAACCACCAGGTGTGTGATTTTGCCTTCCGTCTGATTCCATATCTCAGGTCCGGTAGTTTCATAGTGTGCCAGTCGATTGTCAAGGTTGTCGTATTGGTTGGGATACCAACTGTCAGGTGTTTCTTCTGCCAGCCTTTTGGACACTGAATAGTAGGAACGCGGATCATCAGGATCAACATTGGTAGGACATACAATTACCTCTGCACCTACAGCCTTCAGAATATCCGCTTTTTCTTTGGATTGTTTGTCAGTGGTAGTGAAGATGCATTTATATCCTTTAGCTATGGCTGCAAGGGCAAGCCCCATTCCGGTATTCCCCGATGTGCCCTCGATAATGGTGCCGCCGGGTTTAAGCAATCCTTTCTTTTCGGCTTCTTCCACCATTTTAAGTCCTATCCTGTCTTTGATTGAATTACCAGGATTGAAAGACTCCACTTTTGCAAGCACCGTTGCCTTTACATTTCCAGTAACTTTATGCAGTTTCACCATAGGTGTATTTCCTATGGTTTCAATGATGTGATTGTAATACATGCCGCAAAGATAGCTGCGTAAAATGAAACCCGAGAAAGTTAAGCCACAAATCCATCTGATACGAGGATGATCAAACAAGCGACAGGATTCAAATAGCACTTAAGTTTTGCCGTAAGCGGCAGCCATCAGACTATATAATTTCCTGATTATATCTCATACGCTCAATTGACGAATGCAAAATCCAGATTTAAACCCTGATTTTTCAATAGAATATCCTGTTTCGTTACCGCTGAGTACTGTAAAGGAATTACTCAACTCTTTCAAAAAAAAATATATTTCGTAAACCAAAATCAATCCTTAGTCGGGGTTAAACCCATTGCTGCCTTGAACTGCAAATTGCGGGTTAAAATATTGTTGCAGCAGATTATTGATTCCTGTAAGTTGAAATATTCGTTAATTTGCCCGTTGCCATCAATTCCAAACTTCGTCTATACACATGAAAAAAAAATTACTATTTGCGTTCCTGCTATTCATTATTATTAAGGCATCCTTTGCACAGAACTTTAATCTTGCATTCAGAGGTGAAATTTCGTATCCCTATTCCGCTGCCAGCATATGGGGATATGTTGATGACGATGGTACAGAATACGCTCTGGTGGGCACCTATGCCGGTGTATCAATAGTGGATGTTTCTGATCCTGATAATCCTGAAGTCAAGTTTGACGTGCCACATACGCAGAACCTTTGGCGCGAGATAAAGACCTATGGTCACTATGCTTATGCCACAAATGAAGTAGGTGGCGGCTTACTGGTGATTGATCTGAGCAACTTACCCAACAGTGTTTCGCAATCAACATTTACCTATACTGATCAGTCTGGAGGTATCCAGGATCATGCGCATACACTTTGGATTGATGAAAACGGCAAACTTTATCTTTTTGGGGGCTCCTACGGTATAGGTGGTGCTACTATTTTTGATCTTGCCGCTAATCAGCTTAATCCACCTGGGCAAATATGAACAGCATTATATACATGATGGTTTTGTAAGAGGCGATACCTTGTGGGCTTCCGAAATTTATAGCGGACAACTTGAAATTGTAGATGTATCGAATCCACAGCTGCCTGTTCCGCTGGGATCGGTAAACACCCCCAATTTCTTCACCCATAACTCGTGGCCAACACATGATAACCATTATGCATTTACGACTGATGAAGTTGACAATAGTTATTTAACTGCCTATGATGTTTCCGATTTAAGCAATATCACGGAAGTTGACCGCATTCAATCCAATCCGGGCTCGGGATCAATTATTCACAATGTGCATTTATTAAATGATCAGTTCGCCTGGGCTGCGTATTATAAAGATGGTGTAGTACTCTTTGATGTTTCTCATCCCGATAACATGATTCAGGTTGGGGCATACGACACTGACCCGCAGGAGTCTGGCGGGGGGTATGGAGGCACCTGGGGCGTATACCCTTACCTGCCATCCGGAAATGTAATAGTATCCGATCTGTATACTTCCACCACCAATGGCAAGCTGACGATACTTACTCCCACCTATGCCTCAGGCTGCTGGTTAGAAGGAAATATTACCAACGCGACTACAACAGCATCGATCAATAACGCGCTCGTGGAAATTCTTACAACCACACAAAATGATTTTTCAGATCTGGGCGGCGATTACAAAACCGGTTACGGGTTGCCTGGTGCATATACTGTTCGCGTGAGTAAAGCCGGCTTCGTGACCAAAGAAATTGAAAATGTGACACTGACGAGCGGGAATACCGTTCAACTCGACGTAGAGTTAACGCCGCTGGTAGAGACATCAGTTACCGGCACTGTTGCTGATTCCGTCACCTTGGAACCACTTGTTAATGCACATGTTTTGCTTCATGCTTTAAATGTAGGACTGACGTATGAAGTCAATACAAATTCCAGTGGAGCGTTCAATATCTCCTCACTTTATGAAGACACCTATGAAGTATTTGCCGGAAAATGGGGATATAATGAAACAAGTGTTCAAAACATTGTAATTAACCAAACAAGCTCACCGGTTGATCTCAAAATTTCACAAGGTTACTATGACGATTTTATTGTTAATAACAGCTGGACAATTACAGGCACAGCCAATACCGGCAGTTGGGAACGGGGTGAACCAGTTGGTACTTCTTCAGGAGGTTTTTATTACAATCCTGAAGAAGACATAACAGGTGATTACGGTAATTTATGTTTTGTAACCGGCAATGGCGGTGGTGGTATTGGTACCGATGATGTGGACAACGGTACCACTATACTCACCTCACCTGTTATGGATTTATCTGAATATAGCAATCCTGTGCTTGGGTTTTATTCCTGGTTTGCCAATGGAGGGGGAAGTAATAATCCAAATGACACCCTGGTGGTTTCAGTGAGCAATGGCACGGCAACCGTGAAAATAGCCAGTATTAAAAATCCGATGTTTGAATGGACCTATCATGAGTACCAGCTCAATGATTACCTGCCTGCTTCCCCCACTATGAAAGTAATTTTTACCACGAGCGACTTGTCCTCTTCTTCTCATGTAGTGGAAGCTGCGATTGACGGATTCCGTGTTTATAATTCGCTTGCCACAGGAGTAACCAATGAACCTCAAGGCAATTTCTGCAACATCGCGCCTAATCCATTTTCAACAGTATGCAGCATCATCTATAACCTTGGTTCAACTTCAGTGATGGATGCATCCATCACTGTCCATTCAGTGCTGGGACGTTTGGTTGAATCACATACTATTCAGTCTGCGGCCGGTATCATCAACTGGGGCGAAGATCTACCGCCAGGGCTGTATATTGTGAGAGTATTGGCTGATGGACAAACACAATCCTTACGCAAGGTGGTAAAAACCAAGTGAGATAAACCACACTTGAACGGCTTATAACCGGCAACCCATATTGCAACAGTTCTTCCTTCAGAAGGGGGCAACCATTTTGTTCAACCTGGATTTATCATTGGGTAAATCCCACATCTCCACGATCGGAAACCGAAGTATAAATTTGCGTTATACTGTGCATCGCTATGGCACTTTAAGAAGCTTCACGATATCGCTGTGATCATCGAAATTGATACGCATGAAGTATAGCCCGTTGGCCATATGGGAGAAAATAGTGATCGGCAAATAATTATACCCTGCCTGTAAAGAAGATTCAAAAGCTTGCACCTTTTGGCCGGCATAGTTAAAAAACTCAATCTGCGCGGTTTGTTTCCTGGCTGTATAATAAAGCATATTCACCTGATCCCGAAAAGGGTTTGGATAAACCAACGGGCCGGTGAGCGCAAGATCATCAGGGGCGGATCCTGAGAGCAACAGATCGGCTACCTCATAGTTTGGAATGCCGTAACCCATCGAATCATTGGGATTATAAAACAGGCTAGCGCTTTTTTCTATTGCCTGGATAATATCCATATTGTTCTTCTCCGGATGCGCCTGCCAAAGACAAGCCGTAAGTCCTGCAATAATTGGATTTGATAATGAAGTACCGGTTGTTGTAACGATGGTACCGGAGAAGGGTTCCACCACGGTGGCCCTGATACCTTGCGCTACCACATTGGGCTTAATGTCGCCGTCTGATGATGGTCCATGTGAACTAAGTCCTGTTTTCAATCCAACCGAATCAACCGCTCCAACAGACAGGATGCTGTCAGCATCAGCCGGGCTGGTGATATAGTGCCATTCCTTTTCACCCTCGTTACCTGCACTGGAACATACTATCATTCCTTTGGACGCGGCAAAATCAGCTGCACGTGTTACCATTGTTGTATTACCATCCATCTGTTTGTAAACATGATTAAATGCCGGATTATCAAATACGCTGTAACCGAGAGAGGATGTAATCATGTCGGCACCAAGGCTATCCGCCCATTCAGCAGCGGCTGCCCAATTATGTTCTTCAATAGGGTATTCGCTGAATCCATCTTCTGTTACAAACAGGTAAACACTAATTCCGGGTGCCGTACCAACCATGGTGCCGGGAAGATTGGCTGCGATTGTTGACAGTACAGAAGTTCCGTGCCCGAAGTTATTAAAGACACTGTCATTTCCGGTTACAAAATTCCATGATCCTAAAACTCTACCCTGCAAAAATAAACTATCGAACACGCTAAGATTGGGTGCATTTGAAAAACCTGCATCGAGCACAGCAAGGATGATACTTTCTCCCTTATATCCCTGCTGATGTAATGCCTGTCCATGGAGCATCTCAAGCTGATTGCTAGCTTTTCCATAGTCAATGGGTTGCTCACCGGTTACTTTCGAATCAACAAATTCCACATCAAGTTGTTGTTCCACTTCCTGGTTACCATGCCGGAGTGCCACCGGGTATGATGACTTCACAAAGGGTAATGAATTAACAGCGGCCAATAATGCAGAATCCTGCGTTTCAATGGAAATTGAATTGAGCCATTTTGATCTGTTCAGCACCTTTACGCCTATAGCTTCCACCTGACTTAAGTATGCAGGGTTGATGGGAAGATCATTTTCGGTTACCGGGATATTATACCTGATCCGCCGGTCGATGGCGCGCTGCGAAAGAAACGCTGCCGGGTCGGATGTTGAAAAAGGGCTTCCCTCCTTATCGGTAAACTCAATTACATAACGGTGAAATTCCAATGCCTGCGAAAAAAGAGCAGGATGCTCAACCAAGATCAAAACGAACAGCAATAAGAAGTGCCTGAATTTCATGCGGGTAAATTTAATCCGGATTTTCCAATTGGAAAATCAAGTAGTAAGATGAACAGGAATCATTAAAGTTATGATAACCATGGCTGGAAGAGACCGATGCTTACGTGAAGTTGATTCAGCACCTCAAAACTGAATTTATTCCTCCTTTCATATTGCCGATTTATAAAGCTATCTTTGCGCCTCCAAATTTTAGCCTGAAGCATGTCATCCATCAGAAATATTGCCATCATTGCCCATGTCGATCATGGTAAGACCACCTTAGTAGATAAGATCCTGCACCAGTCAAATCTTTTCCGCGACAACCAGGAAACAGGAGAACTTATCTTAGACAGCAATCCGCTTGAACGTGAGCGTGGCATTACCATTCTTGCAAAGAATGTTTCCGTCCGCTATGGTGATACCAAAATCAATATCATTGACACGCCTGGCCACGCTGATTTCGGAGGCGAAGTGGAGCGCGTACTGAATATGGCTGATGGCGTTTTGCTACTGGTAGATGCCTTTGAAGGTGCCATGCCGCAAACACGTTTTGTATTGCAAAAAGCACTGGAACTTGGCAAAAAGGCAATCGTAGTAATCAATAAAGTTGACAAACCCAACTGCCACCCAGAAGTGGTGCATGAACAGGTTTTTGAATTATTCTTCAACCTGAACGCTACCGAGGAACAACTTAATTTTCCGACCATGTACGGTTCATCCAAGCAAGGCTGGATGAGTGATGACTGGCAGAAACCAACAGAGAACCTCATTCCTTTGTTCGAGTCTATCATTAGCTACTTTCCGGAAGCGCCGGCCCTGGAAGGCACGCCGCAGATGCAGATTACATCGCTTGATTATTCTTCTTATACAGGCAGAATCGCCATCGGCCGGTTGTTAAGGGGCACTATTAAAGAAGGTATGCCGGTAAGTCTTGTAAAGCGAAACGGAAAAGTGCTGAAATCACGCATAAAGGAACTTTATACATTTGAAGGTCTGGGCAGAAAACGCGTCGCAGAAGTAGGATCGGGTGACATCTGTGCCATATTCGGCATAGAAGATTTTGAGATTGGTGATACAGTTGCTGATTTTGAAAATCCCGAAGGGCTGAAACCCATTTCGATTGATGAACCTACCATCAATATGTTGTTTACCATAAACAACTCTCCTTTCTTTGGAAAAGAAGGAAAACTGGTGACCTCACAAAGGGTACGCGAGCGGCTTGAAAAGGAAACCGAAACGAATCTCGCGCTCCGCCTGGAGGATACAGAATCGCCCGATGCTATCCTGGTGTATGGAAGAGGCATCCTGCATCTTTCCATCCTGATCGAAACGATGCGGCGCGAAGGGTATGAAATTCAGGTAGGGCAGCCAAAAGTGATCGTGAAGCACATAGATGGTGTAAAATGTGAACCGGTGGAAGTGCTGACGGTCAATGTTCCGCAGGAATTTGCAGGCAAGGTGATTGAACTCGTTTCTGCCCGCAAAGGTGAGATGACCATTATGGAGCCCAAGGGCGATGTACAGCATCTTGAATTTAACATACCATCCCGCGGACTTGTAGGTTTGCGGAATAACATGCTTACCGCCACAGCCGGTGAAGCCATTATGGCTCATCGCTTTAAAGCCTTTGAACCGTGGAAGGGTAATATTCCCGGCAGGAATAATGGTGTATTGCTTGGCCTGGAGAAAGGTATTGCCACTGCTTATTCCATAGATGCTCTGCAGGATCGCGGAACATTCTTTATTGAACCGGGTGAAGAAATTTACGGCGGGCAAATCATTGGTGAACACATTCGCCCCGGAGATCTTGTGATCAATGTTGTTAAGACCAAGAAACTCACGAACATGAGAGCATCGGGTACGGATGAAGCAGTTCGCATAGCACCCAAGATTCATTTTTCACTGGAAGAAGCACTTGAATTTATCCAGGAAGATGAGTTCGTGGAAATCACTCCGAAATCAATACGCATGCGTAAAATCATCCTTGATCACAATGAGCGTGCGCGAAAATCTAAGGAAGTGGTGGCCATTGCCTGATCAACTTTCCACTCATCTAAAAACTTCGATCAAATCATCCGGATATTGAACCCGGATTTTTCAGTGGAAAAATCCCGCTTCGCTGCGACTTAGAACTGCTAAGGGTTTGCTCAATTTGTTAAGAAAAGAAAATGTTTCACAAACCCTAAGCAGTTCTACGTCGGGGTTAAACCCGTTGCCGCTTTGAACTGCAAAATGTGGGTTGAAGTGCTGCAGGATGACTAGTCCTCAAACACTCAGCAGTATTGTGTATTGATAAGATTGCGTTGTTCTTGCTTAGCCATGTACAAAAGAACGGACCACCTGTTTTCAGATCATCACTGCTCTTCCCTCTTTATTCAAGACTTGTACAGTGCGCCTGTAAAATGCATTAGCCCGGCTTGCGGTATCGCCAATGCATACCACACCCAGCTTTCCATACCTGGAAAGTGCACCCATCAGGTGAAACATTACACCTTGCTGAAGGCTGCCGTCATATTGAAGTCGATTCGTAATGGCAATATCCATCAAGTCGTGAGGTGTAAGGCCGGCGTATAATTCGCTGCTTAGATTGTCGGAACTAAAATAATAACGCGGCTGACCATTGGCAGTGAGATAGATTCCTGAATCAACGTTGTAATTGCCAACGGTAAGGCCTTGCAGCATAAGGAATGGATGCGTAGTACCTCCTTTGCGTAAATTCAACTCCAGTGCATGATGCTTCCAACCTGTTTCGGTTTTTACGGAGATGAAGTCAGCGCCAAAGCGTCCTACCACACCATAATCTTTGAGTTTGTCACCAATAATTTTTCCCATCCATCCTATTTCCCTTGCATAACATGGGTTTGCCGGAAAATCAGCACCAATAAATATCTGCCCGTTGTCACCACCTAATAGCTGATCGTGCGTGGACAATACTTCCACATCACCCAAGGGATTGATACGACATTGAACGGAGGGAGATTTTTTTATTTCACCGGGAATAAATTCCTCCGCGATACCTTTCATTAGCCGGAATTTCTCGATGAATCCTTCATAGGTTAAATCTGATGCTATGATTTCCGTCCTCTTGCGAAGGTTATTGCGTATGAACCCTTTCAGGCTGCTATTGGTGACATATTCATCAAAAGAAAATATCGCATTTCCTTCACCTGAAAAACCATCATTCAGTTTGATCACCGCCTTTTTCAGAGCAGGCTCTTTTCTTTTCAGTTGTTCAAGCGCATCAACAATATCGGTTTCATCCTGGAGATCTTCAAAGCCTTCAGGCACGGGAATGCCACATTCCTTAAAAATCCGTCTGCTGCCACTCTTATTACCGTGATGCAACAAGTCTGGGTCGCATCCATAGATAGGTAATCCCAGTTGTACCGCCAGCGTCCGCTCAAGTTCTGTCATGTTGAAACAGGCGATATGTGCCATATGACCGCCGGAAGTCTTGCTTCTGATACGCTCAATCAATCGTGGCCGTTCCAGAATCTTCTGACTGAGTGATTTGGCGCTGTCATCAAAGCAGCTGAGCATGGTAAGGCGTTGCTGTGCATGGTATCCTGTGATGCCCGGAAGCAGATGAAGATAGTAATCAACGATCACAGGGTCTATCGGAACGCTGGAGACATAGATGATATGGGTGCGGGGCATGCGCAACAACATCAGCAGGCATAACATGCGCTCTTCGTAGAAGATAGAACCTTTGACTTTCGATAGAATTTCCTGATCGACAGACAGGCTTGGAATAATAACGATTGTTTTCTCAGCAAGGACATTCAGGAAGATATCTTCATATTCCTTCGCAAAATTTTGCTGAAGTGCTCTAAACCGGATTCGTTCTTCATCAGAACCGGCTGCAGGATTCAGGAAGTCGTGTTGCTGGAAACCCATCGTGATGGCGGAAACCTCACTCATTCAGCGTAAAAATTACAATGCAAGTTAAGAAAGTACCAAGTAACCACTGCAAACTAATTACAAATGAAACGTTAACTATCCATTTTGCCGTTACTTTTAAGGCAAAATTCCGCTGTAGCACAGCTTCGTGCTATCAAAAATTTATATCTGTTTTTCAAAACAAATTCTGTTATACAAACTTGAATCACTTCCTTGTCATCATCCAACTCATTACTGCATAAATCAACCAACTCGCTGCATCAAACGCTACTCAAAAGCTGTTTCATTTTATTGAGTTGCAGGTTTGAGCCCATTGCTATCAGCCGTTCGCCTGCTGCTATTTCGGCAGCAGGTGATGGATTCAATATGTACTCACCGGCAAGGTTTTTAATGCCGAGGACGGTTGCCCCGCTACTGTTCCAACCATCAATAGCCGACAAAATGCATTGCCGTGTTACCAGCAGTTCCGCGATCTGGAAATCATCTGTATTCTGTGTAGAGAGATAATCCAGAAACTCCTTCACATCCGGGTTAACCACCAATGTTGCCATATGTGATCCGCCAATCTTATCTGGCATAATCACATTAGTGGCACCTGCTATTCTCATCTTATCAACGGAAGAATCGCTGGACGCTCTTGCAATTATTTTCAGTGCAGGGTTCAGAGCATGCGCAGTAAGAACAATAAAAACATTATCGGCGTCATTGGGCAGTGTAATAATTAATGCCCGCGCTTTCATAATGCCGGCATCCAGCAACACCTGGTCTAATGTTGCGTCACCGACAAGGAAAAGGTCAACGATGACAGGGCCGCTTTCAAGCTGTTCCTGATTTTTTTCTATTACCACCACTGGTATGCTTCTTATCTGCAGCACCTCCATAGCGGACTGGCCATTCCTGCCATAGCCGCAAAGTATCACATGCTGGTCGAGGTGTCTAATTTTTTGTTTCATTTTGTACAATTTGTAAGTGCGTTGAAATTGTCCGTCTAACAGGTACCGCGTGGTGAATGCCACAGAGAGTGAAATGGCAAAAAAAGTAAATACAATCAGCAGGATAGTAAAAATCATCCCGTATTCAGAGAGGGGATGAACCTCTTCAAATCCAACCGTGCCGATGGTGATCACCGTCATATAAACTGCCTCGATGAAAGAATAGCCTTCAATCATCATATAACCAATTGTTCCAAAGACCACCATACATACAAATACCAGGAAGACTTCCAGTAATTTAAAAAACGGATGGTTGGTTAATCGGTATCTCATACCAGCACAAAAAACATCATACCGGCAAGATGATATTTTTCAGTGAATCATTTAATGATAATCATCAAATAATGTTGAGATACGTCACTGTATGCAGGAAAGGCATAAACATTTTTCACTCCAGGGTATTGATTTCGTCTACTGAAGGAAGCAAACTTGCAGGGAGGTTGCCTCAAAATAACCGAGATCTTTACAGCCAGAAGATACGCCGGTAAGTAGCTATAGCCATTCTGACAGGATCCATTTCAGCCTTGCGTGAAGAGGTACATATTAAAATTTGATCTTAACACCGGCCATAGCCTGAAATCCATACGTTGGATAATTGAACCAGGGAGTATTTTTTGCCCCGAAAATATTATTGAAGGCCAGCCAGCAGGCAATATTCTTTTTGTAATCGTAGCTGAAGGAAACGCTTGCGTCGGCTCTTCCTTTCAATTGCGTTGACAGGCTGTCGCCAGGCAATATTGTATATGCTCCGCTATTAGCAAACAAATCAATCTTAGCCACAATCTTATCCTGGATATTGTAATTGAGGGTTACATCCAGTTTCGATTTTGGAAGTCCCCAAGGCTGTTCATCGAAATCCAAATCATAGCTATTGGTTTCACCAGCCAGTACTAAACTGATCCGGTCTGATTGCCGGTAAGCTATTTCTGCATGCACTTTGATGATGTCAGCATGATAGTAATATAGTACATTATAGTACGCCTGATGCAAGGTGTCAGGCAGATACAAGGGAAGATTTTCCTGTGAGCGTAACTCCGCTCTGATAGCATAACTGATAAAATTTCCATAGCTGCCTTTGATCCCCAAATATCCTTTATTGATTTTTGTGAAGGCCGGGCTAATATTACCGAGATACGGATTCACCGTGGTTAGTTCCGGCAAGGTAACAGGATACCAGCCTCCTTCCCATCCGGCATAAGGAATCAGGTATTCGCCGATCAGTTTGTATTCGGCATGAATGCGTGGGAAAAATTCAACGTCTTTGTTCAACAATGTAACATTGACGCCGGCACGCAACAACAGGTTTTTCCATTGCAACTGGTAATATGGAATAACAGACAGCAACGTCTGCGCCGTATCAGTAAAACCAATTAGCTTATGCTGCAGGTTTTCAAAGGAGAAATCTAAGTTGGCAGCATGAATCTTCTGTATTTGCTTCTGCAACAAAAAACTGAAGTTGAAATAATCTTCCTTTTCAGGTACCAGGAATGAAGTGTTAGCCAAGCCATCAAAATGATGGTACCTGAACGCAAAACGATAGTTCAACTTGTCTTTGCCGTTCATCGCATTTTGAAACATTAACTCTACCGGGAGCAGGTTATAGGTTCGTTTCAGCGATTGCTTGTCAATGTTGCCGGAATCAGGTTCGGCAGCCGCATAGTTATAATTCTTGCGATGCTCATACCCTACCATTCCACTTAAAACAGAACTTCCTGCATATGCTTTACCGACTAAATTACCACCGGTGCTGCTGAAGTCCTGGTAGTCGATCTTGCTACCATTGGAAGAAAGATGCCGGAGGTTTACTCCATAGCTGAAGGTCTTTGAATTGCCATTGTGCAGGTGCAGGTCAATCAATGGAGTCAGCTGCATGCCGAAGCCTGCCGTCAGAATATTGTTTTGGAGGGTGTCCGGTGATGGGGCAGGCAACGATACCGCCCGTATTTCTGCAGGAGTAAAAGGAACCTCAATCAAATGCGATTTCACCTCATAGCTCAGTGCCGGCATACTGCTATCAGCGGCCGCGGGTTCTGCCACAAAATCAATTTTCTCGGCATCGGCCAGTAACGGTTGATAGGCTTTGACGATATCCACCTGCTCAGCGGCAATATTGCCTTGTGCAATAGTTTTTGATGCATTCATCAGCAGGCAGGTGAACAGGCAACCAATGGTGAAAAAACTATTTGCTTTCAGCCCTACCCCTGTAATTATCCATCGAAAATTCATCATGTCAGAAAACGATTTTCTCAATACATCAATCATTCCTTTCGATTATTTAAAGTCAGCGCCGGGAATGGAATCAAGCTCCATGTCATTATTTTCATTTTCAGCTTTCACCCTTGACTGCGCAGATTCCTTCTCCACCACTTTCGCCAATTTATCCCTGGCAACACCTGCAATTTCATCCGCGCCTTTATAATTATCAATAATGCTTTGCAACGTGGACTTTGCCTGGAAGTAATCACTGTCTGATTCAAATATATCCGCGATCAGCAGATATGATTTCGCTATCCAGTAGTCATATCCGGGTTTCTGCTTCAACAGGGCATAGCATTGCTCTTCCGCAGCGGTGAGGTTGCGTTGCCGGTAATAAATTTCCGCCATCCGGTAGCTTGCCTCAGCGCCGGTCAAAGACTTCTCCTTCGAAACAATGGCGTATTCAGCGAATGCTTTCGTAAGCTCGTTTTGGTCCTCATATACCTTTGCCTGGTAATAGTGCGCTTCCAGTAAATCTGCATTCTTCGCGTTTTCCGCAGTCAGCACCCTTTGTGCCGCAGCCAACACATCGCCATATTGCTTAAGATAATAAGCACTGTACATCATTCCTTTGGATGCCTCGAGGCTGTTTGCTTTGAATTCTGCATTTTCATTCAATGCCTGATAATAGTTAAAAGCACTATGATAGTCCTTCTTTTGAGTATAGCTGATGCGCGCTGCATTCAGCAGCGATTTCTCTGTGAAACGTGACGGTGGCTGCGCTGCTACATAGGAATAATCCGTAAAAGCTGATTCATATTCATCCTGCCTGAAAAGACATTCTGCCCTGTAAAAATGAGCATGCAATGCAAAAGCTCCTGCTGGAAAAGCTGCCAGGTAATTGGAGAACTCGCGGATTGCGGCACTGCAATCGTTCTTTGAATATTTGTTTTCAGCCGCCTGGTACATTACCGAATCCTTCACCGCATCGGTAATGCTGATATTGGACATACCTTTTACGAAATCAAGGTAACCTTGTGCATTACCCTGTGCAGTAAAAATCTCTTTCACTCCGTTGAGCGCTTCGTTACCTTCAGGCGATTTTGGATATTTTTCAATCACCCACTTATATTCTGTAAGAGCCTCATCATCCTTATCGAGGTTATAATAAATCAGTCCCAGTTTAAGATGCGCTTTACTCACATAGCTGCTTTTGGGATATTGCGTGATGATCTGTTTAAAGGCAACAGCAGCATCCTGGTAAGCCGGCACGGTAAGATCCGTTGATGCAAGTTCAAATAATGCATCATCCATGTAAATACTTGTCGGGAAGCCGGCGATGAGACTTTTTAATGTTGTCAGTTTTTCAGCCGTCTTATTCTGAAGTCCAAGAATAATGGACTGCTGATACAACGCATAGTCAGCGCCCTGCCTCCTATTGTCTGAAACCATTTTATAAAGTTCCATGGCGGAAGAATAATTTTTCAGGACAAAATTACAGTCAGCGCTTCTCAGCGATGCATCCGCTTCCATATCTTTAGCCGCAGTTTGCGTTGAACCTGACATTGACTTAGTCACGCGCTGGAAATAATCCAGGGCGTTGGAATAGGCTCCCTGCTTCAGGTAACAATAGCCCAGCGTATAGTTGGCATTCGCGTAAGTGACGGCGGGAGGTAAAGAAACAGCAGAACGTTGCAGGTCAAAAAACTGTGAGAGAGCCGCAATGGCCTCCTGATATTGCTGCTGTTTATAGTAAGATTGACCTTTCCAAAAATAAGCTGCGGCCTGCAGTGCTTCATCCACGGGGCTTTTAAGCGATTCATCAAAAGTTAACACAGCATCTTTATATTCTTTGTTGTTATACAATTCTGTGGCGCGGGAGTAAGCGATTTTCTGGTATGCTTTCCTCATTACCGCACTCCGCGCATCCATGGATCGCAGCACGGTGAGCGCTTCTCTGTAATTTTTGGTGGATAAAAACTCGAGTGAAAGCAATTCTTTAGCTTCTGCTACTAAGGATGACTTTGGATAGGCCATAATAAAATCCTGTAAGGCACTCACCGCCACATCATGATAGCTGAGTTCATAAGAGAGTTTGGCAAACTGGAATGCCGCATTCTCCCTGACGAATAAGTCGAATTTCATTTTTGACGCCTGTTCAAAAGCCAGTCTTGCATTGTTGCGTTCATCCGTTCGGAGATAACAATCTCCCAACAGGTACATTGCATTTTGCCCTAAAGAGTCGGCAAATACATTTAATTCCTTAAAACTGCTGATGGCATCTTTGAAATTCTTTGTCTTATACTGACAATAGCCGATCTGGTAAATATCTGCTTTGCCCAGCCGGGGCGTTGCGTTCAGGTATGCGGTGAAATAGGGCATCGCCTTATCATATTGCCCTTTTTCAAAATAAGCTTTACCGGTTAGCTGCTGCATTTCAGCTGCATATTGCAGGTTATCGGTACTGCTGAATCCGGTGGTGTAACTGATCACTTCATCATACTTTTCTTCCCTGTAGTAAATATTGGCGATGTAGTAGGGAACAATCGTATGATACAAAGATGACTTTTCAACATCTTTAAGAGCGCTTAATGCTTCTTTGTAATTTCCCTCTTTATAGGCGATGTATCCATAGTAGTAGTTAGCAGGATAGTAATAAGTGCCCTGCTGCCTTCTCACTTCATTAAACATAGGTCCGGCTTTGTCGAAGTCCTTTTTGTAGAAGTAACTGAAACCGGATTGAAAGGTATATTCAGCTTTCTCCGATGCAGAGAGATCTGCGGGATCTACCTTTTTATACCAGGTTATAGCCTTATCATATTTTTTCTGATCATAGTAAAGATCGGCCAGGTAAAAGCAAGCCAACCGGGTGGTGGCATTTTCTTCATAGTTATTGATGAGATCAATAAATAGTTTCTCCGCATCAGGATGTAAAAGGATTTTACTGCATCGCGCATCAAAATACAGGGCATCAAGCAGCATCAGGTGATTTGATGATGCACCTGGCTTTTCAAAATCGGCAATGGCCATCCTTAATTTTTCCTGCGCAGCGCCATACTTTTGCTGTTGAAAGAGCGCAATTCCGTCTTTATAGCTGATCGCTGGATCAGTATAGACATCTGACTGTTGTGCCAGTGCAGTGATTGCACTAAACACCATCGTCACCACCAGGATGGCTGAAATTCTGCTGCTCTTTCTCAGTATCACGTAGCTTATTTGGGAAATGGGGTTAAAATTCATGTCTTCCGCTAACATATTAGGTGAATGCAGGGAAATGATATGCACATCTCATTTGCAAATTGTATGATGTTGATTACACTAAAATGGGATGAAGCCACCGATGACGGGTGCGGACTTGTAGAAATAAAGAATTCCTGAAAGCTGTTTAGAACGTTAACGACGCTCCGACACTTGGTAGTATGGGCAATTGATTTACGCGCTGATAATTTACCCTGTCGAAATAAAAAATATTTTCGCGGTTGTAGACATTGATGATGCTGGCATTGATTTCCAACTGGCTGTTTTCAGCGATCTGAAATCTCTTCTTCATCGTAATATCCAAGCGATGATAATAGGGCAACTTACCGGTATTCAGGCTGTCATCGTACACAATACCCAGGTTTCCGTTTTGTGTTGTATAGTTTGTGTTGATGCCATCAAGAAAGTTAACCTGTTCATAAAATCCCTGTGTAAGTGTGAAAGGAAAACCGGAACCAAAGTTAAAGCGGGCATCCAGTTCCCAGCTGTTGTCTTTACCCCATGTGTAAGATGCCACTACATTGAAGTTATGACGCCTGTCGAAGTGAGGCGGATACACCTGCTCACCATTATCACGAGTCACATAACCCAGTGAATAAGCCACCCAGAGATAAAAGTCGCGGTAGTCATATTTTAACAGGAAGTCAATTCCGTATGCTTTTCCTGTTTCTACTTCAAAGTCAGGATCTTCTGGTAACAACTTACTCCGGTTGATATTGATCAGCTGCCCAAAGTTTTTATAATACGGCTCAACGGTCAGTTCAATTCGTTTGGAAAGATCTGCTTCCACGCCGATTACAGCCTGATTGGCACGCTGCAAATTGGACTTCACCACCTCGCCATCCGTTCCATAGAGTTGTCCATCGGGAGCAGTAAGAAAGCCGGTGAAGAGATTCACCACATCCTGATCCGACTTGGTGCTGATAAAATTCTGCGAATACATGCCAACCGCCGCTTTAAGGCGCACGCCATCTGTCAGATTATACTTCATCGAGATCCGGGGTTCAGGTGAAAAAGCCGGCAAGGAAGCATAGTACTGAAGGCGCAGACTTGGTTCAATAATCAGTTTTTCATTGAAAATATGCTTGTAGACAAGGAAGCCTGAGAGCTCCGTTGTGTTGTTATTCTGCTCTATTTTCAGACCGAGCGAATTAAAGAATTCCAGTTCCGTTCTGAAGCCGCCGATATCAAACCCATATTTAACTTCACCGTGTGGAAGGAAGTAGGTAAAATCAATGTTAAGATCAAACCCATTGATACCGCTTGTTCTTGGCTTGCCGTCTGCCTCTTGCAGGGAAATATTGTAATCGGAATATGACAACGTTCCCCCGATGAGCACCTTAGACCCTCCTGGAACAATTACGAAATTAGTTCCAAAGCCGTACGATTTCCAGTCAAATTCCGACACAAATTGATAGTTAACATGATCCTGAAAATTGAATCCGAAAAAACTGAGTTTACTGCCATTGGCGCCATTCAGTGATACTTTTCCATACAGATCTGTGAAGCTGTAAGGCAAGCCACCGGTATCAATATAGCTGTAGAACA
>JBGAWA010000076.1:0-21276 GCA_044227805.1 Chitinophagales bacterium | reverse complement strand
CACACCTTTTCATGTAAAAATTCCAAAGACCTTTTCCCGCTTCGGCCATGTGGGTCAGTCATATCAGGTGACACAATGGTATCCGAAGCCTGCCGTATATGACCGCTACGGATGGCATCAGATGCCTTACCTCGACCAGGGTGAATTCTATTCGGAATTCGGCTCCTTTCAGGTGGCAATTACGTTACCGAAGAACTATGTGGTAGGCGCCACCGGAACATTACTGAATGATGCGGAAAACAAATGGCTTGATTCACTGGCAGCAATAAACCGAATGAAGCTGCAAAACAATGAGCAGTTTACCAATGATCCTCCGCCTTCACCCTTCGCAAAAAATAAAGAAGAAGACAATTTTCCACCTTCAGCGCAGGAAACAAAAACGCTTCAATACGTGGCAGATGATGTACATGATTTCGCATGGTTTGCTGATAAGCGCTACCATGTTATGAAAAGCCAGGTGATGCTGCCTGGCAAAAATACTCCTGTTACAACCTGGGCCATGTTTCTTGATCAGCATATCACGCAATGGAAACAGGCTGTTCATGTTGTAGACTCATCGGTGCTCTATTATTCAAAATGGGTAGGCAACTATCCTTACCCACAGGCGACGGCAGTGGAAGGACCATTACAGGCTGGCGATGGCATGGAATATCCGATGATCACCGTGGTGAGCGGCGGCTTTGGCAATAAGAAGTCACTGGAAACAGTAATTGCCCATGAAGTCGGTCACAATTGGTTTTATGGCATCCTTGCTTTCAATGAACGTGAACATCCGTGGATGGACGAAGGCATCAATTCCTACTATGAAAACCGGTATGTTGAAACAAGATATCCCAACCAAGGCCTCGTCACCAGCCTGCTGGCAAAACCATTCGACCTTACTTCCTATCAACGCGGCTATCAGAATTATCTAGTGTATGTCTTGCAGGCATATCGCCGTGCAGATCAGCCGATGGACCTCAATGCCACGGATTTCACTTCGTTAAACTATGCCGCCATTGTATATGCAAAAACCGCTGTGGTTTTTCAATACCTGGCTGCCTATTTAGGTATAGAAAACTTTGATCGGCTTATGCACCAGTTTTATGAACAATGGGCATTCAAACATCCGTACCCGGACGACCTGGAGCATTTCTTTGAGACCAACACACATAAAGAACTCGATTGGTTTTTCAAGCAGTCGATTCAGACGCAGGAGTATCTTGACTATAAACTGGTGAAGGTTGGCGACACTTCACGTATCGGAAACAGCACTTACAGAATACTTACTGTCCGCAATAAATCGGATATTAAAGGCCCTTATTCCATAACAGCCATCAAAAACAAATTTCCTGCTGTTGAAATGTGGTACGGCGGTTTCGCCGGGAAGATGGAAGTGCTTTTCCCGGAAGGAGATTATGATGCCTTCCGGATTGATAAAAATATGGATCAGCCTGAAGTGAACCGGAAGAATAATACGGTTCGTACCTCCGGCCTGTTACCAAACACGGAGAAATTCAGGTTACAATGGCTGGGAAGTGTTGACAATCCACAGCGGACACAATTGTTTTTTACGCCCACGATCGGATGGAATAACTATGATAAAACCTGGCTGGGCATTGCGGTGTACAATACTTTCCTGCCGGGAAAACCACTGAGTTTTGTATGGATGCCTGCCTATGCCACCGGCAGTAAAAGTTTGACAGGTTTGGGAGAAATGAACCTGCAGCTTTTTCCAAATAGATCCTTTATCCACCGCATCGATATCACGTCCTCTGCGAAATCATTTAACTATGCAAACGATTCCTTTTATGGCGCCGAAGGCAACCATGCCTACCGGTTTTTGAAATTCACACAGCAACTTCAACTGGGAATTCGCAAAAGCTCAGCACGCAGCCCGTTGAATCAATCATTTACCTGGCGAAACATCTACCTCTTAACCGAACTGCCGGAAAATTATACTGTTGAAAAAGAGTATCGGCACCAGTTATATAATCAGCTATCCTATGTACTGCAAAGCAAGACCGTATTGAATCCATTCGCTTTTACTATTGTGCTGGAAGAAGGGACTGATGAAGGTGAAGATTTTTACCTGAAAACAGCCTTTGATGGCAACTGCACTTTTTTACTTATCCCCGTAAAAACTGGTTTCAACCTTCGGTTCTTCCTCGGGGTCATGCTTGCAGCACCCCAGGAAGGAACAGCGGCAGATTTTCACCTGGGGCCCACTACCGGCACGAAGGACTATCTTTTCGATGAGGTCTATTTAGGAAGAACAGAATCCACGGGTTTCTTATCGCAGCAGGTGGCAGTGACGGAAGGCGGATTCAAAATGCGCACCGATGGCGTGCAACCTGAATTAGGAAGGTCTGGTACCTGGCTGATGGCGATGAATGCAAAAATTCCACTGCCTTTCTTCACGCCAGTCTTTGCATTCGGTGATGCTGGTTTAACAGCCGAAAACAGCAGCTACCATTCATTTCAATTTGACGCAGGCATTGGCTTTACCATTATTCCAGGTATCGCAGAAGTTTATTGTCCCTTGTTCTTTTCCGATGATATAAAACTGAACCTGAACAGTACCTCATTTTATGATGCCTGGTACAAACGTATCTCCTTCACCCTGCGCATCAATACTCTCCATCCTTTCAAATTCTTGCGAACAGTTGCTTTATAAGTTATTGGGAAGGCAGACGGGTTAACTATCTTTTGCGCCAGGGTAAGAAAACAAAAAACAAATAGACCAGCGCACAGAAGGTGGTGAAGTAAATATTCGACCAGGGTACTGAGCCGTTATCATATCCGCCCAGCTTCACTACAATAATAAAAACAAGGTAGGCAATGATCAGGTAGCCTACTATTCTTGCCAGCAGTGATTCATGAAATGGTCTGATATATCCCTTATTTTGAACAAAGTTATCGAAGCAGCGCAATTTTTATAAACCTTTCAGGCCTGATTTTAGAATTGGCTTTTCCTATCTATAAGCGCCATTTCGCTGATAGCTGCAATTTCCGGGCGATTGTTCATCATTTGAAAAAGTAAAATCTTTAACCAGCATCCTGCACCGCTCAATTGTAAGTAAACCTCCTGCATTGATGAACTGCAAAATGCTGGTTTAATAAGCTGTTTTCTTAATTAAGCAGAGAAGATGTCCTAATTTTGCAGTATCAAAAATTCATCAACCGAAATATTTTTTTATGTCAACGAAAGTATCTACCAGCTTCCTTCAAAAACTTAAACTAAAATCCATTTCAGCCGGCGCTTCCACGGGAACGAACTGGCTGAAGACTTCAGGCGAAACACTGGATTCCTATTCACCTGCAGACGGAAAACTGATCGGAAAAATACGCCTTGCTTCGCGTACGGACTATGAAGTGGTGGTGGCCACCGCGGAAAAAGCGTTCCTGGAATGGCGTAAAATTCCCGCTCCGAAACGCGGAGAAGTGGTACGCCAGATTGGTGATGAGCTACGCAAAAACAAGGAAGCGCTCGGCGCCCTGGTATCGTATGAGATGGGCAAAAGCCTGCAGGAAGGATTAGGTGAGGTGCAGGAAATGATCGATATCTGCGACTTCGCAGTCGGATTATCGCGTCAGTTATATGGCCTTTCCATGCACAGCGAAAGGCCCAATCATCGCATGTATGAGCAATGGCACCCTCTGGGCATCATCGGCGTCATCTCCGCATTTAATTTTCCGGTGGCAGTATGGTCGTGGAATGCCATGATTGCACTGGCCTGTGGTGATGTGGTGGTATGGAAACCTTCTTCCAAAGTAATGTTATGCGCGGTGGCTACACAGCAAATTATTGGAGCGGTGCTGAAGAGGAATGCTGTACCGGAAGGGGTACTCTGTCTCATAGCAGGAAGTTCTGCTGAAGTAGGTGATGTTATGCTGGAAGACAAACGTATTCCATTGATATCAGCTACCGGTTCCACACGTGTTGGTATTCGTGTTGCACAAAAAGTGGGCGAGAGACTGGGGCGTTCCATCCTGGAGCTGGGGGGCAACAATGCCATCATTATTTCCGAAAAGGCGAATCTCGATTTGGCTATCCGTGCCGTAACCTTCGGCGCTGTGGGCACTGCCGGTCAGCGTTGTACCACCACACGACGGCTGATCATTCATGAAAAAGTATATGAGGAAGTGAAGAGAAAACTGCTGAAGGTGTACAGTCAGCTGACGATCGGTAACCCGCTTGATCCGGCCAATCATGTGGGGCCGCTGATTGATAAAAATGCAGTGAACGATTTTTTAGATGCAATAGAGAAAGTAAAAGCGCAGGGTGGAAAAATACTCACCGGTGGAAATGTGAAACAAGGCAAAGGCTATGGCACCGGTTGTTATGTGGAACCTTGCATAGCCGAAGTGAAAGAGAACCTTTCCATCGTAAAGCACGAAACCTTCGCACCATTGCTTTACCTCATGAAATACAAAACCATGGAGGAAGCCATTCACCTGCATAATGATGTACCACAGGGATTATCTTCCGCCATCTTTACTGAAAACATGATGGAGATGGAACAATTCCTTTCCAATGCCGGAAGTGACTGTGGCATTGCCAATGTAAATATCGGTACGAGTGGAGCAGAAATTGGTGGCGCTTTCGGTGGAGAAAAAGAAACAGGTGGTGGCCGCGAATCAGGCAGCGACAGCTGGAAAGCGTATATGCGCCGGCAGACCAACACCATTAACTATGGTAAAACGCTGCCGCTCGCACAGGGAATTAAGTTTGATATATAAGTGGATGAAGTGAATAATGATGAGCAGTTCAGCAAAAGCCGGAGAATATCCGGCTTTTCCCGTTATGGCTTTCTTAAACCCACATTTTGCAATTCAAAACGGAAATGGGTTTAACCCCGACGTTGAACTGGTTAGGGTTTGCGAAACATTTTCTTTTCTTAAAAAAATGAGCAAACCCTTAGCAGTTCTACGTCGTAGCGAAGCGGGATTTTTCTACTGAAAAATCCGGGTTAATAAAGAAATGTCATTTTTCTACACGATGCTGTCTGATGAAAAAAAAATCTGCAGCGCCACACACTACATTCATAACCGGACAAAATCATGAAATCGCGAAATCAACTACCCTAAGCTGATGTTTCTATCGGTGATTGATCCCGCGGTCTCTTTCGTGAATGAGTAAAACGTTCGAACAATAGTGCCATTGCAGCCGGCAGGCATAAATCAACTTTCCCCTTACCTTTGCCGCTTATGATTTCAATTAACAACATTTCCGTCTTCCATGGCGGTGAAGCGCTTTTTGAAGATGTTTCCTTTTTTATAAACGATAAGGACAGGATTGGCCTGGTCGGCAGAAACGGCGCAGGCAAATCCACACTGATGAAGATCTTAGCAGGCCATAATAATCCTGACACAGGCAGTATTTCCTATCCCAAAGAATTTACAAGAGGGTACCTCTCGCAGGAACTTAATTTTCACGGCAACAAAACCGTGCTGGAGGAAACAGAAACGGCATTCCAGGAGATTAAAACCCTCGAGAAGCGGTACAATGATCTTACCGACAGGGTAAGTCATCATGCAAGTCATGAAGCACCAGACTACATGGATCTGCTAACAGAATGGCATGACGTGGGACACAGGCTGGAAATTCTGGGTATTGGAAAACTGGAAGAACAAATGGAGCGAATCCTTACAGGGCTGGGATTTGCGCGTACGGACTTTTCACGAAGCGTAGCAGAATTCAGCGGCGGATGGCAGATGCGTATTGAACTGGCCAAGCTGCTCTTGCAGAAACCCGATCTGCTGCTGTTGGATGAGCCTACCAACCACCTTGATATTGAAGCCATCATCTGGCTCGAAGAATTTTTGCAGGAATATGAAGGCGCTGTGCTGCTTGTTTCACACGATCGTGCCTTTCTCGACAGAGTAACCAACCGAACCATAGAAATCATCAATCGAAATATTGACGACTATCCTGCCTCCTATTCAAAATTTGTGGAGTTGCGAAAAGAACGGCGCGACCACCTGATGGCGCAGAAAAAAAACCAGGACAGGGAAATCAGGCAGACAGAGGTGCTGATCGAAAAGTTCAGATATAAAGCATCGAAAGCAAAATTTGCGCAGTCGCTCATCAAACAACTCGACCGCACCGAACGTATCGAGATGGAAGATGAGGATAATGCTGATATCCGCTTTCGCTTTCCGGAAGGAATACGGTCAGGCCAACTCGTGTTTGAAGCAAAGCAGGTAACTAAACGCTACGGGCAAAAAGTGATTCTGAAGGACATTACCTTTCATGTGAACCGCGGCGACCGTATTGCCTTTGTGGGGAAGAACGGAGAGGGTAAGACAACGATGGCAAAAATAATGGTGGGTGAAGAACCGGCTGATGGTGAAATTACACCCGGTTATAATGTGAAGATCGGATTCTATGCGCAACATCAGGCCGACCGGTTGGATGGAGATGAAACAGTCTTTCGTACGATTGATAAAATTGCGTCTTCAGAAATGAGTGCGCGTGTCCGGAGCTTACTGGGTGCATTTCTTTTCAGGGGTGATGATGTGGACAAAAAAGTAAAAGTGCTTTCTGGTGGTGAAAAATCGAGGCTGGCCCTTGCCAAATTACTGCTCGAGCCTGTCAATTGCCTGGTTTTGGATGAGCCCACCAACCACCTTGATATGCGTTCGAAAGAAGTGCTGAAAGAAGCACTCAACAATTATGCGGGTACCTTGATAGTTGTTTCGCACGATCGTGATTTCCTGGACGGACTGGTTACTAAAATTTTCTATTTCAAGGAGCATACCATCAAAGAGTATCTCGGTGGTGTATATGAATTCCTCGATGCGCAGAAAACAGCTTCATTTCGTGAACTGGAATTATCAAGAGCGTTACAGCCGGCAGCAGGGAAGAATGGTATAGCAGAGAAAACCAAAGCTGGAAATGCCGTTCCCGACAAACAAAAACAAAAAGAGCTGAAAAAACTGGAGCGACAGGTGTCTGATGCGGAAAAGAAGATAGCTGAACTGGAAACAAATATAGCCCACGTTGAAATAAAACTTTCCAAACCGGAATTGCTGAATGCCCATGAGTCGAAAGAGATTTATTCGCATTATGAAAAACATAAACAGCAACTGGCGGAAGAAATGATCCGTTGGGAAAGGTTAGGCGCCGAACTGGAAAGACTCAGGAATAATTAGCCTGAATTTTTACAATATAAAATTACTCTTCTCCTAGGCGCAGCAGTACTCAATGCGGATCCATCAGCCGCTTCCCTGCTCGCAAGATTCACTTCATCATTTCGTATTGGAACGGTGTTTGCAAAAGCGGCCACCGTAACAAAACCAATCGATATGAACAGGTTCGTTAAAGCGTTTGCAATACTTGTTGTGATAACAATGAGTATGTGGGTTACACCACCAAAAGTTTCGGCGCAGGTTGCGGTCAGCTTTCAGCTTTTCTACGATCAGCTCAGCCCTTATGGTTCCTGGGTAAGCTATCCTAACTATGGATATGTATGGCTGCCGAATGCAGGACCTGGGTTCAGCCCTTATGCGACGGCAGGACACTGGGTATTCACAGAATATGGATGGACATGGGTTTCAGATTATGCCTGGGGATGGGCGGCGTTTCACTATGGCCGGTGGATGTTTGATCCTTATTATGGATGGCTTTGGGTACCAGATAATGTGTGGGGACCTGCGTGGGTGGTATGGAGGTCGAATGCGAATTACTACGGATGGGCACCATTAAGTCCTGGTATCAGCATCAATATGGCTTTTGGCCCCGGCTATTATATTCCCAATGACTGGTGGGTGTTTGCACCCTGTTCGCATATCAACAGGCGTGACATCTATAATTATTATGCTCCACGCACCACAAATATCACCATCATCAACAACACCACCATCATTAACCGAACCTACGTTGATGAAAAGCAACGCACCACTTATTCATACGGCCCTGACCGCGAAGGCGCACAAAAAGCTACCGGCAGCACTATCAGTGCGCTCACCATCAGGAACCGCACTACACCCGGTGAAAGTGCAAGTGGCGGACAACTCAGTATCTACAGGCCCCGTGTTGAAAATGAAACAGCAGATGGAAGCAAAGCAGTTCCTAAAAAGGTGACGGAGCTGAAAACCGTGAGAAAAAGCGAACCCCGCAAGGACTATTCAGCCCTACAACAGCCTGCAGAGAAATCAACGGTGGTGGTAAAGCCTGTTCCGCCTGCCAAACAAGTGCAGGTAAAACAGTATGAACAAAAACCTGCCAACATCAATTCGAAAACATCAGGCAGTGAGGCAACACCAAAGTCGACACCGAAAGGAAACACTGCACCACCCAGGCAACAAAGCATGCGGCAGACAGTCAACACTGCCACGGTTTCCACACAAGTGACACGACAAACAGGATCGACTGCAGCAGGCAATAAGATGACGAACAATAATGCTGCATTGGCGGCGCACCATTCAAGTGAAACTAAAGTTAAAAGTGAAGATAAAATTTCTACAGTTGGTTCTGTCAAGAGAGAAACAACAATGCAGAAAACCAGGTCAGCCACTCCGGTTTCACAAGCGAAAAAAAAGCCGGTTGAAAGAATTGGAAATGACAAGTAAGTAGGCAAGTGATTTTTGATGGAAAGGTTTCAGCCAACACTGAAACCTTTCCTGCTTTATACACAGGGATTTTTCAATCGGAAAAAATCCTGCTGCACTGTTACAAAGAACAATCATCTAATTTATGCAGGCCTGTTATCAGTAAACAAATCGTAAGAACCGCTATTTTCGTACACTTACAGGTTCAATCTGTAAAATGCACATCGTTATTATTGGGAATGGCATTTCCGGCATAACAGCAGCACGGCACATCCGCAAAGGCAGCGATTATCGCATTACCGTGATCTCTAAAGAGAGTGAGTATTTCTTTTCCCGCACCGCACTCATGTATGTGTACATGGGGCACATGAAGTTTGAGCATACAAAACCATACGAAGACTGGTTTTGGAAAAAGAACCGTATTGACTTGTTGTATGATGAAATCATTCAGGTTGATATACAAACCAAATCGGTTATCCTGCGTTCGGGGCAGGTGATACCTTACGATAAACTGATCATTGCCTGCGGTTCTAAACCAAAAAAATTCGGCTGGCCCGGACAGGATCTACAGGGTGTACAAGGTCTTTATTCAAAACAAGATCTTGAAAGCATGGAGATGTATACAAAAGACATACAACATGCAGTGATTGCAGGTGGCGGATTGATTGGAATAGAAATGGCAGAAATGCTGCTATCACGAAAAATACCTGTTACCTACCTGGTGCGGGAAAAACATTATTGGGAATCGGTATTACCCTATGAAGAATCGGTGATAATCGGTAATCATATCAGGGAACACCAGATTGATCTGCGATTTAACACGAGGTTGAAAGAAATACTGCCAGGTCATCAGGGCCGTGTAAAAGGAGTTATTACAGACAAACAAGAGACTATTGACTGCCAGTTTGTTGGGACCACTATTGGCGTAATTCCGGCTATTGATTTTCTTAAAGGGAGCGGCATTGCAAGCAAACGGGGTGTGCTCGTGAATAAATTTCTGGAGACCAATATTCCGGATGTATATGCCATCGGTGATTGCGCGGAATTCGCCGACCGGCTGCCCAACAGAAAACATATAGAGCAGGTTTGGTACACGGGAAGAATCATGGGTGAAACGGTTGCTGCCACAATCTGTAACAATCAGCCCACACAGTACAATCCCGGAACGTGGTTCAATTCAGCGAAATTTTTTGATATTGAATACCAGACCTATGGATGGGTCTTTCCTGAGTTGCAGCAGGAAGAACAAACATTTTACTGGGAAAACCGGCAAAAACGAATCAGCCTGCGCATCAATTTTCACAGCACGTCTCATGCAATTAATGGTGTTATGACTTTAGGAATGCGGCTACGGCAGGCAACATTTAATCAGTGGATACAGGAACATAAGACAGTTGAATATGTGCTTGAACATTTACCGGAAGCCAACTTCGACCCGGAATTTTATGAGCAACATGAGCCCGCTATCATCAATAAGTATAATGCAACATTCGCCGGCGCTGCCTTGCAGCTGCAGGCAAAGCGGGGACTCATTCAGAAAATTGCCAACCACGAATAAAAAGTGTTAGACCGATGAGAATGATAAGAAGATCCGGAATCGCCATCGTGCTGGCTGGTTTTATATTGTTGGCAGGGAGTTTTTTTGGAAGCACGTTCCAGCTCACGCCCGACATCCTGCGGCACACCATTGCGGACACATCACACCTGGAACAACTGGAACCTGCCGCAGCAGTCATGCTGCAGAAAAAGTACAACTCCGGTTTTTCATTTGCGAATGACTTTAAAAAAGTGGTGGCCGACATCAACGCAAAAAACCGTGCGGAACAGCAATGGAATAAAGTAATCTACACGGATTACACTTTTGATGTCACCAGGAATTCCACTGATGGATGGATCACAACACACAATACATTACTGCTTGTGCTAATAGTGATCTGCATTTTTTGCGGGTCGCTGATATATATTCTTTCAAAATATGCGGTAGGGCCGGCAGGCATTCAACACAACGGTATTTATTCCCATGCTTTAAATGCGCGCGGCTGGCTGGGAATATTGACCGGCAGCTTACTCATCATTTTTTATATCATTCTGTATTGGTTTCCCTATTATATCACCAATTGGGTAATACTTGTGGATCCGGTCAGCAGGTTACTCAGCGGCCATGCAGCCAGTCAGTGGTTTCTATACGGCTTGCTTTATACGATTGCCGTGATCGTAATGGGCATCCGGATGCTGCTGAAGTACCGTCACAATACATATCAGCAGATACGAACCTGTTCGGTCATGTTTTTTCAAACAGCTTTTGCCTTCATTATTCCCGAAATACTGGTTTCACTCAACAAGCCCTGGTATGACTTTAAAAATATCTGGCCACTCAACTATAGCTTTTTCTATGACTACAACCTCAAAAACATGCTGCAGGCCGGCACTATCGGCTGGTTCATGTTGATTTGGGGAGTTGCACTCATCATCGTTGCCGTACCTCTGTTTTCCTATTTCTTTGGCAAACGCTGGTATTGTTCGTGGGTATGTGGTTGTGGCGGGCTCGCTGAAACACTGGGTGATCCTTTCAGACAACTGTCTGACAAATCGCTGCGAGCATGGAAAATCGAACGCTGGATGATACACAGTGTATTGGTGTTTGCCGTGGTGATGACCGCTACAACATTGATCAATTTCCTGTCTGACTATCAATTGCTCGGCAGCGCCACCAATCAGTTGCATCAGTGGTACGGATTCCTGATAGGATCTGTATTTTCCGGTGTAGTGGGAACCGGCTTCTATCCGTTAATGGGAAACCGCGTGTGGTGCAGGTTTGGCTGTCCGCTTGCTGCCTACTTGGGAATGATGCAGCGATACAAATCAAAATTCAGGATCACCACCAATGGCGGACAGTGCATCTCTTGTGGCAACTGTTCTACCTACTGCGAAATGGGAATTGATGTACGTTCCTATGCGCAGCGTGGAGAAAATATTGTACGGTCATCCTGCGTGGGTTGCGGTATCTGTGCGGCGGTTTGCCCGCGCGGCGTGCTCCGGCTGGAGAATGGACCGACGGAAGGCAGGACGGCGGTTCAGATGGTGAAATAACCACCCAGGAATATGCATGCTACAGGGAGAATGAAATAAAAATCAACTGCTGTCAACACTTCTTGCTAAAAATGAATATCAAATATTATAAGCTAACGAATGCCCATTTCCCTGGTAATCCAACGAATGGTAATACATGAGTCCTACTTAGCAATAGACTGAAGACACTTTCCATTCTTGCAGTAATTCAACCAGTTGACTGCAAACTCTACGGCCGCATTTTCTTACCTTCCTGTTTCGCTCCTTCATCAACAAAAACACCTTCAACGCGGATTTTTCATCGGAAAAATCCCGCTTCGCTGCGACTTAGAGCTGCTAAGGGTTTGCTCAATTTGTCAAGAAAAGAAAATGTTTCACAAACCCTAAGCAGTTCTACGTCGGGGTTAAACCCGTTGTCGTTTTGAAATGCAAAATGTGGGTTCAACTTACCATGGCTCAGTATCAAAGTGACTCTTCTTCGGTGGCTTATGTTTCGTGCCGGAAGCAGCATCGCCCTTTCTGCTCTTTGCTTTTTGGAGCGCCTGCCTTCTGCGATTGTTTCTTGCCTGTTTTACTTCGATGGTATCTTCTTTTTTAACCGCGTTCCTTTTCTCATCCAGTAAGGCTTTCAGCTGCAATGCTAATTCTCTCTTTTCTCTTTTGGTCATAATACAATCCATTTTGATGATTGTATTTTAGTGAATAACTGGAAAATACAACATTGATTTTTCAAGTCACTTTCCTACCGGGAACAACACGAAGCCAGCTCCCCAATAAATGAATGGCTGGAATGGCTGAACAGCTTCCATCGCCGTATTGGCTATCGAAATAAACCTAAGGTGATCACTTTAAGCGGTGTCACAGTAGATAGTGCAGGGAGGTACGAAAATTTTTTATTTGACTTCAGGACGTGCTCCAACTTCGCCAAAGGTGACCGTGATAATTTATCTACCTTCGCCATCCTATCAGATAATGAGCGGGAAATTAATTGTCATCACTGCGCCATCAGGTGCAGGAAAAACCACCATCGCCAGGCACCTGCTGGAGAGTTATCCTATGCTTGAATTTTCCGTTTCCGCCACTACCCGGATGCGGCGTCCGGATGAGGTGCACGGGAAGGATTACTATTTTCTCACAGAAGATCAATTTCAACAGCGCATCAGCAACAAGTCATTTGTTGAGTGGGAAGAAGTTTACAAAGGAGTTTATTACGGGACACTTCGCGATGAAATAGAATCGATCTGGAAGACAGGAAAAGATGTGCTCTTCGATGTGGATGTGAAAGGCGCCATCAACCTGAAAAAGCAATATGGTGACAAGGCACTCACCCTTTTTATTAAACCGCCATCTGTTGAAATTTTAGCTGACCGCCTGCGCAGCAGAGCCACCGAAACACAGGAGCGCATTGACGAACGCATTGCCAAAGCGCAGGCTGAGTTACAGTTTGAGGGTTACTTTGATGAAACCATCGTCAATGATTCACTCCCCGAAGCATTGCAACAGGCCATGCTGATCACTGACCGGTTTTTATTTTCATGAAGTAATTACTTCAGAAATCGATTTGCACGAGGCTCACGCTTCCATCAGGCGTGGAGGTCTCGTCTTTCACGATGCCATACGATGGATGTGAAACCCGCAGGTAATAATACTCTTCTTTCAGCTCAGTGAAGATGGCCAGCCCGGCTGAATCAGAATAATGTGATGCAATCATTTGAAAGCTGTTATCGCGATCATATTCAGTGGTAAATAATTCAGCTATGGCTCCGCTGACCGGTATATAATTGATTTGTCCGTTGACACCGCCTTGCAAAAGACTGACACTTACCTTTATGGTTGCATTGTGAACATGCACCAGTACATCTTCAGTCGCAGCCTTCTCACAGGCGACAGTCAGAGTTATTATGATGGACATAATAAAAAATCCGCTGAGGCGCATAAAAAATGAGTTATCTCGCAAATTTACTACTAATGAATACAAGTGGCGTATCAGGAAGTAGTAAACAAACTGTCACGGGGTAAAGCCTGCATTGGACTTGCAAATCATAAGTGAATGAACCGCTGATTCTTCAATGAAAAAATCCTGCCTTTCAATTACCTATAGCTGGTTCGAGTCTTTTCATTCCTTTTATGAAAACAAAAATTTTCGCTAAACTTTGGTAATGCAAACTGGAGAATAGACAGGTTGTTATTGTGAATTTCAAAATGTAGGATAAATTGTTGCATTTAGGGCAAAGTTCATGATCTTTACATTGCAGTTATCACGGCTAAATTTCAACTTCATGAAGTTATATATCACACTTTTCCTTTTTCTTATTGCAGGCAGTCTGACTGCGCAAACGCCAACCATTGAATGGGCAAAATGCTATGGCGGGAGCAACAATGACCGTGCATATTCAGCCATTCAGACAAGTGACGGAGGTTACCTCATCTGCGGATTTACCAATTCGGCAGATGGTGATGTAACAGCCAATCATGGCAGTTCTGACGGATGGCTGGTGAAGACAAATCCTGACGGTTCCATACTGTGGCAAAAGTCTTATGGTGGTTCCAACGCAGATATCTTCCGCGCCGTTGCTGTCAGCAGTTCGGGTTATGTAGTATGCGGCGAAACAGCTTCTGATGATGGTGACGTAAGTTTTAATCACGGACAAAAGGATTTTTGGGTGGTGGGGGTCGGCATAACAGGCAATCTTATCTGGGAAAAAACCTACGGCGGCAGTAATGATGATTTTGCATTCGACATGGCTAAGTCGGATAGCGGGTATTTTGTGATTGGCCAGACTTATTCCACTGATGGTGATGTGACCGGATACAAAGCCAATGGTGATGCCTGGCTGATTTCCATCAATCAAACAGGGAACCTGCTTGATCAGAAAGCAAAAGGCGGACAAGAGGAAGATTCGTACACTGCCATCCTACCAGTATTATCCGGTGGCTTCCTTGTTGGCGGTTATACATTTTCAAATGATGGTAATGTGCAGGGCTTAAATCACGGCGGCTCTGATGCCTGGCTTGTAAAAGTAGGTAAGACCGGTAATTTTCAATGGACACAATGCTACGGTGATACCAGCAATGACGGGCTGACGAGGCTCACTGAAAACGGAACAGGAAATTATGTGATCTCAGGATGGATTACCGAATCTACCAATCAGGAGGCCTGGATCTTCAGCACGGATTTGAATGGTCTATTTCTATCAGGTAACAGCTATGGCGGAAATGATAAAGAATATGGCGGCTCCCTGTTCAAGAACCTCGTAAACCGTTATATCTCAGTTCCGTCTTCTTCTTCACCGATATCCGGCGACTTAACCTGCCACATCGGAAGCGATGACATCTGGATGATAGAAAGTGAAACATCAGGCTTGCTTAACTGGCAATTGTGCCTGGGTGGTACGGCTGTTGACCGCAGTACAAGCAGCCTGCTGACTGCTGATACCAGTTACCTTGTAACCGGCTACACCAATTCAACGGATGAAAATGTAACAGGCAATCACGGAAGTTATGACTGGTGGGTGGTGAAACTCGCTCCCACCTGTGCCTCTTATGCCGCTTTCACTTATTCAGTGGATGGCAATACCGTCACCTTCGACAATAACTCGGAGAACAGTACTGAATGGTTCTGGACCTTCGGCGATGGCAATACTTCCGGCCAGAAACATCCTGTGCATATCTATGCGGCTACCGGTGCCTATGAAGTATGCCTCATTTCAAAAACTACTTCCTGCCTTCCTGACACCCTCTGCACCTTGATCTATATCTGTGGCGCACCCGCTTCAGCAGCATTTTCCTATTCGCTGGATAACGGAACAGTTGCCTTCACCAATGAATCCAGCAATGCCGGTTTGTGGCATTGGGACTTCGCTGACGGGAATTCTTCATCGGCGGAAAATCCGGAGCACACCTACCTGAACAACGGCAACTACCTGGTTTGTCTTACTGCTATTGATGAAGGCTGTTCTGAAAACACTTATTGCGAAAATATTACAGTTTGCGTTGCACCCACGGTGTCGCAATTTGAGTACAGCATTGACGGTGGCACGGTTAGTTTCACCACTACCGCTGCTTCTTCTGAAAGCTGGTACTGGACTTTTGGCGATGGAGGCACTTCCACCGAAGAAAATCCGCAATATGACTATACCGTCAGCGGCACGTACGAAGTTTGCCTCGTAATTACCGATGCCTGCGGAATGGATACCAGTTGCCTGACATTTGACATATGCGTGCCCCCGGCAGCTGGATTCAGTTACTTCACCACCGGCGATTTCACCTTCAACTTTATTGATGAATCACTTTATGCTGATCAATGGTTCTGGACATTTGGCGATGGTGACTTTTCCAACAATTCCAATCCGGCACACACTTATGATTTCGGCGGCACCTTTGAGGTTTGCCTGATTGCAAAAAATGACTGCGGCAATGATACCAGTTGCCAGGTAATTGTAATTGAATGCCCTCCATTTGAATCGGGCTTCTCTTTCACCCAATCCATTGATACAGTCTTTTTCTCCGACCAGTCTTCCGCCACCGCTAATTCATGGGCTTGGTACTTTGACGACGGGAATATCTCCATGCAGCAAAATCCTGTACACATTTATGATGAAGACGGTATTTATAATGTCTGCATGGCAGTAACGGACGGATGTACACAAGATACCGTTTGTCATAAGGTAACAGTAGTAGGTGTTTTCACCGGTGAGCCGCAAGTTTCCAACAGCCTGCAATGTTTCCCTAATCCGATGCAGGAGGTGACTACTATTCAGTTCAGCCTTTCAGCGGCATCTTCAGTCAACCTCTCACTTATTAATACCGCGGGAACAAAGATGAGTATACTTGCCAACCGTCACTTTGAAGCCGGTGAACACATGGTTGACTTTGAAAGAAATCACCTCGCAGCAGGTGTGTACCTGCTACAAATGGAGCAAAAGGATTGTGTGCTTTTCCGCAAACTGGTTTTGGACGGAGGAGTGAAATGATGTGGTTTGCCGGGATATTCAACTGGCACTATGCTGCGGTTGGTCGCACCCATCAGGATTTTTTTTGAAAAATGAGGATAAGATATTCCGCATTATAAAAGCTGCCTCTCTTTAACCCGGATTTTTCAGTGGAAAAATCCCGCTTCGCTGCGACTCAGAGCTGCCAAGGGTTTGCTCAATTTGTCAAGAAATGAAAATGTTTCACAAACCCTAAGCAGTTCTACGTCGGGGTTAAACCCGTTGCCGCTTTGAACTGCAAAATGTGGGTTTAAAATACCCGAACTTTTATTCCGGCCATTTCACCCGATCAGCCACAATGCTTCCCACTTCCGCCACGGCAATACGATCCTGCTTCATGGAGTCGCGTTCACGGATCGTGACGGTGCCGTCTTCTAGGGTTTGATGATCAACGGTGATGCAATAGGGAGTGCCGACAGCATCCATACGGCGGTATCTTCTTCCGATAGAATCCTTCTCTTCATAATGACACATCTGCTGATACTTCAGCTGATTAAATATTTCCAGCGATTTTTCCGGCAGGCCGTCCTTCTTCATCAATGGTAATACCGCCACCTTGATGGGAGCAAGGCAGGGTGGAATATTCAATACCACACGGGTCGATTCTTCTCCCGCTACGGCAGTGGGTACTTGTTCTTCCCGGTAGGAAGCCGCTAGCACGGCGAGGAACATACGGTCGAGCCCTATCGATGTTTCTATCACGTAGGGCACATAATTTTCATTCAGCTCCGGATCGAAGTATTGCAATTTTTTGCCGGAGTGTTTTTCATGCTGGCTGAGGTCAAAGTCGCAGCGCGAATGAATGCCTTCCAGCTCTTTGAATCCGAAGGGAAAATTGAACTCTATATCACAGGCTGCTTTCGCATAATGCGCCAGTTTGAGGTGATCATGAAACCGGTAGTTGGCAGCGGGAAATCCCAGAGCAAGATGCCATTGCATGCGCGTCGCTTTCCAGTGATCATACCAGGTGCCTTCCGTTCCGGGCTTGATAAAAAACTGCATTTCCATCTGTTCAAATTCGCGCATACGGAAGACAAACTGCCGCGCAACAATTTCATTGCGGAATGCTTTTCCGGTTTGGGCAATGCCAAATGGAATTTTCATGCGGCCTGTTTTCTGAACATTCAGAAAATTCACGAAAATTCCCTGTGCCGTTTCCGGACGCAGGTACACCGTGCTTGACTCTTCCGCCAGTGATCCTACCTGTGTGGAAAACATCAGGTTAAACTGCCGTACTTCCGTCCAGTTACGGGTGCCGCTGATGGGATCTGCGATCTCACAATCCATAATGATCTGCCGCATGGCAGCCATATCATTCAGCTCCAGCGCTGCCTTCATCCTGGCATTGATGGTATCCACCTTCTGCTGATTTTCAATCACGCGCTGATTGGTACTTCTGAATTGTGTTTCATCAAATGCTTCTCCAAACCGCTTCCTGGCCTTTTCAACTTCCTTCTCTATTTTGGCTTCCTGCTTGGCGAGGTATTCTTCGATGAGGTTATCGGCACGGTACCTTTTTTTCGAATCCTTATTATCAATCATAGGATCGTTGAAGGCATCAACATGGCCACTGGCTTTCCACGTTTCAGGATGCATGAAGATGGCTGCATCAATACCTACCACATTGTCGCGCAACTGCACCATCGAGCGCCACCAGTATTCCCTGATGTTTTTTTTAAGTTCCACTCCGTATTCGCCATAATCATACACGGCACTCAGCCCGTCATAGATATCACTGGATGGAAAGATGAAGCCGTATTCTTTACAATGGGAAACAATGTCCCGGAATAAATCCTTTTGCTCTGCCATGGTGACAAAGGTAATGGGCTAAGTTGAAAAATACACCACCATTGCACTTACGCTGGCAATGCTTATCAATGATTTTGAGCTTAGCTGTTGCTTCAAAAATCATCCGCCTCCTAAAAAATCAAGACGCATATTATACTGCCTGAACAATTTGCTGAGGTCAACAACGTCCACTATCATGGGATTGATTCATGACGTAGTTGCCGGTAGTTTTGCATCATCAATTTGCAATTAAACAGTACAGAAAACATGAGAGAGTAACTGTTCTAACGGAGGTGCCTGTCTATCGTAAATTTTCAAAGCCACGGCGATAAAAGCGGGAAAGAACACGGCTAAAAAAACAAGAACTCAAAATACTCCGCGTTGCAATACGCGTCACTATAAATGAAATTTTAACGAGTGGTTTGGTGAGTATTCCGGCCGGGAAATATATACCGGCTGGATTTTTTTTGCCTGCTGCATTGAATAGCGGTGAATTCACTGTATTAACTTTTATGAGCTCTGTATTGTCCCATCATCATGGGATTGCTTAACGGGTGGAACCTGCAGATCTTTGTCATATAAATTCATTCTAATATCTGCCAAACCGAACTAAAATGAAACCATCAAACTTCTCTTCGATTTCCAGTACTCGCAGTCCGGTGCCCACCCAGCCGGCTGAAGCAACTAAAACTTCACATCATGTATTTTCTGACAGTGAATGGATGGCGATTCGTCATCTGCAAATGGACATTACTCCCAATTGCATTTTTCCCCGCCGCGAACAAAAGTCGGTTGCACAGTATGTGCAAGTTTTCAGGGCTATTATTGCTGCAGCCATCAGACTACCCATAAAAATGTGAGCAGGAAAGGGAAAAACGTAAGCTTCCATTGTTATAAGCATCATTGAACCCGGGTCTCCCAATGGAAAGATCCCGCTTCGCTCCAATGGTGAGCTTCCCGGGGTTAAGCTGCGGTGGCTTATCAGTGCAATAGGTGGGTTCAACGTGCATGGGCAACAGATCATGAATGGGTTGGTATAAAATAACTCGTTGTGACACGAAATTGTTAATTATATTTATTTCTCATTCATTCACCAAAAAAACATCCCATGAAAAAATTTCATTTGTCGCAGTGGCTGCTGGCCGGAATCGCCATTTACTTTTTCTCGATGCTTTCATCCTGCACCAGGGAATACGTAGTGAAACCCGAAGACATTCAGGCATACCTTGACAAGGGAGCCGATCTCACCATAACTTTGCCTGCAGGATCTTCATTCGACCTGGTGGATGTGAATGGCAAGCTACAGGTTCCGGGTCAAGAGTTGGCACCTTCAGAAACGCCTGCCACACCGCCAGTTAACCCGGCCGACAGTTCGAGCAATAGCGGAGGAAACGGAGAGAAAAAGTTTCGGCATGCAGGAGCATTTGTGCAGCAGGCATTTGCCGCGGAAGGCGCTTATCACTGCCCTTCTGTTTGCCAGATCATCATCAAGACACCGCAATAAAAGTTTTAACAGGAAAAAGGGATGGGCAAGATGCAGCTGCCGGAATCATCGCTTGCGCACCTGTTTCATTAGCAATGCAACATCAATTGCCGGAAAGAACCGGCAATAGGGCAAAAACACTCTACAGCATTTGACTGCTACTTCAGCAAGGCTATTGTTAACTACACTCCTGCTGTTGGCCTGCAGCTATCTGAGCCGCGGACAGGTGAATCAATCTGCCTTCAGCAGCCTGCTTAAAGAGTTTGAATCGCCGAAACTATATGTTAATGCCATACAGCAGGATGATCAGGGCTTCATATGGTTCGGCACCTACAAGGGTCTCTTTCGATTTGATGGAGTCAGCTATCAGCGCTTTCTGCCTTTTGCCGGCAACAGTCATTCTATTTCCGATAATGAGATAAATGTAATCTTCAAAGACAGTCATGGTAACCTGTGGGTAGGAACACGCAACGGGCTGAACCGATATGATTACCTGCGTAATGATTTTGAAAGATTTTTTCACGATCAGCATAACCCCAACAGCCTTTGCAGTAATGAAGTTTTCGCCATTGCCGAAGACAGTGCAGGTAATTTATGGATCGGCACCCTGAATGGCGGGCTTTCCATTATGGTTCCGTTTGTTGCATCAGGAGTCACTTCTTATTCGTTTATTAATTGCGCCGTGGATCCCTCCGACAAGCAAAGTCTTTCCGGTAATACGGTTTCCTCTATTTGCTTTGATCATGCCGGCAGAGGATTTATTGCCACCAAGAACGGGTTGAATGTAGTGAAGGCAATAGATGTGGAGCAAAAAAAAGTACTGTTTCAACACGTGGTCAATGATTCAATGAACCGATCCACCATTGCCTCCAATGATATCTATAAAATCTTTTGCGATAGCGACAACAATATCTGGCTGACATCGCAATTCGGCATGATTGACCTCTTGCCCGCCACGAACGTTGCTTCGGGATCTTATTCATTTCGTCATTTTTTTAATGACATCAATTCGGCCGCCGGCGGAACGATCAAGTCAACCAGCATGCTCTATACAGATCATTTGCAGAACTACTGGCTGTCAACCTATGAAAACGGATTATACCGCTTTCGCATTACTCCGCAACAAACTGTCACGGATATGGTGAACTTCCGTCACGATCCGGCTAACCCCAGAAGCCTGTCGGATGGCGGTGTAAATATGATTTATGAAAGCAGGGATCACAGCTGTTGGTTTGCTACGGATGCCGGTGTATCAAAATGGAATCCGCTACAGGAACTTTTTGCTGTCACCCATATCAATGCATCCTTTCTGCAAACAACCAGCGTCAGCGCTATTGATGAAGACAAGCAGGGTATCATTTGGCTTGCCACATCAGCCTCCGATACGCTGTATGCCTGGATGCCACAATC
>JBGAWA010000075.1:0-21468 GCA_044227805.1 Chitinophagales bacterium | reverse complement strand
AAATTCGGTGTTTAACCCACATTTTGCAATTCAACCCACATTTTGCAGTTCAAAGCGGCAACGGGTTTAACCCCGACGTAGAACTGCTTAGGGTTTGTGAAACATTTTCTTTTCTCGACAAATTGAGCAAACCCTTAGCAGTTCTAGGTCGCAGCGAAACGGGATTTTTCCACTGAAAAATCCGGGTTAATCGTCAGGTGTACATAGAAGAAAAATTATGTCGCCGGTAAAGATCATCCGGCTACAGCATCTCGCCAGCACGCGAAGGAAGTGAATCTGCTCGTTGCTTATTTCTTACGCAATAAAGTAGTTAATCATGTGTTAAATCGCAGGCAAACAATTGCGGCTCATGCCTGTTTGCGGCAATTAATTCCGTATTTTGCGCAAAATTTTCCCTCACCAAAGATGTAGTTGCCGCCTCGTAATGACGAAGAACGAACTTATTAAAAAGATCCTTGCAGCTTTTTTCTTCGCCTTTTGCTGCAACATGCTTTTTAGCAGCACCGCTTTCGCACAGCAGCCGCCCTGGGTTCAGTCAAAAGAACCCGTCATTACCGATCCACAGGTTTTGCCTGATCAATACGAAAGTAATGACTCACTGAATGAAGTGGAAAATGAGCTGACCGGGTTAGACAGCCTGCAGGAACCCAAAGTTTCTTTTGCCAATGTTGATGTTCCGACTTATGAAGATTCTATTTACAGCGCACGGCTCAATGCTTTGGCAACACCGGTAAACTTAACTTACAATGACGAAGTAAAAAAGTATATCAACCTGTATGTGCTTAACCGCCGTGAACAGGTGGCAAGAATGCTGGGACTCAGCAAGATTTATTTTCCCGTTTTCGATGAAGTATTTGCACAGTATGGCATTCCACCCGAAATAAAATACCTGTCTATAATTGAATCAGCCCTCAATCCGCATGCTGTTTCGCGCGTGGGCGCAACAGGCATGTGGCAGTTTATGTATGGAACGGCAAAACAATACGGGTTGAATATCAACTCATACATTGATGAACGAAAGGATATCATTCGCTCCACAGAAGGCGCGGCTCAATACCTAAGAGGGATGTTTGACATATACGGCGACTGGCTGCTGGCCATTGCTTCCTACAATTGCGGACCCGGCAATATCAACCGGGCGATATCCCAGTCAGGAGGGAAAACTTTTTGGGAGATACGTAACTACCTGCCAAAGGAGACCAGAAACTACGTACCGGCTTTTATCGCTGCCACCTATGTGATGACTTATTACGATTTACATGATCTTTCACCTCAATATCCGAAATATAGTTTTGAAACCATTACCACGGTAGATGTATCAGAAAAAATGTCGTGCGATCAGATTGCGAGGTTTACCGGTTTGAGTATGGAAGAGTTCAAGTTCCTGAATCCGGGCTTGAAATGTAGTGTGATACCAGGTGGAACAATTTACTCCTATGCCTGCAAGTTACCCGCTGACCGTATTGCTATGTTTGATGCGAGCAAGGATTCCATCATACTCTATTCCGTTAATGCCAAAGCAGCTTTTGAAGGCGGGTATGCTCCGGGTTCTAATTTCACTTACACCGTACGTAAAGGTGATAACCTTGGAAAAATTGCGGCTAAATATCATGTCTCTGTTTCTCAACTCAAAAAATGGAACCATTTACATAGCTCGACTATCAGGGCAGGACAGAAACTGAAAATTAACAGCGGTCGAAGTGCCACATCCTCCTCCACCGCAGCTGCATTTAATAAATCCGCCCCTGCTGTCAAATCAGATACCACAATAAAAAATACCACTGCATCCAGCGTCAGCGATTCCATACAAAAGGTGATCTATACTGTAAGACAAGGCGATAACCTCCAAAAAATTGCCACAGCGCATGCTGTAACTGTTGCTGAAATCAAGACCTGGAATAAGCTGACCGGCACGACCATCATACCCGGGCAACGACTCAAAATATATGATCCAAAGAACGTGGATCATGCTGCTATGGCCGCAACAAAGAAAAGTGATCCATCAACTGACCAGACAGTTGAAGTAAAAGAACCGCTTTCGCAGTCAAAAACTCTCCCGGTGACAGAAAGCACAATCTATACGGTAAAAAAAGGTGATAATCTTGGAAAAATCGCCGCCAGTCACCAGGTGACTGTTGCACAAATAAAAGAGTGGAACAATATGAATACCACTACCGTATTGATTGGACAAAAACTGAAAATCTTTGCATCGGAGGCTGAAGCTAAACAGCAAACGACGGCTGCGGCAACAATGTCAGAAAATAGTAATCAGTCCAATATGACAGCCGGCGTTGCAGGAAAGTCAGTTACTCCAGGCAAAACTGCAGGGAAACAATCCCCAACCAGCACCGGTTACGTTTACTACAAAGCCCGCAATGGAGATACGCTTTGGGATATTGCGCAACGGCATGGCACTACCGTAGCAGAGATCCGGAAGCTTAACGGCGCTTCCAAATGCAATAATTTAAAAGCGGGCACTGTACTGAAGTTAAGCTCAAAAGGGTAGTCACTGCTTTGAGGAATAGTTCTTTCAATATTGCCATAAATAACAGATCCTTATTTTGAATTTTCTTGTTTGCTATGGCTACGATCCCCACACAACAGACAATGGGTGAATGATTGGCTTGATAGGAAATTAAACAGAGGAACCTCTTGCGGCATGCCGATAAGAACCTTGGTAAATTCAAACATGCATTCCAAAACACTTTCAGCGAGATAAAAAATAAAAACTGTCTGCACTTCTGAAAAAAATAAGTGTATTTTTGGCGGCATTTATTTCGGGTCACCCGTGACAAATGGCACTGCTACATTAATCATCGAACGTTAAGATTTTATTAATTTTTGACTACCCAGGATCCACAACCGCAGGCTGCCATGAGCGCCGATTCGGAAAGTAAGCAACCCGTTTCACTCTTCTTCATTTTCACCATTTTTTTAAAAGCAGGTTGCCTGGGCTTTGGTGGATTTATGTCGCTTATCTCGGTGGTGGAAAGCATCATTGTTCGCAAACGAAAACTACTAAGCCCTGAAGAAATGCTGGATGGCATTTCATTGGCCAGCTTATTACCCGGCCCACAGGCAGTGAATGTGGTCGCTTATACCGGAAATAAATTAAAAGGACCCTGGGGCGCTGTTGTTGCCGGCATTGCTGTGGTGCTGCCTTCCTTCATTCTCATGATGCTCTTAAGTTATCTCTACGGCATCTATGGAAATATGACGGAAGTGAAAAGGTTCTTCCAGGGATTTGTACCCGCTGTGGCAGCCGTTATTATCAGTGTGGCTTACAGGATGGCGAAACAAAATGTGAAAGGCAAAATTGAACTGGTTCTGGTATTACTGGCCATTACGGCGCTGGTATTTATTCCGCGTGATTACAGGCTCTATATTACCTTTCTGCTTGTGCTCTTGTTTGGTATTATCGGATACCTTCTTTTCACTGACAGGAAAGCGCTTGCTTCCTCACCAAAACCCGACCGATCGAAATTTCCGTTCGTAACAACAAGCCTGGTACTGCTGATGATTGCGGTTTTGGCGAGCGGGCTTTATATTCCGGTACAGGACCCCAAAAGTCTGTTCAACCTGGTCAAGACCTTTGCCGGCTTAAGCGTGATGCTGTTCGGCGGCGGGTATGTCATCATTCCAATCATTCAGCATCATGTGGTGGAAGTTTTTCATTGGGTTACACAGGCCGGCTTCAAAGACGGTATCGCCTTCAGCCAGGTGATGCCGGGCCCCATCCTGATTGCCGCTGCTTTCATCGGTTTCCAGGTGAAAGGCATTGTCGGCGCCTTGCTTTCTACGATTGCCATCTTTACACCACCGGCCATTTTGATGGTGGTGGCTTCCAAAGCAATGGAATTTTTTAAGAAGTCGGTTATTGCAAAATCCGTTTTGCGCGGCATACGATGCGGAGTGATCGGGATGATCTTTTTCGCGGCCTGGGAATTAGCCAAAATGACTGATTACACTTCTATTGCTTCTTTTTGGCCGTCATTACTTATTTTTGGCGGGGCTTTGTTTGCGCTCATCAGATACAATGTTGATGTGGTTTACATAATTCCCACAGCCGGATTGATCGGCTTTTTTCTTTATCCATAAATTTTCAGAATTAAACAGACGAGTATGCAAGCTCTTTTTCTCGTAGGTGAACAGCGGTCAGGTTCTAATTTATTGCGGCTGATGATTTCAAATTCACATGAGATCGCTGCGCCCCACCCACCGCATATCCTGCAGCGGATTGACTCCATTGTTCCTGTGCATGTAATACTGGATGATGATAAGTTCAACCATCTGGTGGAGATAGTTTGCAGGCTGGTGGAAACCAATCCTGTATTATGGTTGAATACAACCTTGAACCGGGACGACGTTAAACGCCGTTGCCGTGAAAAGCATGTGATTGCCATTTATGGTGCTGTCATGGATATCTATGGCGAATCGAATGGTGCGCATGCCTGGCTTTGCAAGAGTATGCAGAATATCCGCTGGGCTGATCATCTCAATCAATATTTCGGCAATAACAAATACATCTACCTGCACCGTGACGGACGCGATGTAGCCCTTTCTTTCTCCAAAGCGGTGATTGGAGAAAAGCATGTGTATTGTATCGCCAAACAATGGGCGGAACTTCAACGGTTATGCCTCGATGCCCGTGCCAACCTGCCAACCGACCGTTACTTTACGGTTTCCTATACTGAACTGACCGAAGAAACAGAAAGCACATTACGTAACATGTGCGCTTTTCTCGGCATCGAGTTCATGCCGGAGATGATGGAGTTTTACGATAGCCAGGAAGCGAAGAATACCGCTGTTGCCAGCTCGCTTTGGGAGAACGTTACCAAACCGATCATGCACCACAACTATAACAAGTTCCTAAAAGAGATGCCGGAAGAGCAGATCCGCATTTTTGAATCGGTAGCCGGAAATGAGCTGGATGAATTGGGATATGAACGCTTTTTTGTGAAGAAAGGCGAAGAAATGCAGTTTACTGCAGAACAGATTACCCAATTCAATGCAGAGAACGACCGGTTAAAAAAGGAACAGAGCCAGAAAACGGATCCGGAAGATATGGAGAACCGCAGGCGGCAGGAGCAGGTGCTGATCGATCTGAAGCAGATGGCTAAGGAATGGTCTAAGGAAAAGGTACTATCCTGATCTAATTTCCAGCAGCAGATTATATTGCCTGAAGCCCGCATTTTTCATTTTCTCTTCTGAGCGAAGCAGAATCTTTCTATAGAAAATTCCGGGTTAAAAAACTTTCCCTTTATAATAAAAGGTAAACTGATGAGGCGTCGGTTCCACCCGCAACACATCATAGTCGAGCTGCAAGCTGCTATAATTTTCCATCGGAAGCTCTTGCTGTACTCCAAAGGAGAAGAAGGTGATGCGGTCATCACGACCAATATAATACAGTGAATGCCGGCTCATCTCCACATGATCCGGCGTGTAGCGCTCCAGCAGGTAGGTTTCACCTTTATAAAAGACCTTAAAAAAACCAACTTCATCTGAATAGGTTACCAGGTTATCGGTCACCTTCAATTGATCAGGATTAAAATTACCGATGGTAAACACTACGCCATCATAAAATATTTTGAATATTCCGTCACTGGTCTGGTAAGCCACCAGGTCATCACCGGTCTGGAACCATTTTATCTCAAAGTTCTCCGGCGTAAAGGGTTGCCCTTTATAAAAAATCTTAAAATCACTGTTGTAATCATTAAGGTACGCGACTATGTTTTTGCCCACTTTTACTTCCGTCACATGCTGTACAGGCTGGGGATAAATGATCCCATGGTAAAAAATTTTCAGGCTGTCGTCAATGGTTGTATAGGCGAGCAGGTTTTTTCCTATATCGCTGATCTTAATCGGATCAGCGATGAGATCGCTGCTCAACGCGAAAATTCTCCCTCCGGTATAAATAAAGTATCCTTTGGACAATGGATCAGAAAACCCCACAATGCTGTCAGAAGCCACCCAGTCATAGGGATTACGCACCAACAACATCGATTTGCCATTGTCGTAGACATGTAAAGAGGTGTTATTTTTCATCACCACATAATTGCCGGTCATGAAATAATCCGTGGTGAATCCTTCATTGACTTCAATCACTTTGCCGCGCTGGTATACCTTGAAGCTATTGTTACTGGAGATAAAAGCTATGCAGTTTCCACCAATCTTATAACTTTTAGGTGGCAGGTAGTCGATTTCCCTGGTGACGGAATCATCAAACACATAGAAAGCGTTGCGTGTGTTCAGGTAGGCCGACAATCCCTGCGAATATAAGTTCAGCGCACTAAGGCAATACAATAACAATAAAAGAGCAGGCTTCAAGATGTAAGGCAGTTGATCAGTTACAGGAATAATGCAAGCGAGTTATCATCAAAAATGAAAAATAAACTTTGCATAAAACGAAGCTATGCAACGGCTGTCGCTCCTGCATACCGCAATCTCATTTCTTCAAAAACCTCTTCAATGGCAGCCACCTCTTCCAACCGAACCAGCCTGTCTCTGAATTCCTTCACATTCGGCAGTCCTTTGAAATAATTCGCGTAGTGCTTCCTCATTTCCAAAATACCCAGCCTGCCCTCCTTCCATTGTACAGACTTATGCAAGTGGGTACGCGATACTTCAATACGATCTTCAATGAGAGGTGGTGAAAGGTGTTCTCCTGTTTTCAAAAAATGTTTCACTTCATTAAAAAACCACGGATTCCCGATAGCAGCGCGCCCGATCATCACACCATCCACATCAAAATTTTCTCGGATGAATTTCACTTTCTCCGGTGATGTGACGTCTCCGTTTAAAAAGATAGGGATATGAATGCGCGGATTTTTTTTCACTTCATCAATAGGCTCCCACCGCGCCACACCTTTATACAACTGGCAACGGGTTCTTCCATGAATGCTGAGCGCTGCGATACCTACATCCTGCAGCCTTTCAGCCACTTCCATAATATTAATGCTGTCATCGTCCCAACCGAGCCTCGTCTTAACGGTAACGGGTAAGGAAGCACGTTTCACAATTTCACCCGTCATCGTCACCATCTTTGGTACATCCTTTAAGATGCCCGCTCCGGCACCACGGCAGGCTACCCCTTTCACAGGGCAACCATAATTGATATCGATGAGATCAGGTTGCGCGGCTTCAATAATATCAACACAATTCACCATTGTATCAATCTCACCGCCAAAAAACTGAATACCGACAGGTCGCTCATAGTCGTATATGTCGAGTTTCTGTACACTCTTGCGTGCATGACGAACCAGTCCTTCCGAAGAAATAAACTCCGTATAAACCAGGTCGGCACCATTCATCTTGCACACTGCCCTGAATGGCGGATCACTCACATCTTCCATCGGTGCCAGCAGCAACGGGAATTCACCCAACAATATGTTTCCAATCTTAACCATTCTATTCAACGGATCATGTCAATGCTGAAATACAAATCAACATGCACAGCCTTTTAAAACTACTGACAGGTTGTTTCTGTTTATTGATAAGAAAATTTTTCGCAACGCCATAGCAGTTCCGCGTAAGGCTAACACCTGCAGTTGCCTGGAATTGCGAAATGTTGTTTAAAGTTCCTTAAATGCGCTTCAAATTTACGATTTTTGAAGCATGATACGCCGACGATTTCCGATGGATGGTATGCATCCCCTGCTGCAACTGCTGCTGCTGACCTCGCTCACCCTCATCTTCATGTTTGTATTTACCATGCTGGCTATGTTCCTGGTAAAGCCATTGTTTGGCATCACCACCATTGACATCGTGCTACAGCAGGCTCTCACCAATCCAAATGGTGTAGCTATGAATCCCAACCAGGTTAACGCCATCAAATTGTTGCAATTCATGTCATCACTCGGCGGATTTTTTGTTCCAGCCATCCTGTTCGCACTTCTTAAGTTTCCCGGCGGTGATTTCCTGCGGTTAAGACGCAGATACACTTTTTGGCTGCTGCCAATGGCCGCCCTTGTGCTTGCCTTTGCCGGACCATTCATCAGTTTCATGTACACATTAAATCAGCAACTCGATCTTCCTTCCTTCCTCGATCCGGTGGAAAAAATGATACGGGAATCCGCCGATTCTAATGAGAAACTGACTTCAATATTTATTAAGATGCCGACCATGCAGGATCTTTTCATCAACCTGATTGTGGTGGCAATCATTCCTGCCATTGCGGAGGAATTATTCTTTCGTGGTTGTGTTCAACAGGTAATGAAGGAATGGCTGAGAAATGCGCACCTGGCCATTTGGATCACTGCTTTCATCTTCAGCTTTATTCATTTTGAATTTTACGGATTTGTTCCCAGGATGCTGTTGGGCGGACTGCTCGGCTACCTGTTTTACTGGAGCGGAAACCTGTGGGTGCCGATTGTAGCGCATGCATTTGTTAATGGTGGACAGATCATATTGGCCTATCTGCACGAACATGGCACTATTGAGTTCGACATCGCCGGCGATGATAAGCTACCGGTTGCAGCCATCGTGATCAGTACATTCGTATTGGCCGGATTGCTCTTTCTTTTCAGAAAGGTCAGCGACCGGCGTAAATTTATTTTTTGAAAATGATGAGCAAAATGTTGGGAGCACCAACTTGTTAAGCTGCCGGATTTCCCAAGGAAAAGAATCCGGGTATCATGATAAGCGTCGTGAACAGGGCAGGTATTTTTTCCGTTATCCTTTCCCGTTGAATACTTTTACTGCCTTTCGTCTCCGTTATATATTTACTCTTCAAAGGATAGCAACACATGCAACAGGAAGAATGGGTGAAAGTTTTTGAGACAGCCTTCCTGCACCAGGCTATGATTATACAAAGCATGCTGAAAGAGCATCATATTGAAGCGGTAATATTGAATCAGCAGGACTCTTCTTATATTACCATCGGTGAAATCAGCGTGTACGTGGCACTCAACGATTCCATTGCCGCCCTGAACATAATAGAAACATCATTTTCTGAAGAATAGCCCGCAAGCCATGTTGTTGTTTTGCAGTAACAGTCTTAAATGCAATAAACATGAATGATCTGCCAAAGCGGGCACTGACTGCCGCTGTGTTCGCGGCCGTGATGCTGGGTGGAATCGTGATCCATGAATATGCATTTCTTCTATTAATGCTGGTCATTCATACCGGTTGCCTTTGGGAATATAACCGGCTGATTCGTTCGCTGCAGGAATATATTCCACAACAGCGAAAGACAGCCACGTTGTATTCCATGATTGCAGGAACGATCATCTTTTACCTTCTTGGAACAGGATTCAGGTTCCTTCCGTTTGTGAATGAATATATCTATTTCCTCGTTGTGCCACTGCTGCTGGGCTACCTAGTGCTTGAATTGTTACTGCAAAGCACGTCACCGTTACGCAATGCAGGGCTGCATGTGACCGGCATTATATATATCACGTTTCCGCTTGCCATGGCCGTATTTTTTCCGTATGCACATGAAAACGGATTATGGTTTCCCGAGCGAAGCGGATTACTACTCGGCACGGTACTGCTGGTATGGGCCAATGATACCATGGCATACTTCGCAGGATCTCTTTTCGGAAAACACAAGCTTTTTCCCTCGGTTTCACCTGCCAAGTCATGGGAAGGATTCTTCGGCGGATTTATTTTTTCATTGTTCATGGGTTGGGTACTCTCCCACTATTTTCTTCATTTTGGCGCCGTGGGTTGGATTACGACCGGCGCCATTGTTTCCGTTACCGGCACCATTGGCGACCTGACAGAATCAATGATAAAAAGAACAGTTGGCGTAAAAGACTCCGGATCATTCATGCCCGGCCACGGCGGCTTCCTTGATCGCTTTGACGCCTTCATCTTTTGCCTTCCGTTTGTGTTTGGATTTTATATGATCACGCTGTTGTTAAAATGATGAGAGAAATTTTCCATTCAGGTGCCTTAAAAATCAAACGGTACAGATGATAAGAATTCATAAAGAAGGAACCGCCACACTCCTGCTGATGGCAGCAGCATTGCTGATCATTAATATTGGCTTCCTGTTGTTTCTCCCCTTGCCATTTTGGTTACAGTTGACCCTGATCGCGGTATCCTGCGGGTTTTATCTTTTCCTTGTTTCTTTTTTCAGAAACCCAAAGCGAAAAACAATCATCGACGACAATGTATTTATTGCTCCAGCCGACGGAAAAGTGGTGGTGATTGAAGAAACCGTGGAGACAGAATATTTCAAGGCACCAAGAAAGCAGATCTCCATTTTTATGTCGCCGGCTAATGTGCACGTCAACCGTAACCCGATCAGCGGCGAAGTGAAGTACGTTAAGCATCATCATGGAAAATTTCTAGTGGCCTGGCATCCCAAATCATCAACAGAAAATGAGCGTGCCACCGTGGTAATCGCGAATGCCAAAACCGAATTGCTGCTTCGGCAGATTGCCGGTATACTGGCCCGAAGAATCGTCAACTACCTGCAGCCAAAACAAATGGTCGTGCAGGGTGAAGAATTCGGATTCATCAAATTCGGGTCGCGGGTGGATCTGTTTTTACCACTGGATGCGATTGTTAAAGTTCAGCTTAACCAGGATGTGCGGGGCGGTGAGACGGTGATTGCTTCCATTACCTGATCAGTGCCAATGCAGCTTCCTGTTCATCATTATCTTTTTACTACGTGTTTTCTGTATGTTTATTTTCCTCCTCAACCTGTTTCTAATGCTTCATCCTGTTCAACCTGATCATGAATTACTGACACCTTTTGAGAAAGGGAATGGCAACCAAACCTGTACCTATGATGAATGCATTGCCTGGTATCAGCTGCTCGAAAAAAAGTTTGATGAGGTGAAAGTGCTCACCTATGGCACCACCGGTTCCGGCAAACCGCTGCACCTTGTCATCATTTCAAAAGATAAAATCTTCCTTCCTCATGAGATACGCAGTAATAACCAATGCATTTATCTCATCAACAATGGCATTCATCCCGGCGAACCGGATGGCATAGATGCGAGCATGATGCTTGCGCGCGACTTGCTGACCAAGGAAGAAGCCAGCGCTGTGCTTGATCATGTGGTGATGATCATCATACCGGTTTACAATGTAAGCGGCATGCTTAACCGCAGCTCTTTCAGCAGGGTGAATCAAAACGGACCGGAGGAATATGGTTTCCGCGGCACCTCGCAACAGTACGATTTAAACCGTGACTTTGTTAAATGCGATTCGAAAGAAGCGCAAACATTCACGCAGATTTTCAGGGAATGGCAGCCGGAAATATTCGTTGACACACATGTCAGCAACGGTGCGGACTATCAATACACGATGACAGTCATTCCCACACAGCCGGATAAGCTGCAGCCGGTGCTGGCCGCTTACCAGGAAAAAATCCTGTTGCCCGATCTTTCTGAAGCGATGAAAAAGGCCGGCTTTGAAATGACGCCTTATGTGAATACCCTTGGTGAATCGCCAGACTCCGGCATCGTGCAGTTCCTGGAAACAGCACGTTTCTCCACCGGTTACGCCGCGCTCTTCAACTGCATTGGCATGATGCCGGAGACACACATGCTGAAAGCCTACACGCCAAGAGTGTGGAGCACCTACAGCCTCCTCCTGGAAGTGGGTAAAATTGCAAACCGTGACTATCAGCAGATCAGCAGCAACAAAAAGAAAGCAGATGAAGCAGTAACCCATCAAAAGGAATTTGCGCTGAACTGGACACTGGATGAGAAAAAATATGAACCCATTACTTTTAAAGGCTATGCAGCAAAACACAAGGTAAGCGAGGTGAGTGGCATGCAACGATTGTACTACGACCGCAATGAACCCTTCGAAAAAGAGATCCGCTACTTTAATCATTATGCAGCAGGAGCTATTGCCACGGCTCCATTTGCCTATATCATTCCTCAGGGCTGGCAAAACGTAACTGACCGGCTGCAATGGAATGGCGTGACCATGAAACGACTGGCAAAAGACACCTTACTGACGGTGACGGTCTATTACCTGGAGGATTTTAATACAGTTGCCCGCGCCTTCGAGGGACATTTTCTGCATAGTGATGTTAAAGTGCGTAGTGAAGTGCAGCAGCTTGCCTACTACAAAGGTGATTATGTGGTAGTTCCCAATCAGCCATGCAACCGTTATATTGTAGAAATGCTCGAGCCGCAAGGCGTTGATTCTTACTTTGCCTGGAACTTCTTTGATGCTGTATTAATGGAGAAAGAATATTTCTCTGATTATGTGTTCGAGGATCTCGCCGCTGACCTGTTGCGAAAAGACTCTTTGCTGAAATCGGCATTGGATGAACGCAAAAAAAATGATCCTGCTTTTGCCGCCAGCGCGGAAGCACAATTGTATTTCGTCTATACCCATTCACACTATCATGAAAAATCATACCGGCGTTATCCTGTGGCGCGGTTTATGGACGCATCCAAACTTCCTGTTGATTAGTCCCTCACTTTACAGTTAAAGCATTGGGTTAACCCCGGCGTAGAACTGTTTAGGGTTTGCGGAGCATTTTCCTTTATTGAAAAAATGAGCAATCCCCTGGCAGGTACAAGTCGCTGCGAGGCGGGATTTTCCTACTTAAAAATCCGGGTTAATTTTGATAAACCCACATTTTGCAATTCAAAGCGGCAACGGGTTTAACCCCGACGTAGAACTGCTTAGGGTTTGTGAAACATTTTCTTTTCTTGACAAATTGAGCAAACCCTTAGCAGTTCTTAGTCGCAGCGAAGCGGGATTTTTCCACTGAAAAATCCGGGATAAAGCGAATATCCCGTAACTTTCGTCACCATCATGTCCGTTTCCAATAATAACACAGAGAAAGAGAGGCAAAAATTTCCTGTCAGGAAAATCACGGGAAGTATTTGCGTGGAAGAAGCAGATGATGTAGTGAAAGAAGCGCCGCTTGAGATAAATATCGCCTATGGAAGTGCCGGTCACCGCAAGAAGGAGCTGCTGGCGGTAACCATGCGCACGCCGGGCAACGACTTCGACATGGTGACCGGATGGCTATTCGCCGAACATATCATTCAGCGGTTTGCAGATATCGTGTCCATACGATTCACGGGTAATTTTGAAGATCCTGCCCTGCAGGAAAATGCTTTGCTCGTTGAGCTGGCAACGGAGGTGAAGGTTGATCTTTCCGCCAAAAAAAAGTTCATCACCAATTCAGCCTGCGGTTTCTGCGGCAGCAGCGCATTTGATATCTCCTCTCATGAAGGAACCTACATTCCTGCGGCAACAGGCGAAGTTGTTTCGCAAGAGATATTGTACGGACTTCCTTCCATGATACAATCCACGCAAGGATTATTTTCCACGACAGGCGGCTCACATGCTGTCGCTCTTGTTTCCCTGCAAGGTGAGCTGATCAAATGCTTTGAAGATGCCGGCCGTCACAATGCCATGGATAAGCTGATTGGCTTCATGCTGAAAAGGCAAGCCATTCCATTAACGGGTTGCATGGTTATTTTCAGCGGAAGACTGAGCTATGAGCTGGTGCAGAAAGCGTTGGCTGCAGGCATTCCCATAGTGTGTTCCATCGGAGCACCCACGAGCCTGGCTATTGAACTGGCTGCTGATTTCAATATGACCGTGATTGGGTTTCTGAAGAAAGACAGGATGAACATCTATTGTGGCGCGGAAAGAATTGCATTGAACCCGGATGTTTCAATAGAAAAACCGTTGAACAAAAAATGAAACTACGATTCGATAAAAACTCGCTGCGTCTCCGTTTGAAAAAGTCGGACATGGAAAAACTGCGCAATGATCAGTCAATCACGGAAACCATTCCATTCCCTCATGGAACTTTTACTTACAGCTTAACGATAGCGCCGCAGCAGCCTGCAGTTTCCGCCCTGGTGGAAGATCAGTCAATTAAAGTCATCCTTCCGCCAGCCCTTGCTCTCCATTGGATGAATAGTAATGAAGTTGGGATTTATCATACCATCCCTGCAGATGCAAACAATCAACTCGACCTGCTAATTGAAAAAGATTTTCCCTGCAAAGAAATTAATGAAGAAGACCAGCAGGACTACTTCACTCCGGATGATGTGCCGGTTCCACCCAATCTATGTTGAGCGAAGCAGAATGAAGCAATAACTATTCACGCACCATTTTCTCCTTCCACGCTTTCACACCCCCATCGAGCGAAAACGCGACAGCTCCCGGAAAATGTTGTGTATAGATTTTCACCGCTTCAGCGCTGCGTTTGCCTGATGCACAATAGAAGATTACCGGTTTATCCCGCGCAATTGTATCAATAACACTTTCCAGATCGACAATGGGTATATGCCTGCCACCAAGATGAAAGGCATTTCGCTCATTGACGGAACGAACATCAATCAATTCAAAGCTGCCATCCTCGCGGTGGGGATGGAATTCCTCCACGCTCATCAATGCAACAGGCACCTGTAGCGGAAGCTGACGAATTACGGTATGGCTTACAGGCCCGGTATTTATTATGCGGCTTTGCAAGGTCTGTGCATTAAAGAGCAACATTTTTCCGGCAAGCGATTCTCCCGTTTGTGTAATGAGCTTGATCGCCTCATTGGCTTGCAGCGTGCCTATAATTCCGGCCAGCGTCGGAATCACGCCGCCTTCTGCACAATTGGGTATCAAAGCGGCATTCACTTCCGGAAAGATATCGCGATAATTAGGTGAACGCGAGCCATCTGCATTTTCAACATTCCAGAGGGCCACTTGTCCTTCATATTGATAGATCGCGCCATATACCAACGGCTTGCCAAGCAGGCAGCAGGCATCGTTCACTAAGTAACGAGTTTCAAAATTGTCGGTGCCGTCTATTATTACATCATGATCACCGATCAGCTGCATAACATTAGAGGCAGTCACTTTTTCCGTCACAGCTTTCAATACGATATGCGGATTTTGCTGCTGCAATTTTTTGCAGGCCACTTCCGCTTTATTCCTTCCGACTTCTTCTGGTGTGAACAGTATCTGCCGGTGAAGATTGCCGATAGACACCGTATCGAAATCAGCCAAAGTGATCGTTCCCACTCCAGTTGCCACAAGATATTGCGAGGCAGGACAACCCAATCCGCCGGCACCAATCAGCAGCACTTTTGACTGTCTTAACAATTGCTGCTTTTCTTCTCCAAAATCAGGCAACTGCAACTGACAACTATAACGAAGTGTTTCTACGGTAGAAAACATTTTTAACATTTTGATTGTATTCACTCGTTGCTTTTGCAGCGACTGTAGGTTCACCTGACACCGAACTTATCCATCGAAAATATTACAATCATTGATCAGTGATCTGATGCGGAAAGAAATTTTAGTTTTTCCTTCGCCAGCTGAAGATCTTCCGGCGTATTCACATTCATCAGCACGTTATCGGAAGGAGCTTTAAGGATGCAAGCGTCGCTGTTGATCAAAACTTTTCTCGGGCATGAATAACCCTGCGCGAGAAATGACAAGAGCAGGGAATAACTTTTCGGCTCCCAGATCGCTATCAGCGGTTCGGGCAAGCCATCATGCGGACTTTCGAAAGCGGTAGCAGTGGCTGCCATCCTACGACGTTGCACAAGGAAGCGCAATGCAGCAGCATCCAGCAATGGCAGATCACAGGCCACAACCAGCCAGGCGGCATTTGGCTGTTGACGGAAAGCGGATAGTATTGCACCGTAAGGCCCCAATCCAACAAAGCTATCAGTGATTGTTTTATATTTTCCATTCAGCGCCTGTAGTTGTTCTTCCCGGCAGGAAATAAAAACCTCTTTGCAGAAAGGCTGCAGAAGACCGGCCATGTAACCACGTTGCTCTGTTCCATGCCAGTTGATCATTCCTTTGTCGCTGCCCAGCCGCAGGCTTTTTCCACCAGCCAGCACCAGTCCGTTTAATACAGGTTGCGCCGTCTGCATTTTATCGCGGAAGAATGAAATAATGCCTGTTTTATCAGACAGCTGGTAAACAGGAATAGATTTCCAGGCTGGCAAAGCTTCTTTCACAAATTCAAAAATACCCTCCACGCCATCCGCCAGTAAAAACAACTGGACCTGGGTAAGTTGATGCATTCTTTTCCGCAGCGAATTTTCCTTTTCAGGATCTATCACCACTACCTGAGCCTTTGCCTGCTGATGATTGCCATTCACCAAAACGAGATCGGCCTCATTCAGCAGCTGCCTGAGCTGAAATGAATGCAATGTTTGATGGAAATCGAACTGATGATGACTGATCCTGTCTGTGTATTCAGCTATCGCACCGGAAGCGAGCCGTCCGGGCCTTGCGATTGTTTCGTTTTCTTTGCTATGTGCCGCATCTACATACGCACATTTATAATCTACCGACAGACTGCTGATGATTTCATCCGCCAGCAGTTTGATGGCAGGACAGGGTGCGCCCACTATCGCCCATTCATTTCTTCCGAAATTGCCGAGGTCAGGTTTAATGAGCGTTGTATGTTTATTGTGATGCTCCGATATCATGCTTACCACCTGTTTTTCTAAGCAGCTTTGTTTCTTTAATCACGATATCATGACTTAATGCTTTGCACATATCATACACGGTTAACGCGGCGACTGATGCGCCAACCAACGCTTCCATCTCCACACCAGTTTTAGCAGTAACAGTGGCCGTACATTCAATTACCAGTTCATTGCCATTATTCAGCAGCATAGTAATATTGCAATGCTCCAGTCCCAGCGTATGGCACAATGGAATCAGCTCACCGGTTTTTTTGGCGGCCATTATACCGGCAAGAATTGCGGTTTGTATGACAGATCCCTTTTTAGTCTGAATTTCTCCATCGGCGAATTTAGCCGTTACTGCTTCGGGCAGCACGACGATGGTTTGCGCAACAGCCACACGTTGTGTGATACGCTTTTCGCTCACATCCACCATCTTCACCTTTCCCTGTTCATCCAAATGGGTAAACTCACCGGTCATCTTACCTTTCTGCATTGTAGAAGAATATCAGTTAACACTTCCATTGTCTGGATTACTTTTCAAAATTTCCAAACCCTGAACACTTCGCCCTTCGTAAAGTTATTCCGTTCGAGCGGAAGTTCCATAAATGCATTCATGCCCACCAGGTTGGCAAAGTCACCCGACCCGTTACCCATCACGGGATCAGCCAGGCAGCGGCCTTCTTCATTCACACTTAACTTAACCTGCAGGAAATACTGCAACGGCGGCGTGAATACAAAATCTTCGCGGAGGATGGCATATTGTTTTTCCTGCTCCACATTCCATGAAGCCATCAGCCACGGAAGAAAATAACGGTGCAGGCACATGAACGTGCTGACCGGATTTCCCGGCAGGGCAAAAACCAGCAACCCGTTATCATGTTTTCCAAACCAGAACGGTGCGCCAGGCCGTTGCTTCACTTTATGAAAAAGTTTATTGACTGAAAGTGCTTCCAGCGCATTGGGTACAAAGTCAAATTTGCCTGCGGAGATCGCTCCGCTGATGATGATCACATCATATTGATCTATGCACTTGCAGATGACGGATCGGGTGCTTTCCGCATCATCTCGGATATGCAACATGTCAGCAGGCAGGCCCAACTGCTTTAATACTGCCTGCACGGCATAGTTGTTAGACCTCCGTACCTGGAACGGTGCCGGCGTTTCTGTTACTTCCACCAATTCATCGCCGGATGAGATGATCACCACGCGGGGAAATTTCTTCACCAATAATTCAGCTTTACCGGCCGATGCCGCCATATTGATTATGGCCGGTGAGATTAACTGATCACGCCTGCACACTACGTCGCCTTGCTTCTTATCTCTGCCTTTGAAATGAATATTTTGAGAAGGCGTGATTTGACCAGTAAGAATAGAAGCAATGCCATCCTTGATTTCCAAATCTTCATACCGGATGACGGTGTCAACGGAGGAACCGAGCGCCGCGCCCGTCATTATTTCAACGCATTCCTTATCTGAATGAACCTGCAACGGAACATCGCCGGCCGCCTGTGTACCTGTAATATTGAAACTGCGGATACCGGCTTGCCAAGCGGCATAACGAATAGCAATGCCATCCATCGTAACACGATCGTACGGAGGGAAATCACGGTCGGCCAGGATATCCTCAGCCAGCACCCTCCCTGATCTATTTCATCGGCTTCGGCAACGGTGATCATATTTTATTGTTTAGGTGTTGCAGGGCAACAATCTGCTGCATGCAGGCAATACTTTCGATGAAACAAATTGACGGTAACAGGTAGCGGTTAAAAATTGCAGTTACGGTCAGCAGTTGTCTTGAAACGATTTAAAAAATCCAGAACAAGTCATCTTGCGCGAAGTCGAAAGGTATCATCCTGAGCCACATCGAAAGATGCTTTGGTTAGGTTCCCCGCACCAAAACTATCCGCTGGTTCATTTCAAAACAATAACTTACTGCTTGTTTTTTTTCTCTTGCTTTTCCTGATCTTTAAAATATCCGCGCAGCAAGAAACTATGCTTCATGGCTTCCAGGTCCTCATTCAGTTTAACGGAACCTGCTTCCAGGTTTTTGATGGTTGCCTTCATGCTTTGTGCCGTGGAATCATCAGACATTATCACGCCTAACGGCGAGGAAGAATCCGTTACTGATGCTTCGAGGCTGCTTACCACGGCACTGGCATCTTTCACCATCTCGTTGAGTTGCGTAACTGATTCGCGAATCTTGCTAAATATCATCGTGTCGGTAACAAGATCATTGGCCAATCCATCGCCTTCATTCAGCTTGGCCGTGTAGGCTTTAATATCGGTTGACACCTTTTTCGCATTTTCCGCCGCTTCATTCAATGCGCTGGTGGTGGCCACTAAATTATTGTACAATGTTTTGTCAACGAGTAATTTTCCGATCGTTCCTTCTCCGTTCATGATCTTCTTGCCAATCTCTTTAAAATCGGTGGTGATGGCCAGTATGTTCACGTTGTTTTCCTGTAATGTATTGAACATATCTTCCGTGGTATAGGCCTTGTCAACTCCCAGCCGGTCTCCTTCCTTTACAACAGGCTTGTCAGCACTTCCTCCATAGATGACAATGATCTTATTCCCGATCAACCCGTCAGAACTGATCTTCGCCTTCGCATTGTTATGGATGAAAGGCTGCGCTTTCTGATCAATGTTCATCACCACCAGAACCTGCGACTCGCCGAAGAAGCTCATGTCTTTCACCGTTCCGATCTTCACGCCGGAAAACCAGATGTTATTTCCCTGTTGCAATCCGCCGACATCATCGAACACGGTGGTGATTTCCACCTTCCTGATAAAGCTCTTGTTCAGGCTGCCGATTGCCAGGATGCCGGTAATGAAGAAAGCCAGCCCTATCAGTATAAAGATGCCGACTACAATTGAACGCCTGTTGCTTGTGATAGCCATTGTTATTGAATAAAGTTGTAATCAAAAAAACTTTTTACCCTTTCATCGCCCGATTCAAAAACATCTTCAAAACTTCCCACCCTGAGAAACTGTCCGTCCATCAGCATGGCAATACGGTCGCCGGTAGCTTTGGCACAGGTGAGGTCGTGTGTGATGATGATGGCACTTGTATGATACCGATGCTGCACTTCATTGATCAGCTCATTGATTTCCATGCAGGTGATCGGATCGAGCCCGGCTGTCGGCTCATCATACAGCATGATCTCCGGCTTCAGGATCAGTGTACGTGCTATACCGATCCGTTTTCTTTGCCCGCCGGAAAGGTCTGCCGGCATCTGATCTATCTTCTCCTGCAGACCCACCGCCTCCAGCACCTCATTCACGGCCTCATTGATCTCGGAAGGGCGCAGGTTTCTTAAATTCCTCACCAGGGGAAACTCCAGGTTTTCGCGCACCGTCATACTGTCGTACAATGCGCTGCCCTGGAAAGAAAAACCGATCTTCAATCGTAATGCCTGCAGCTCCTTTTCATTCAGCTCATTCACCTGTTGGCCCAATACATTCACGGTTCCGGCATCAGGCTTCAGCAGGCCGGAGATAATTTTGATCAGCACCGATTTACCGGTTCCTGAACGGCCGAGCACCACGACATTTTCGCCCTTGTACACTTCGAGGTTCACATCGCTCAATACCTTCAGCTCACCAAAGGATTTGTAAATTCCCTTCAATGAGATCACCACCTGCTGCTTATCTATGATCTCTTTCTTTTTCCGCATAGCGTCATTTATCGCTTACTTCATTCTCATCCAGGTAATGACCTGCACGATCAGTATTTCTTCAATAAAAATAAGGAACATTGATATAACCACAGAAGTATTGGCAGCCCTGCCGACACCCTGTGTTCCTTGTGTGGCATTGAAGCCTTTGTAACAGGCTACAATACCAATGGTGAAACCATAGACAATGGCTTTAAACAACGACGAGAAAATATCGAGGAAAGTGATTTGCTGGAAAGCGGACTGGAAGAATGACGTAAAACTGGTGAGCTCATTCAAGTGGACGTTGAGGTACGAACCCATCAGTCCCACGAAGGCACTGTAGATCATCAGTATGGGGACGGTGAGCGTGGTAGCCACCACCCTGCTGACAACCAGGAATTTGAACGGATTCACCGCAGACACTTCCATCGCATCAATCTGTTCGCTAACCTTCATGGAGCCGAGTTCGGCGCCGATATTGGAACCCACCTTTCCCGCCGCAATCAAAGCAGTCACCAATGGCGCCAATGCCCTGATGATGGCAATGGCAATTAAGGATGGCAGCCAGGAAGCCGCCCCAAACTCAGCTAAGGAAGGCCGCGACTGGTTGGTGAACACGATGCCGGTAACAAAACCGGTGAGTGTGGTTAATGGCAGCGACTTGTACCCTATTTCAAAACACTGCCTTACAATTTCACGGAACTCAAAGGGTGGCTGCAACACCTCCTTAAAGAAGCGGGTTACAAACTTATACGAGTTGTACAGGTCGAGAAAAACCGGATCAACCCATTTTGCAATCACATAATCTTTGCGCGTCGAACTCATGCAACAGTCACCCTTAGGTTAATACTAAACTACAATAGTACTTCAATTTTTGATCGTACCTGTTTGCCGCCTGCCACTCTTTGAAAAAAGCAACGGGAACCGGCTCTTTGCGGGCTTTAAGATATTTATTGTTGGCTGAAAAAATAAATCAGGTAATAAGAGCTGGCCCTATCTGCAATCCCGAACCTGGTTCGGGGAAATTTGCAGTACACATTCATGAGCGCCCCGACTTGTCGCGGCACGCGCAGAGGAATATTCAACTTTTGATTCTGCAAAGGCGGCTGATAAAGCAAAGAAAACACTAAGTCAAATGGTCAGCTAATTTGCCGACAGATAAAACTCACCAGAGCGTGAGCTGAAAGTCTATTGCATACTATCACTGGTTTTCTATGATTATATTTTCAGAGGAATCTTGAGGTTATGCAAATACCCGGCTGTTCCCATAATAATATTTACAATGGTTCTTACGAAGTTGCTTTTAATTCGACACTTATACCCTTGAACAGACCTGCAACCTCTTTTATTTTTTTTATTTCATTTGAGATTACAATTTGCAAATCGTTTTCCGATAGCTTCTCGACAGGATTGTTTTGCCACTCTGAAATATATCTTGCTTCTAG
>JBGAWA010000179.1:0-2454 GCA_044227805.1 Chitinophagales bacterium | reverse complement strand
TTTTTCTTCATCTTCAATATGATGGGATTTGTGGCCGCTAACATTGGCATTACGCTTACTTCTGTTGCCAGCAAGCTTAGTATGGCGATTCCGGTAACGCTGGCCATCTATCTGTACGATCAGGAACTGACCGTTGTTAAGATTCTTGGATTACTGCTGGCGATTATTGCCGTTTATCTGACTTCTATTACACCGGAAGAAAACAGGCATGCCTTGCATACCCGCGGACTGTTGCTGGCGCTGATTATCTTTATCGGCAGCGGCATCAACGATTCTGTCGTCAATTATGCATTTGCCAGATTACTGACACCGGGAGAGTTCAACGTGTTCAATATCTCAATTTTCGCGGTAGCGGCAACTGCAGGAGCAGCCGCGCTACTCTATCGCGGCATATTCCATCATAAGCGCCTTGAGTGGAAAGCAGTGGTTGGCGGCATTCTGTTAGGCATCCCAAATTTTTTTTCTATGTATTTTCTGCTAAAAGCTTTGAATATACCGCAATGGGAAAGCTCTGTCATTTTTCCGGTGAATAACATGGGAATTGTGGTACTGACGGCGATTTGCGGATGGCTGCTGTTCCGCGAACATCTGTCACGGATTAACCTGGCCGGAATAATTATAGCCTTGATATCCATCGCGCTGATGATTATAGAATGATAGCTCATCCGCCGGCAGCCAGATGCAACTCAAGCAACCGGATAATTTCTGCTTCCGCCAGGCCTTCGATCTTTAATCGTTTATGAGCATGCTTATGGCCACTTTTTATTTCTATGGCTCCTTTAGGTGACTTCAGCAGTTTCGCCATTACCGCTATCACTTCTTTATTCGCCTTTCCTTTCACCGGTGGTGCTTTAATGCGAATCATCCAGTTCCCCTGTGCATCTTTCAACAACTGAGTTGATTTAGAATTGGGTTTAACAATAATGGAAAGCATCATGGCATTTCTGATTGATGATCGATTTGTAACAGCTGAACAGTGGCTTTTTCAGAATGGATAACCGATACCAAAGTTCAGTATCAGGTTGTTTCTTCCATAGTCGTCCTTTGAAAAAGGGTCGAATATCCATCCATTATTGGCTGTTACGTAAGGTTTGCGTAAGGCAGTGGCAAGGTCAACCCGGATAACTACATAGGTGATATCGAGCCGGAGTCCAATCCCGGCATCGAAAGCAAGCTGTCTGTAGAAATCAGAAAACTTAAATAGACCAATGTCTCCATAAAGTTTTGTGTTTTGCATCCAGATATTGCCACCTTCTGCAAAAAGGGCACCTTTCAGATAGCCGGCTATTGGAAAACGGAACTCCGTGTACATGCCCAGTTTGATATCACCTACCTGGTTATAGAAACCTACGCTGTCTATTTCAGGATCATAGAACGTTCCGGGACCTACGGAGCGTGAACGGAAGCCACGCAGATCACTTACACCACCCACTGAAAAGCTTTTATAGTAAGGAATGACATCGGAATTGCCATACGGTATGGCTACACCCGTAAATAACCGTGATGCAAGCTTTGACTTTTTGCCTGTAGAAAGGTAATAGCGAATATCCAAAGAAATTGATCCAAACTGTGAATATGGATTTTGAAAGATTGTAAATGGATTTTCAGGCGTACCCTTTTCTGTATTTAAAAGGCTTTGCAAGGCATAAACTGCATTACCTGAAAATTCGATGCTGCCTTTGAAGTAAACAGGATTTTTTACGCGGGCATATACCTGGTTAGTAAAAGTGTAGGCATAATTGAATCCCAGCACAAATTGCCGGTCAAAGCTTTCTTTCAATGCCTCATTCTGATTGAGAATAGAATCATAGGCAGCCGTAGTCTGTGTGGTGTTGACAAAATTGATGGAGAAGGGCGTAAATGAATGTTCTTTGCTGATGCTTTCTTTCCAGTTGTAACCAAAATTGACGTAAAAGGAATTCAACAGGTAATAACCTTCCCGGTTTTCAATGGTATAATTGGTTTCGATTTTTGTTTTGGGTACAAAGGTGCTTTGCGAACGCGGAATATGAAATGGAACCAGGAATTTTGGAAAAATCAGTTGTGGAGTGATACCGAACTTAAATGATTGTAATGGGGGGAGATTTTTTGAAATCTGTAATTCATAGTTTCCGGTAAAGTTCAACACAAATAATTCCGCCCCGCGAAATAAATTCCTGTTCCTCGTACTTATGCTCAGACCCGGCCCTGCAAATCCATTATCCTTTATTATCGCCTGAACCTCACCCCGGAGTGATCGTTTAGGAAATGGTGTCAGGTATATTTTTGTTAAGAGTCTGCCATGGTGCGCAGAGTCAGACTCAAACCTGATGTTGCCATATTGAAATACACCAAGGCTCATGAGCCTGCCTAAGGTGAGGTTATAATTACGAACATCGTAGATCTGTCCCTTTTGAAAAAATATATTATCAACAATAACTTTGGGCCTGTAGAGATGCGCCGTAGTGACATACT
>JBGAWA010000074.1:0-21590 GCA_044227805.1 Chitinophagales bacterium | reverse complement strand
TTGGTGATGAAACCCAGTTTCTGAATACCGGTATCTTTAAAAAAAGTTACCATGACAGGTTGGGTAAAGGATTTTTTATTGCCAGAAAAGGCTTTAAATAAATCCTTTATGGAATTGTAAATCACCTTTGCGAAGGGCGTTCTGGAGAAAATACTTTCAATAAAATCCATGACGGGATTAAATAAAAATATGGAAGAGATCAGGCCAACCATGGTCACGGTGGAAAGAATAATCAACATGCCCAACCCGGGAAATAATCCCGGAATCAATCCGTCGAGCCAACGGATGAGATATACAATCGTATAGACTGTTATTACAATAGGTGACACAAATAGCAATCCGCGGAAAAAATAATTAGTAAGCTGCCGTATCCATTTGGGATATGTTTTCATGGGTGATTTGTTTGAGTCGTGAAGATCTAGGTTACTGACCGGTCTGGTTTTCATTTAATATACCGCCCAAAAATACCCGTAAAGGCCGAATTGAAATGTTATTGCAAAAAAAGAATGGCTGCAAAACCTGTTAATTGCCATACTGCAGAACGGAATCAGCCTATAAGGCCATTATTATTGATTGTGACGGGAAGGTTTCCGATTGGAATAGCTGAACAAAAGTCTCATCCAGGGATTTTTCAATAAAAAGTCCTGCCCCTCGTGGACTACAAATTGCAGTAAGCGGGTTTAACGAAAGATGTCTATTTTTGACCACCTTACAAATAAAATTGATCCGATGAATTTCCAATTGACAGAAGAGCACCTGATGATTCAGAAAGCAGCACGTGATTTTGCGCAGCAGGAGTTGCTGCCCGGCGTAATTGAGCGTGATGAGAAGCAAAAATTTCCGTTGGAACAGGTACAGAAACTCGCTGATCTTGGTTTTATGGGAATGATGGTATCCGCTGATTATGGTGGCAGTGGCCTGGATACCATTTCTTATGTAACGGCGATGGAAGAAATTTCAAAAGTGGATGCATCTGCTTCAGTTTGCATGTCGGTGAACAATTCACTGGTATGTTGGGGTTTGGAAACGTACGGTTCTGAAGCACAAAAGCAGCAATATCTTGTTCCATTGGCGCGTGGCATGAAAGACGGTGTTCTTTTTCTTGGCGCCTTCTGCCTGTCAGAACCGGAAGCCGGGAGTGATGCCACATCACAACGCACCACCGCTATTGACATGGGCGATCATTACCTGCTGAATGGTACTAAAAACTGGATCACCAATGGAAATACCGCTTCCGTATACCTGGTGATTGCGCAAACAGATGTAGCCAAAGGAAGTCATGGTATCAATGCTTTCATCGTTGAAAAAGCATGGCCCGGTGTAACAGTGGGGGGCAAGGAAAATAAACTCGGCATTCGCGGAAGTGACACGCATTCTATCATGTTCCAGGATGTGAAAGTTCCGAAGGAAAACAGGATTGGTGAAGATGGCTTCGGATTCCGGTTTGCCATGAAAACGCTGGCCGGCGGCAGAATTGGCATTGCTTCACAGGCTTTGGGCATTGCTTCCGGCGCCTACGAGCTGGCCCTTGCCTATTCCAAACAGCGCAAGGCATTCGGCAAAGAAATCTCGCATCACCAGGCTATCCAGTTCAAACTGGCCGATATGGCTACGGAAATTGAAGCAGCACGGCTGCTCATTCTTAAATCTGCCTGGGAAAAAGATCAACATCTTGACTATACCTTATCAGGAAGTATTGCCAAAGTATTCGCTTCAGAAGTAGCGATGAAAACAACTGTGGAAGCGGTGCAGATTCACGGCGGATACGGTTACGTGAAAGAATACCATGTAGAAAGACTGATGCGTGATGCCAAAATTACGCAGATTTACGAGGGGACCAGCGAGGTGCAACGCATCGTGATATCCCGTTCCATCCTTAAGTAGTACGGTGAAAAGACCGGTAAATATTTTTTGTGGCAATCCTTGCTAAGCCCCAGATTTTTCATCCCGGATTTTTCAGTGGAAAAATCCCGCTTCGCTGCGACTCAGAACTGCTAAGGGTTTGCTCAATTTGTCAAGAAATGAAAATGTTTCACAAACCCTAAGCAGTTCTACGTCGGGGTTAAACCCGTTGCCGCTTTGAACTGCAAAATGTGGGTTCAATCAATGAAACCAGCTACGTAACAGCTTAACACGGCTAAGGGTTTATATCTTGGCAGAATCATTTTTGATGGCCGGATTTCACCTCCGGTCAACACCACATCACATCATCCCTTCATCAGCGAAGCTGAAATAATTTCCATCTCCAATTATCAGGTGGTCAAATACCGTAATTTCCAGCAACCTTCCGGCCTCTTTCATTTTTTTAGTAAGGTCGGTGTCAGCCTGGCTCGGACGCAGATTGCCTGATGGATGATTATGGCAGAGTATCACAGAAGTGGCATCCGCTTTAATGGCGACACTAAATATTTTTCTCGGGTCGGCCACTGTTCCCGTTAAACCTCCTTCGCTGATGCGTTCAGTCCCAATCACTTTATTGGCACGGTTTAGCAACAGTATCCAAAATTCTTCATACCTGAAATCCGCCATCTTCGGGTAAAGAATATCAAACGCATCACGACTGGAAGTGATTTTTTCCTTTTCCCTTACCGTTGATAATTGTCGCCTCCGCCCTAATTCCAACGCAGCAACAATGGTAATTGCTTTAGTGTTTCCTATACCTTGAATACCCAAGGCCAGCAGATCGCGGACACTTAGCTTTCCAAGTGCCGTTAGGTCGTTATGGGTGCGCTTCATCAATTCCATAGCCATATCCACTGCTGTTTTATCACGGGTTCCGGTCCGGAGTAAAATTGCAATCAACTCCGATTCGGTGAGTGTGTGTTTTCCTTTAAGCATCATCTTTTCCCGTGGGCGGTCTTCTTCCGCCCAACTTTTGATACCTGCAGGTTCGGGATAGGTGCCCGATGGATTCATACTATTGTCGGCCATAGCAAATATGATATAAGAATCGAAAAGGTAACAAACTTCTGCAGACTTTTTACTGCATATCCATAATACAAAGACGGAACTTTTCATCTATTCCGTCTTCAACGGGCTATCCTAACTGCTGAAAAGGGTAAGCCGACTATAGCTCCAGGGTTGCTGCTTTTCGCAATAAAAAAGCGCATAATTTACTGTTACCGGCCTCACGCTTTATTGTGCAAAAAAATATGCTGCTTCGCAACGGCTGAGGTTTTATTTTTTGCCGGCGGATGTTGCAACAATCTGATCCTTTGACACCATGACTCCCCTAAAAAAAACAGAGGTGCAACTTTGCAGCTGCACCTCTGTATCCGGTTAAAGTAAAGTTTATTTCAATCCATTCATTCTTTTCATCAAACCCGATTTAAGGTTATCGGCTTTCTTCTTATGGATAATATTGCGTTTAGCCAGCTTATCTATCATAGCTACAGTTTCAGGAAGCAGTTTTTTTGCCTCTTCCTTATTATCAACAGCGCGCAAATCTCTAACTGCATTGCGGGTTGTTTTACCAAAATAACGGTTGTGTTCCCTTCTTTTTTTCGCCTGGCGATCAGCTTTCTTTGCATTCCTGGTATTGGCCATTGTACTTTACTTTTTATTTTTTTGAGGACGCAAAGATAACCCAATCCGCTTATTTACAAAATCAAATCCCGTATTATTTCAATTGCCTTACACGGTTTTATCACTACTTTTGGCGGGTAAAAACGATTCTTTATGGAATTTAAGGATATCATGTCAATCAGCGGTCTTCCGGGGTTATTTTCATTGGTTTCCACGAAGGCCAACGGCATTGTAGTAAAATCAATGGAAGATGGTAAAACACAATTTGTCTCGTCACGCATACATGGCATTTCATCGCTTGATAACATCTCCGTTTACAGGGTTCAGGAAGAAACAATAAGCCTGCGCAACGTGTTGGCGGAAATGCACCAACAGGAAGCTGCCTTGCCATTGCCTGACCCAAAAGCCGATCCCGCCATACTGAAAGACTATTTCAAGAAGATTATTCCTGATTATGACGAAGACAAGGTGCATGTGAGCGACATGAAAAAGATGATCAAATGGTATCAACTGCTCAAACAGCACGAATCCATTCCCGTGGCGGAGGAGCCGGAGAATGATGACTCAACGGAAGCAACAGCGGAAAAGAAAGAAGAAGCCTGACCAATTAACGGCTTAGGCAAAACACCCTTAGCTGATATTTCAACCCGCAATTTGTATTTCAATTCTGATCCTGCAATAGAAAGATGCGGGTTAAAAACAGAAACGGAACTGAATTTCAAGACATGCAAAAGCCCTCACCACAAGAAGAGGGCTTTTTAATGAAATCACACAGTTGGAAATTATCTTCAGGTATTAGACATAATTGGCATGACGAGCATCAGGAGGTCTTCATTAATTTTTCTGTTCACCGGCGTCATAATGCAGGCACGGGAAGGAGTGGAAAATTCAAATTGAACCTCTTCTTCATTCATTGAGGCGATCATGTCAATAACAAATTTTGCATTGAATGCTATCTCCAGATCTTCGCCATCATATTGACAGGTAAGCGTTTCGTTACCCTCATTTGAAAAATCTATATCCCGTGTATTTATGCTCAGCTCACTGCCACTCATCTTTAAAGTAGCCTGGTGTGTTGTTTTGTTGGAGAGCACCACAAGCCGGCGCAGCGAACTCAATAACTCGCCTGACTGTATGGTGAGTTTATTCGGGTTCTCTGTCGGAATAACAGCCATATAATCAGGATAACGTGCATCAATCAGGCGACAAATCAACTTCACATAACCGAAATTAAAAAAAGTTCAGCCGGCAATGCATTTCCCAGCAACTGTAGCGCTTTCTTAGGTACAATGAAAGAAGTTGATTTCACCGCTTTGGCGTCCAGTCTTTTATACCTTACCAACCGGTGTGCATCGGTTGCCACAAAGGTGATTCCTTCCGGTGAAAGTTCGAAGTTTACGCCTGTCATAGCCGGACGCATATCGTCAGCGCCGACAGCAAACAGTGTTTTATTAATGGCATTCGCTATAACAGAGGAAGGCAGCTTGATTTCTTTGGTTTCTTCCGGCACCGGAATTCTCGGAAAATCATCACCATTCTCTCCGGTCAGCCTGTATTTACCTTTGGCAGAAGTGATTTCAATGGCCAGGCTCTGATCGTTGATGTTGAACGTAAGCGGTTGTTCTGGCAACGTCTTTAAAATGTCCATCAATAGTTTGGCCGGAATGGCAATCTTCCCTTCTTCATTGGCTTCCACATCAAGCGATGAACTCATGGATGTTTCCAGGTCAGTTGAAAACACCGTCAGTTTACTTTCTTTTATATCAAAAAGAAAATCTTCCAGAATCGGAAGCACCGTATTGGAGCTCACAACCCCTGCTATCAATTGCAATTGTCTCAGCAATGAACCTGACGACACTATAAATTTCATACGATCCTGTTTTTTTTAAAGACCCGCAAGATAATGATTTTAAAAAAATGATGTAATGGACCCGGAATTTCCAATTAAATAGGCAGCTGCGATACGGCTTAGAACGGCTCCACATTATCACATTTTGATCTAAAAAGTGTTTCCGACACCCAATCAATGCTGTTGCGGTTTTTTTTATGTCTCAGTTTTACATGCTAAACACAAGCTTAGACAGCCATCCTGCAATGGACATTCATTCCATCGTGCCGCCTTCCACTTAGCAGAGTTTGCGCTCATGATTTTTTTTCTCATTTTGTACTCCATAAATGACAATTCATGAATCTGAATCAGCTCTTCCGGCGAAAATCTGTCGATTACATATTGCAACAAGTAAAAGCCGGAGAAAGCGATGCCGACCATGTTTCATTGTCTAAGCATCTCGGCGTGCGCGATCTCACCGCTTTTGGTATCGCAGCCATTATCGGTGCAGGAGTTTTCAGCACTATCGGCAATGCAAGTTTTAACGGTGGCCCTGGTGTAGTGTTGCTATTTATTTTCACGGCTTTTGCCTGCGGATTCGCCGCATTTGCCTATGCTGAGTTTGCTTCGCTGGTGCCGGTATCCGGAAGCGCTTACACCTACTCTTATGTTGCATTTGGCGAACTGGTAGCCTGGTTTATTGGATGGGCATTGATTATGGAATATGCTGTTGGTAATGTGGTGGTGGCTGTTTCATGGTCTGATTACTTTACCGGACTGCTCGATAAAGTGAACATACCATTCCTCGGCATCAAGGGCATACACATTCCGGAATGGGCAAGCATCGATTATCTTTCAGCGCAGAGCGGCTTCAAAGCAGCTTCGGAAGAAATGGCTGCAGGAAGAGGCCTTCAGGATCTGAATACCGCGCAGCAAACTGCGTATCTCGCCTGGACACATTCACCGGCGCTGGGCAGCTTTCATATCATCGCAGATATACCGGCTGTGGCGATTGTACTACTGATTACGGCACTTATTTACCGAGGCATCAAAGAGACTCGTAATGCCAGCAACATTATGGTGGCTATCAAACTCACCATCGTACTGCTGGTGATCGCTGTCGGGGTGTTTTTTGTAAACACCGACAACTGGAATCCATTTCTACCCAACGGAATAGCTGGCGTGTTATCCGGTGTCTCTGCTGTATTCTTCGCATATATTGGCTTTGATGCCATCTCGACTACAGCGGAAGAATGCGTGAACCCGGAGCGCGATCTGCCGAAAAGTATCATGTATTCCATTATCATTTGCACGATCCTTTACGTAGCGATTGCACTGGTACTAACCGGCATGGTAAGCTATGATCAATTGGCAGTGGGTGACCCGCTGGCTTTTGTTTTTGAAAAGGTAAACCTCAACTGGATTTCAGGGGTTATCGCGATCAGCGCTGTTGTTGCCATGGCCAGTGTGTTATTGGTATTTCAGATGGGACAGCCGAGGATATGGATGAGCATGAGCCGCGACGGGCTTCTGCCCAATAAATTCGCTACCGTTCATCGCAAATTCAAGACACCTTCCTTTTCAACCATTGTAACGATGCTGGTGGTGGTGATTCCAATCCTGGTCATTCCAACCAATATCGTTCTGGATCTTACTTCCATGGGAACCTTGTTTGCCTTTGTACTTGTTTGCGGAGGAGTTTTAAGAATGCAGATAGATCCTAATGCGCCAAAAGGGAAATTTAAAACCCCTTACATCAACGCGAAATACATTTTACCCTTGTTGCTCGCTTTGTCCGTTTACCTGGTGTTTACGCAGGCCAATGGCTGGAAAAATCAAATGCTTGACTTTTCCGGATGGAGTGTTATAGCCTCCAATTTTCCGATGTGGCTCTTCATTTTGCTTTGCTTTTTCCTTAGCTACTTTTCATACACCAAGAACCTGTCACTGATACCCGTGCTTGGTTTGATATTCTGCTTTTACATGATGGCACAGATACATTATGTCAGCTGGATTGGTTTTGTGATCTGGTTAGTGATCGGATTGGCTATCTATTTTACATATGGGTTTTATAACAGCAAGCTCCACCTGCTGAATAAGCAGCGATAATTATTGTTTTGGTCAGAAGACTAAAGGGTGGTTCAAGGCTTTTTACTCGTTGCCAAAATCCAGGTGAAAGACGGGTTTCACTAAGTGAAAGAAAATTATTATTTGTTAGCCAGCTGTCCGCAGGCTGCATCAATGTCTTTGCCCCTGCTTCGCCTGATGGTGGCTATCACGCCGTGGTTGTTTAAGAAATCGCAGAAATGCTGGGCACGGTCATCAGGTGCCCGATGAAAAGCGACACCTTCCACCTTATTGTATTCTATGAGGTTTACCCTTGCCGGTATGCGCTCACAAATCTTCGTCAGCTGCCGTGCATCTTCAACGTAATCGTTGAAATGATCGAGGAGTATGTATTCAAAAGAAATGCGGTTACCGGTTTTTTCGGCGAAATAAAGTAACGCTTCAATCAATGATTCAAGATCATTGGTTTCGTTAATCGGCATAATTTCATTCCGCTTTACATCATTGGCGGCATGCAGCGAAAGCGCTAAACGGAAACGCACTTCATCATCACCCAGTTTCCTGATCATCCTGGCAATACCGGCGGTGGAAACCGTAATACGTCTGGGTGACATCGCCAATCCTTCCGGCGAGGATATTTTTTGGACTGCCTTCATCATTTCCGCATAGTTCAACAGCGGTTCGCCCATACCCATGAAAACGATATTCGTCAGTACACGGCCATGCATTGCAACAGCCTCTTTATTAATAAGCACAACCTGGTCAAATATCTCATCAAAATTCAGGTTGCGGCGACGGCCCATTTTACCTGTTGCACAAAACTTACAGGTCAGCGAACAGCCGACCTGCGAAGAGACACAGGCCGTAAGACGATCAGTTGCCGGTATCAGTACACCCTCGATAAAATGCCCGTCATAGGTTTTAAAGCGCATCTTCACCGTTCCATCTTTGCTGACTTGCCTGGTGTCGGATGAAAGCGCATTGATAACAAATTTGTCTTTCAGTTTATTCCGAAGATCCTTTGAAAGATTGGTCATTTCGTCAAATGAGCCAACTCCCTTCTGCCAGAGCCACTCATGAATCTGCTTCGCCCGAAAAGCTGGCTGTCCTTCATTGCCGAGATAAGATTGGAGATCCTCTAAACTCAGGCTGCGGAAATCATTTTGTGTAGCGGCCATCATGCGCCCAAAGGTAAGCAAATCGGCTTGTGCACTTGCGGAGAAAACATTCTTCAGCGTATAACAAGGATTGAATTTACGAGCAGTAAAACTATTACTGCAGCTTTCCCAATAAAATAATTCACCCTGGAATTTTCCATTCAAGTACCCGCGATAAGTCCTTTTACAGCAGACTGACTGATCAATAATTTCATTGGTCCCCCATTCGGTATGCCATCGATCCTATGTCAACATAATTTTCATCCAATCCCTTAAAGTTGAATTTCTTTTCTAACTTTTGCAGCAAATAAAAAATGGAATGAAAGAGAAACAACCATTTTCAGAAGCGCTGGATGCTTCGTACAATTTTTCCGGCGCTTCTATCTTGCTGGGTGCAGGTATGATGGATGGTGAATGTATGACCGGCCACTTAGTGAAAATTCCGTTGAAAACCCTCAACCGTCACGGGCTGATTGCCGGTGCAACAGGCACTGGCAAAACCAAATCGCTGCAATTGCTTGCAGAAGGACTTTCCCTACATGGTGTCCCTACCTTACTCATGGACATCAAAGGTGACCTCAGTGGTATTGCTATGCCTGGCATGCTGAATTCAAAGATAGAAGAGCGGTCAAAAAAAACCGGTACAGCCTGGAATCCGTCTTCTTTTCCCGTTGAATTGTTAAGCCTGTCGGCACAGGATGGTGTAAGGCTGCGAGCCACCGTCTCAGAATTCGGTCCTGTGCTTTTGGCAAAAATTCTGGACCTGAACGAGACACAGCAGGGCGTATTGGCCATGATCTTCAAGTATTGCGATGATAAGAAATTACCGTTACTCGACCTGGAAGATCTCAAAAAAGTAATTCAATATATTTCTGATGAAGGCAAATCTGAAATCGAAAAAGATTATGGCGCTGTTTCAACTGTTTCAGCAGGCACGATATTGCGCAAGGTGATTGAACTGGAACAGCAAGGCGCAGCAGGTTTTTTTGGTGAACCTTCGTTCGACCCACATGACTTGCTTCGCACTGACAGTAATGGAAAGGCATTCATCAATGTTATCCGTTTAACGGATCTACAGGATCGCCCGAAGCTGTTTTCCACTTTCATGCTGTCGCTGCTGGCTGAAGTGTACAGCACTTTTCCTGAAATAGGAGATGCGGAGAAACCGAAGCTTGTATTATTTATTGATGAAGCACACCTGATATTCAGTGATGCTTCTAAACAGTTGCTCGATCAGCTGGAAACCACTATCAAACTGATCCGATCCAAAGGAATCGGTGTGATATTCTGTACGCAGAATCCGCAGGATATTCCGGCAGCCATCCTCAGCCAGTTGGGATTGAAGATTCAACATGCGTTGCGTGCTTTTACCGCGGCGGACCGAAAGACGATAAAAACGGCGGCGGAAAATTTTCCGGAATCAGCCTATTATAAAACAGATGAATTGCTCACACAGCTGGGAATTGGCGAAGCACTCGTCACCGCACTTAATGAGAAAGGAATTCCTACCCTTCTCACCGCCACGATGATGTGTTCACCATCTTCCAGGATGGATATTCTGACGGAAGAAGAAATCAAACAACTTATTCAGCAATCGCAGCTTGTGCGTGTTTACAACCAGGTGCTCGAACGCGACAGTGCGTTTGAAATGCTGAGCCGCCGCATGCTGGATGCAAATACGTCCAGCAGCGAACAATCAGAAGAAATGAATCCTCCTCCAAAGAAGACAAGAAAAAACCAATAAGGCCGAGCCAAAGCTCATTTGAAAAAATACTAAAAAGCCCGGTGGTGCGATCGGTTGGTGTAACGGTAGCAGGATTGTTGACGCGCAGCCTGCTCGGATCTTTAGGGTTAAAAAATAAGACCAGGCGATAAGTTTTTACCCGGATTTTTCAATTGAGAAATCTCACTGCGATAGTAATCAGCCCAGCACAAAATGCGCTTACTTCGGATAAGGCATGATATCAACCTGTGTTTTTGATCTTGGAAAATAACCGAGTGTCAACAGGTTAACGGAGTAAGGACCGATCGTAACCTGTCCGGTTACGGTTTCGGTAAGCGGCACAATCACATCCTGGCTATTGTCAGAATTCTCAGCCAGGTAATCGCTTCCACCAATCCAATCATGTACTATAGTGCCGGTAACAGGCTTACCTCCCCAGGAAACGTCAACCGATTGTGTGGCCGCCGATTTGTTTACTACAATCAGCCGGCCGGTACCGTCAACATCGCGGAAGGCACGCATGGACAGTGATGCACCCTCCATAATTACAGAACCGATCTCAGAGGTGAAAGGCGAAACGGGCTGTGGCCCATAAGCTACGGTGGCCATTGTTCCGGCGGTTACTGCAACATCATACGACATCTGTGCCTGCGACAATCCTTTATTTACTATCTGTAAGGCACGGCCATGTGCGCTAAAATAAACCTCGTAATCTTTGAATGAAGGGTCTGTGCTTGCATTCGGAAGCGTGCTCACCGCACTTAGATCAAGTAAGCCGGCCGGCCTTGACAAATCCGGATATTCAGTAAATGAAAGCAACCCATTCGTGTAGAAAGGTATGACGGAGGGCAGAATATTATTGGGAGTAGAATTATAGGCATCACTCGCAATGGTTTGCCAGTTGAGTGTTTTCTTCAGTTTAAAAGAGCCCCAGCTCAAGGCACTGTTTGGCGCAAGGCTTTGTATATCTACATTTTTCACCTGTGGAAATTTGGTGAGGGCGGTGAGTATTTCCGAAAGAAAGACAGCATCATATAGTGTACCGCGCAGCAGGCACTCACTGCTTACATTTAATTCGCTGATCAGGATAGGCATATCCGGTTTGCCGCCGAATGTGGTATTGTTGGCGATATAGTAGTTCTGAATAAGTTCATTCAGGTAAAGCGGGTTACCGGCCAGTGTTTTTACGACATCAGCCACCGTTTCATTATCCTTGGCGGCCGCCGGATACCAGTGAAATGAAATGGCATCCCAAAACGGGCCGTTATTTTTTGCGTAATCCCATATAGCCTGGTCAAAATGCCCGCAGTAGTCATCATCTGTTTCTCCATTGTAGGTAACGGAGACCAGTTTGCCAGGGCTAAACATCACGGCAGTTTTTGCATCGGGCATTTCCGATTTTATGGCATCGCTAAAGAGCTTCACCCAGGCCACGTAAACACGGCCATTGAAATGCCCCAGATGTTCATCTGTTTTGGGTGTCATCCCCAACTGCTGGGCGATAATCTCAAAGAATCCGATCTTCTTCTGCAAGTATGGTTCATTCATCAAATCAAAATAAGCAACACGAATTCCATTGTCGCGAACATAAGCTGCCAATTCCCTGGCGGAGGCTGTATAATCAGTTGCAGGAAACTGCGGAATATCAGTGATGCTGTTGATGGCGATTATGGCCTTTGCATTGAATGGTGAAAGAATAAGATTTGAAAAATCAAGCAGGCTCGTTCCTCCTTTGCTCCGGTTGATGGCCTGGCCTTTGTACTCATCACCTGTTGACCATGCATCGTCGATGCCAAATGCCACAGATCGTTCAATAAAGCTTGTAGGAATATCACCGGTGTGCCAGTCAAATTTTGCAGAGGCACCGCCTGGCCACCGGATCATTTTCGGATACAGTGATTGCGTTGCCTCTATAAAGAGAGGATCATTGTAGCGCCAGGTTGTTTTGGCTTCGTTAGACGCAAAACCGGAATAAAACGGCGGAAGCACATAAGGTTTGGTGTTGTTCACATTTACACTTACATGGTAATCCTGTGCCGGTAAAAATGCAGGAGCAAAGCTTAGCGCTAACGCTAACGACAAAGCCATGCGGGCTTCTCTGAGTGATGTATACATAAACTGGTGTTTTGCACAACAGAATTCAAACCGCGACTGCAGGCCAAGAGAGCTTACACCCTTTTGTGCATGTGCCTGCAGCAACATTGAATTCGTATCAAATCATGGCATCCTTACACCGCGGGGAGCGCGTGTGCATTTGACAAGGATTTTTCAATGGAAAAATCCCGATTGGGTTCGACTTTGATCTGCCCGATGTTCGCTCACCTTTTTGAAAAAAAGTGTCACAAACCTTAAGCAGCTCGTTGTCGGGGATAAACCTTTTTTGTCTTGTACGGCAAAAAGAAGGTCTACTACCGGATGCCCGTTTTTAAATCATAGCATGCAATGCAGCAGCCACTGCCTGATAAAGCAGCTAAAGCATTCATACTAAAATTCAGGTACGCCACCGATTACAACTTTCCAAATATCAGCTCCCCCCCCAACTTCACAATATCTTTTTGGATACAGGTAAATAATCAGTGACCGCAAATGTTGTGAAATACATTTTAACTTCCAAGCATCATATAATAATTCTGAATAATTTCCATTCCATGTCTGTCATCCGAAATCTTCTGCAGAAAAACAAAACGCCGGCTGAGTGATCGTGTACAAATTCCGCATTCTCTGCTTACATTTACCAATCGATACTATATTGTTAACCTATTCTTAAATATCGAAATCTATATGTTAGATTATTTACAACCCGGCCACCTGATATGCCTGGATATTGAGACTGCACCCGGATATGAAACATTCAACCTGGTGCCTGATGAACTGAAAGATCTCTACCTCCGAAAATCGGAGCGGTTAAAATCAGCAGACGAGACACCGGAAGAGCAATACTTCAATCATGCTCGGCCTCTTCATTAAAGAAAAAGAATCCGGCGAATGGCATGTAAGGATAAAGTCCATCTTTGGTGATGATGAAAAAAACTTGCTGCTCGAATTCGCAGCATTGCTGCAACATTATCCTCCATCCAAACATTTTCAGTTTTGCGGGCATAACATCCGTGAATTTGATGTGCCGTACCTCTGCCGAAGAATGCTTATACATGGCATACCCTTGCCTTCCATGCTGGATATCTCTGGCAAAAAACCTTATGAAGTAGTAATGACAGACACTATGCAACTCTGGAGATTTGGTGACTACAAACATTTCACCTCTCTAAAGTTGCTGGCTGCAATTTTCAATATCCCCTCACCAAAAGACGATATGGAAGGCAAAGATGTGGGAAGGGTTTACTGGATAGAAAAAGGCTTACCGCGTATTGTGGCCTATTGCCAGAAAGATGTGGTAACCGTGGCGCAGATCGTCCTTCGTTTCAAAGGGCTTCCCCTGATGAAACCGGAGCATATTCATCTTACTTCCTGACAAGTTCTCGAAATCGGATTATTAAAAAACGCTCAACACGGCGTTACGCACATTCTTTCTTCCTGCTAATTCAATAGAGTAGCTAAACACCGTTTTGAGTTGATTTAATGCGGATTCTCAATTGAGAAATCTCACTTCGCATTAAAGAACTGCTAACGGTTTCATGCATATTGACCGACTTGTTTGAACACAGCTTATTTATGGAAACCCTAAATAGTTTTACGCTGCAAAAGGCCATTTGAATCCGCAATTGATTTGATTTTATAACTTTAGCGGTATCATGTATTACAATAGTCAGTTGTTAAAATTACTGGCAGGCTTGGGCTGGCTGATGATGCTCGATGTGCACGTGTTATGGGCAACAAACTATTACCTGTCCAATACCGGAAACGACAGCAATACCGGAACTTCCGTTGCTGATCCCTGGTATTCTATCCTCCATTTAAACAATGCGACTTTACTTCCGGGTGACAGCGTTTTGTTTCTATCCGGAAATATTTTCCGCGGGCAAATAAATATCACAACAGGCGGTAATGAAACGATACCACTTTACATAGGAACTTATGGTGGAACCTCACCGGCGATTATTTCCGGTGCTGAAACAGTCACGAACTGGACAGCATTTTCAGGTAATATATTTCAAGCACCGTTATTCAGCCTCCCTGCGCAGCTTTTTATCAATCAAATAAGAATGGTGATTGCACGATTTCCCAACAGCGGTTACCTGATTCACCAGGCAGGAATTGGTGACAGCGGCTTTGTTGATACGGCGCTCACCCAACCTGCTCACTATTGGGATGACGCCGGCATCCGTATGCGCTCCACCGACAGGCTCTATGAGTACAATATGGTTGGCGGCTTTTCCGGCGATTCCATCCTGTTCGCATTCCCTGCGCAGGCAGCTCTTGAAAAAGGCTATGGATATTTTCTCGATAACATGATTACTGAGTTGGATACCGCACAAGAATGGTACTATGATGCTGTTTCGCAAGTCCTGTATTGTTATCCACCCGACGGCAATGACCCAAATTCATTGCTGATAGAAGCATCCGTGTATGACTATGGAGTAAAGCTTGAAAATTCCGCCGGCTATTGCACTTTTGAAAATCTGCAATTCGAAAAACAATCGAGATCAGCCATTTTTTCGTCTCACCTCCTGCTGAACCTGATTGTAAAAAATTGCCGGTTACTTTCGCAAGGTGAACGCGGCATTGACCTGATGAATGGCGGCACAGGTTGCATCATATCAAGCAATACTTTGCATCATATCAGTGGTGCAGCCATCGGTGCCAGCCAGCTTTCTGCTACAATGATCACGCACAATACCATCAGCGGCATTGGGCTTTATCCGGGTTATGGCATCAACACACTGCAACAAGGCATGGGCATTTCGATTGACGCCGCGAATGAAGTCATCATTGCTGAAAACAGTATTGACAGCACCGGCAATTCTTCCATCAACGTAAACGGTTTACACACCACGGTTGAGAATAACATTTGCAATCATGCACTGTTCCACTTCAATAACCAGGGCAGCATTTTCAGCTTCGGAAGCAATTCCGATTCTGTGGTCATCCGGAACAACATCATTGAAAATACTGCAGGCAGCATCCAAGCCAGCCCGGCGAACGAGATCACCACCGCAGCCATTTTTCTGGATCAACAAACCAACCATTACCTGTTAGAAAACAATACCATCGCTTTTGCTGCCTGCCATGGCATTACGTTGTACATGGGATGCACACATCATACCATCAGAAAAAACACCGTGTTTGGATGCGACAAATCACAACTGTACTTTGAAGAGATAAGCGCTGGATTGAACAGCGAACATACCGTACGTGGAAATATATTCTATGCATTGCAGGAGTCGGCTGACGTGGTGGCTTTGAAAGCTTATGAAGAACCTTTCATCCCGGCATCATTTGACAGTAACTATTATTTCAATCCGTACAATTATTTCTCGGTCAGAAAATTACCCATATCCGTGACGGAACCCTATGGTCGTTATTTTACCCTGGCACAATGGCAGCAATTTTACGGCGAAGATGCTGCTTCAAAAGCAACTTTTTTCTACCGCGACAGTCACATCGTGGAAGACACCCTGCAAGGCAACCTGGTAGGGAATGGAAACTTTACCAATAATACCGATGGCTGGAGCAACAGCACGCCTGAAAATCTGCAACTGCTGCTCGACAATTCAACTCCGCTCGACAATGGCTGCATGAAGCTGCAGGCCCTGTCAGATCAGGATATAAGCTTTGGTGAAGCGCATTATGACGGACTGGCCACCGGACCCGGTTCATTTTTCCAGTTTGGCTTTAGTTGTTATTCCCTCAAGGAAGGAAACATTGGCTTCATACAAAAACAAAGTGTATCCCCATATCTGCCGCTCGACCTCATCCGTTTTTTTCCCTTCTCGACCGGCCGGCGTGATTATCAATGTGTATTTCCTTACCAGGCGGCAGATGCCTACACCAGTCTGTATACACACCTGCCATTTGCCGACTCACTTGTCTGGCTGGATAATATTTCCTTGCAGGAGGTAAGCGTAGCAACAGAAGATCCACTTAAAAAATCAAGGTTATTTATCAATCGAACAGATGCGGCGCAGGTATTTAATCTGGGCGACTCTATTTTTTATAACCTCGATCAGGAGGTGGTAACCGGTACTGTTACGGTTCCTGCCTGGTCATCCGTCATACTCTTGTTTGACAGCGCACTCATCACTCATGATGCCGGGCCAGGACCGCCCGCTGCCACCAGCTCCACACTATTCATTTTTCCTTCACTCACCTCACGCGGAAGTGTAATCCATGCTTTCAGCCATGCGCTTTTTGGGGGAATGACTGATGTGGAACTAATGGACCTACAGGGTAAATTGATTTTAAAGGTACCGGTTGCCCAACCCGTTGAATCAATTTCAATCAGGTTGCCTGAAAACATCTTGCCGGGCATCTATTTCATCATCATCCGGCAATCGCACGCAATATTCACCGGTAAGCTGGTGGTTTACTAGTGCCCGTAGTTTGTAAAAAGATATGCTTCTCAATAATACATTTCAACCCATGATAAATAATGATATACTTGCCGCTACATAAAATCACTCGCGAATCGTGAAAAAATCATTGCGCTCATTTTCCTTTATTACCTGTTGTATGATGGCATTGGTTTTTACATGGACGGTTAATTCAATTGGGAATTTCCGTGACTGGCACTCGCCTATCAGTTATGATGTAGCCAATTATTATTCCTACCTGCCGGCGATTTTTATAGAGAAAGATCTCACACTTAGTTTCTATGATGAGCACCCGGATTGGTATGCGTTGAAATATGCACCCAATAAAGCGCCCAATGGAAATAATGTAATTAAAATGACCATGGGGCTTGCATTTTACTATGCTCCCTTTTTTTTAATCGCACATGGATATTCATTGTTATTCGACAACCCTGATGGTTATTCTTCACCTTACAGGCTGATGCTGTTACTGAGCACGGTTTTTTATACCGCAATAGGTATGTTTTACCTCAGGAAGATACTACTACGTTATTTTACAGATTTCATCAGTGCATTAGTACTGATCAGTTTAGGCATCGGAACGAACCTGTTTTATTATACTGTTCATGAGCCTATGAGTCATGCCTATCTCTTCTTTACATTTATCATCATCATGTACCTGACCATCCGGTGGCATGAAAAACCGGCATTAGCCACGGCAGCTAATCTTGGTTTTTTTGCCGGGTTAGCCATACTTATCAGGCCAACGGACGGTCTCATCCTGCTGATTCCATTGCTGTACAGCATTAACTCCCTGCAGGCAATCGGCCACAAAATCAGGATGATGGCGGCCTATTGGCCGCATATACTGTTGCTCTCACTTGTATTGCTCATACCACCATTTTTCCAAATGCTCTATTGGAAAAAAATTACCGGTCAGTGGATCTTCTTCTCTTATGTGGGCGAAGGCTTTTTGTGGAATGACCCCAGGATCATGGATGGCCTGTTTAGCTACCGAAAAGGTTTGTTTGTGTACACACCAGTAATTTCATTTGCCTTCTTGGGTCTGATAGTCCTGAAAAAATATTGCAGTGATTTTGTTGTACCTATTATGTTGTTCACCATCATCAATATTTATATCGTGCTGAGTTGGTGGTCGTGGTGGTACGGTGGGAGTTTTGGGTTGAGGGCTTTTATAGAAAGCTATGCGCTATTGGCACTGCCAATGGGCGCATTGTATCAACATTTGTTTAAAGAGGCATGGAGCAAATACCTGCTGCTGATTGCCATTACTTGCCTTTGCATTCTCAACCAGGTTCAAATTTATCAATACCGGCATTTTATTATCAATTATGATTCGATGACAAAAAAGGCCTATTGGTATGTTTTTTTTAAAACAACGATTAACGAAGAAGAGAAGAAGACACTGGACACCTTGCTGTCCGCACCTGAATGGCAACGCGCCGAAAAACTAAAACAAAACAGGGAATAATAAACCCGATTATTGCATCCGCCCGTGAATCCTGCAAGATGTGTCACGCATCAGGGCGCCTTTACCAGGAAGTTATTCACCACAAATGAACCATCATTTCCGCAAGCATAATACACATCCGTTTGAAGCGGACGGATCATCAACCTGCTGGCAGCTATAGAATCTTCACAGGTAAGCGTGATGTGAACGCGGCTATTCCTTTCCAGAAGCATAAACGAAAGATTCATCCTGGCCCAGCCATTTGAAATATTTGCGCTGCTCTTTGCCTGGACATACTGATTGCTGATCGTGTCTCCTTTATCATTTAGCTGAAACACATGCATATCAGGACTGGCATAGCTGTTCAAAAAAAGCTTCACCCAAACAGACACGTCATACATCACAGAATCGCTGCTTGCTTTCAGCTTATTATTAAAGAGTTCAACCGGCCCATCAGCGCTTACCACAGCATCGCCTGTAAAGAACTGCCCGGAAGTAATATCGCTCATCACTACCGAAGTATCAAAACGTGAAGTGTAATATTTTTTATCCTGCGACACAATCAATTGTTCCTTATTGGCAAATACATTTCTAACCTGAGTATAGGAAGTCTTGAAAACGCTTAATGGAAGCAAGTACATCGAATACGGGCCACGCTTATTAATGAACGTTGCATTGGTAAGAAGGTATTTTTCATACGGTGTGCACTCTTCCCCGGAGGTGACCACTAAAAATGGCCGGTCATCGCTGAATGACTTCAGCAATTCTTTTTCCATCAGGGAATCTGAAGTAAGCTGAACCAGTTTGGAAGTCTGCTCCACAGATGTTCGTCCAAGGTAACTTGCTGTTATCGGGAGCCCGGTATTCAAAGAGGCCCACGAAGAAACATACATGCTTATGGGATGATCAATCCAGATTTTTTCTGACCCAAGGTGATAAAACGGGAGGGGAAAAATGGCCTGGAAATCATGCGGAGAAAATCCTTCCTCCGCCAGCCAGCCGGCAAAGTTATCACTGGAAAAATATTCACGCGCATAGTTATTAGAAGGATAGGCATCCTTCAGGGCCTTCAGATTGGAGTAGCCATCTGCCAGCCAAAAAAGAAACACCACTGCTGTAATGATCCAGGCAACCGCTCTTATACCATGCTGCAAGATGGCACTGATAAAAGCATAAAGCACAACGGCCGTAAAAACTGAAATGACATAGTAAAAAACATAGGCGAACCGGTCCAGCGCCCTGAACTGACGGATCATCGTAAGATTATTGAGCAGCTCCTGCATATTCCATCGCCATGGCAGGCACATGGAAAACAGCAGTACCGGAATGGATGCCAGCACGGCAACAAGCGGGAATACCGGCAGGCTGGAAATTATTTTTTGAAATACCCTGATCTGAAAAAAGTACAAGATGAACAGCATCAAGGATAATACAATCGTGATGTCTGCCACCAGTCCGATATAAGCATAACCCTGCGAAGTGTGGCTGATCAGCTGGCCGAATCCAGCATTGCGCCAATAGCTCCAGGCCGGGGGGTTGAAAACGCTCTCGGAAGTGGCATAACTCTGAAAAAAACCATAAGGTATTTTGATGCGGTCGGTTACAGGATCCGTTATAAATAAAAAACCCTGTATGAGAATGAATGGCAAGAGGATAGACAGCACGAGCCAGACAAATTGAAAACTTACTTTTTTCGAAGAAAAATATTCCATACTCAGCATTGCCAGCACATAGCTAAGCAGAAAGGCCCCTGCCATTGGCAGATAATAAAGATGCGTCAATGCAAAGAGAAAAATTATGGAAGCAAACAGCAGCATCCAGCGGAGCTTTCTCCAAGACTGTTGAAAATGAGCAAGCAGATAGAGTATCAATGGCATGAAAAAGACGTAGCCAAGGCTGTAATGGCCGATCATCCTTTGCAATTGCGGTGAAATAACCGCAATAGCAACAGCCGCAGGTATCGCGAACCAGTTTTTCACCTTTAGATGAAACAGCAACAGGTATAGAAAAACAGCAGAAAGCAACAGGGAAATAAACATCACATAGTTAATGATACCTACTGTATAGGCAGAAACATCAAACAGCCATGCCTGTACCTGGCGCATACAAAATGCAATCGGAAACTGGTTGTCGGTGTACAACACATGCTCACCGAACGGATAATTCATTCCAGAAAAATGAAGGCCGCTGTCATATTTCACATAATATGCTACTGTGTAATAGTTGCGGATACCATCGCCACCGGCTGATAAATAATATTGATTGGGATCCAGCAGCACCGGTCCAAATGTCCAGGCAAGTACCGCTGTTATAAAAACCATCACTAACAACAGGCCGGCTGTCTTTTCTTTTAATAACATCCGGCTAGGCAGCGTCATGCAACAGGCTGATTGTGACAATAAAAAGGTATGGTGATGTAGTTTTCAAGGATTGGCATACAGCGAGATGCCGTCAATGTCAGTCATGTTCCTTCAGATATTCCTTATACCCCACCTGTTCCAGTTCCTGCGCTTTATCTTCCACACTGTTTTTCAATTTGTTTTTATAGGCGAGCAGTTTTTCGGCAAGCAGGCCTCCATCGGTGAGCGCAAGGATTTGCAAAGCGAGTAACCCCGCATTGAATGCGCCATTGATCGCCACCGTTGCCACCGGCACACCTTGTGGCATTTGTACAATGGAATACAAAGAATCAATTCCATTCATAGCCCTTGACTGCACAGGAACGCCAATGACAGGCAGGTGTGTTACAGCGGCCACCATGCCAGGCAAATGCGCAGCACCACCGGCACCGGCAATAATCACCTTAATGCCCATTCCGGCTGCCGACTTGGCAAAGCTCATCATACGGTCTGGTGTACGATGTGCCGATACAATTGTCAACTGATAATGCACGCTGAATTCATCTAGTACAGCAGCGGCTTCTTTCATTACCTGGAGATCGCTGTCGGAGCCCATGATAATGGCTACTTGGGGCAGATTAGAATTTGTCATTGTCTTGCTTGTATGTTAGAAACCGGTTAGTTACCATTGTTCGCTGTCAAGTTCAACCTCTCGGCGTGGTCACTTATGTTAGTTGTCTGATGGCACAATGTTCACGGACCCACTTCGCTTTTTTGCGTGCCTCGCCGACAGTATCAGCCAAGACGGTAATGTGCCCCAGTTTGCGCATGGGCTTTGATTCCTTTTTTCCATACAAGTGCACATAAACACCGGGAAGGCTCAGTATCTCATGGTAACCGTGAAGATAATATTGCCCTGTAAAATCAGCTGGTCCGAGCAGGTTGATCATTACAGCCGGCTTGATAATGCCGGTACTTCCTAACGGCAATCCTAATAAGATCCGGAGTAGCTG
>JBGAWA010000073.1:0-21597 GCA_044227805.1 Chitinophagales bacterium | reverse complement strand
CGGAAAATATGTGGCTGATGCGAACCAGATGATTGATGATATGCGGCGCAAACTTGACCTGAAAGCCTTTAAGAGTGCTGAACTCTATTTTAAGATGGGCCGCTACAACGCATCATCTGTGGCGTTTAAAAATCTATTGCACGATTATCCCGACAGCCCTTACCTTGAACGTGCCATGTTTATGGTCATCAAATCCAATTACCTGTATGCTTTGAACAGCGTACCTTCGAAGCAACGGGAGCGTTATCAGACAACAATTGACAGTTACCAGCTTTTTGCCAATAAATACAACAGCAGCTCATACCTGCCTGAAGCAAAAAATATATACGAAACATCCGCTAAAAACTTAACCAAAATTAATACTGATGAGCAAGAATAAACGCAATGGAAACGGTACCATCTCTCCGGTTATGGAAACTAAAAACCTGTCTGAGATGCAAAAAAAGACCGGTAACCTTTACGAATCTATCGTCGTTATTGCAAAACGCGCGAACCAGATTTCTTCACACCTGAAGGAAGAACTGCACAGCAAACTGGAAGAATTCGCCACTACCACCGATAATCTTGAAGAGATTCATGAAAACCGTGAGCAGATCGAGATCTCCAAATACTATGAAAAACTGCCGGATGCCACTCTTATCGCCACGCAGGAATTTATGGAAGACAAGGTGTACTTCCGTAACCCGGTAAAGGATCAGGGCATCGCCTGATTGATTACTGCCATTGTTTCCAATGCTGCTACTCTCAGAAGTAGATAGCATCCGATGGCAGTATGGATAGGAAACAGGCAATGACTCCGCCCTTAAGTGTGGCCGGTAATTGAAAAATTTGAATCACTACAATTCCTAACCGTGAGTGCACTCTCCGGAAAAAAAATACTGCTCGGCGTTACAGGCAGCATTGCCGCCTATAAAAGCGCACTGATCGTTCGTGAACTGGTCAAGAATGGAGCATTGGTAAAAGTGGTGATGACACCTGCTGCCACCGAATTCATAACACCATTAACGCTTTCTACCCTTTCCAAAAACAAGGTTTTATCAGACCTCGTTGATACCAGGGAGTCACTTTGGAACAATCATGTGCAACTTGGGCTCTGGGCCGATGTTCTGCTGATTGCTCCGGCTTCCGCCAATACACTGGCTAAGTTTGCTGCCGGCGCTTGCGACAACCTGTTAACTGCAGTGTATCTCTCGGCCCGCTGTCCTGTAATCATTGCACCGGCTATGGATGAAGACATGTGGAAGCATCCGGCAACACAATCCAATATCTCCAGGCTATCTGCATTCGGTAATCAATTGCTGCCGGTTGAATCTGGCGAACTGGCGAGCGGCTTAACCGGTCCTGGACGCATGGCAGAACCTGCCCAGATCATCGCAGCATTAACATCACATTTTACTGCTAAACAACCAGCCGGCAAGGGCAAAGGAATGTTACACGGAAAGAAAGCTGTAGTGACAGCCGGTCCTACCTACGAAGCCATTGATCCGGTGCGTTTCATCGGCAATCACTCTTCCGGAAAAATGGGTATTGCCATTGCCGATACATTGGCGGAACAAGGTGCAGATGTTGAATTGATACTGGGACCTTCAGCAAACAGGCCGAGCCACCCGAGTGTAAAAACTATACTGGTCAACACGGCGCAAGAGATGTATGATGAAACCACCAGGGCGTTTACCGGATCAGATATAACGGTTATGGCTGCTGCTGTCGCCGACTATGCACCGGAATCCGTTTCCAGCGAAAAAATCAAAAAAAGCACGGATGCATTTCTTCAACTCACCTTAATAAAAACACCGGACATACTGAGGTCGTTGGGTGAAAGAAAAAAAGCAGGACAGTTACTCATCGGCTTTGCGCTCGAAACGACCGATGAAATCTCTAATGCCATAGAAAAGCTGCGCAGAAAAAACCTGGATTGTATAATACTGAATTCACTCAGACATGAGGGAGCAGGATTTCAGCATGATACTAATAAGATTACCATTATCGACAAGCGGGAGCAACTGCATTCATTTGAGCTGAAAACCAAAAGGGAAGTGGCAAAAGATATCGTTAAGTTTGTAGTCAATCTTATGCCAGCAAAGGTGCAGGATGCAACTTCGGTTGGTGCTTAGATCAATTGCCGTCCCATTCCCACTTTGAAGGTCAAAACAAAACAGGCTTAATTTGCACCTTAACTACTGATGACACCATTCAAAATCATGAAAAAATATCTTTTCTTTTTTGCGCTGGTATGCTGCTCTTTGATGGCGAATGCACAGGAATTGAATTGCACGGTGAAGGTAATCACCGCTCAATTGCAGACTGCCGATCCTAAAATATTTCAGACGCTGCAAAAGTCAATTACCGAGTTCATGAACAACCGCAAATGGTCGAATGATAACTTCACGGCTTCTGAACGCATCGATTGCAGCATATTAATCAATATCACACAGGAAATAGCTTCCGATAAATTCGGCGCTCAGATTTCCATTCAAAGTAACCGGCCGGTATTCAGTGCAGGATATAATTCCACCTTGTTGAAATGGGTTGACAAAGATTTTCAGATTCAGTATACCGAATACCAGCCACTGGAATTCAACGACAACAATTACATTTCCAACCTGACCTCGGTGCTGGCCTATTATGCATATACGATTATAGGATTTGATTACGACTCTTTCTCGCCTTCCGGAGGCACTCCCTTTTATCAAAAAGCGCTTAGCATTGTGAATGCGGCACAGGCAAGCTCTGAACCCGGCTGGAAATCCTATGAATCGCTGCGAAACCGGTATTGGCTTATTACCAACCTGCTCGATGCGAAGTTCTCCGATATCAGGACGGTCTTGTATAAGTATCATCGCGAAGGACTTGATAAGATGTATGAAAATACCGATCAGGGCCGCAAGGCGATCAACGACTGTCTTACGCTGCTGAGCAAGACGAATGAAAATGCGCCCAACTCAATGATCATGCAGGTGCTGTTGCAGGGTAAATCAGATGAATTGGTTAATATCTATTCAAAGGCAACACCACAGGAAAAAGCCAATGCAGTACAAATACTGTCAAAACTGGACGCCTCCAATGCAACGAAGTACCAGGGTATTATGAAGTCTAACTGACAGTTCATATAGTATGTAATATTCCCTATTGCAGCATGCTGCTTATAGGTAGCATCGATCAAGCGTGCCTGCAGGATATAGTCCTTGCTAAACCCGCATCTTATAACTCAACACTTATACAGGGATAACTCCTACATAGCGATGTAGTATTTTTTCTTTAGAAAAATACAGGTTGATTGAGGCAGTCACCTTGTGGAAAAGTAACCGGTAAAATCAAAAAAGTATCGTTGTATCAATTTAACTTTGATTTATGCTTCAAAAATTAACGATTCGCAACTATGCCATCATTGAGCAACTGGAGCTTCTATTTTCTCCGAAACTTACGGTGATCACCGGCGAAACTGGAGCTGGGAAATCGATTGCCATAGAGGCTTTGTCGCTTGTACTTGGTGAACGTGCCGATGCATCCGTCTTATTTGATAAAAGCAAAAAGTGTGTTGTGGAAGCCACTTTTGAATCGCTGCCGGATGGGTTGACGAATTTTTTCCACCAGCATGATCTTGATTTTGAAGAAACATTGATCCTTCGGCGGGAAGTGATGACTGCCGGCAAGTCACGCGCATTCATCAATGATACACCTGTCAACCTCTCGGTAATGAAGTTGCTGGGTGATCTGCTCGTGGATATGCATAACCAGCATGAATCACAGGAACTCAGTACTACGCAGTTTCAGATTACGCTCCTTGATTCATTAGCCAGGCAAGATGCCGAAGCCTTGCAATACCGCTCGCGTTTTAATACTTACCAGGAAAACTTAAAAAAGTTAAAGGAGCTGAAGGATCAGCATCTGCGTGAAACACAGGAACTGGATTATCTATCCTTTCAGCTGAATGAACTTACCGCCGCATCACTGAAAGACGGTGAACAGGAAATGGCCGAACAGGAACTCAGGCAACTCGAGCATGCAGAAGATATCAGGAAACATCTCGCAGCTGCCTTTAACCTGCTGGAGGAAAATGACAATGCAGTAAAATACCAGTTGAAAGAAATCATCAGCTTCGTGAACCAGGCAAAAAAATATTTCCCGCAAGCAGAAGCACTGGCTGGCAGGTTAGAAAGTTGCAGGATCGAACTGAATGATGTGGCCGGCGAAATTGAAAGTTTCCAGTCAGCCTTGAATATTGACCCTGAACGGCTGGAGGAAATCAATCAACGGCTGAACGTAATATACCGGCTGCAAAAGAAACATGGCATGCCGTCCGTGGCAGGATTGCTGGAGTTGTCTGCAGCATTGGAATCAAAAATTCAATCCATCAGTATTCATACGGATGAACTGGAGCAACTGGAGAAAAGTATTGCAGCCGATAAAAGTGATCTGCTGACCCGGGCGCAATCCCTTTCCCGCGAGAGGAAAAAACAGGTTCCGGTGGTGGTGCAAACAGTGAACAAGATGCTCAAGAGTGTTGGTATGCCACACGCAGAAATTACAGTTCAACACGAGGTTTTGCCGGGAGAAACCATTACTGCCAACGGGATTGATCAATTCCGCTTTCTTTTTGCATCCAATAAAGGCAGCGAATTTCAGGAGATCCGAAAGGTGGCCTCCGGTGGTGAACTATCACGGCTGATGCTATGCATCAAATCGCTGATCGCGTCTTCCACCGATCTTCCTACACTTATTTTCGATGAGATTGACTCCGGAATTTCCGGGGAAACCGCTATGAAAGTTTCCGCCATATTAAAGCAGCTTTCCGCGCATCACCAGGTGATCTGTATCACCCACCTGCCGCAGATAGCCGCGAAAGGCGATTTGCATTACTTTGTTTATAAGGAAACTTCGCAGTCGCGCACCTATACACGCATCCGAACACTTGACCGGCAGGAAAAGATAAAAGCCATCGCGCAGATGATCAGCGGCGAAAAAGTAACCCCTGCCGCACTGGAGAGCGCACGCGAACTGCTGAATTGATACGGCACTCCGCTATTTGCAAATTCATAACTACATTTGTCAAAACGAGCTACAATGGCCTATAACTTATTGAAAGGAAAGAAAGGACTCATTTTCGGAGCACTGGACGAAAGTTCCATAGCCTGGAAAGTTGCCATGCGCTGCCATGAAGAAGGCGCCGCACTCACTTTATCAAATGCTCCCATTGCCATGCGTATGGGAAAGATAGCGGAACTGGCTGCTGCGGTAAAAGCTGAAATTATCCCGGCTGATGCCACCAGTGATGATGATCTGAGCAAGCTGGTACAACGTACCATGGAGATTCATGGCGGACCCGTAGACTTCGTTTTACACTCCATTGGCATGTCGCCGAATGTCAGGAAAAACAAACATTATACTGAGTTGAATCATGAGTTCATGCTGAAGACCATGGATATCTCCGCGCTTTCGCTGCATAAGATTATTCAGACTTTCTACCAGCAGGATGCAATGAATGAAAACGGATCAGTGCTTGCCCTCAGCTATATAGCCGCGCAGCGTGTCTTCCCGAATTATAATGATATGGCAGATGCGAAAGCGTTGCTGGAGTCGGTAGCAAGAAGCTGGGGCTATCATTATGGAATGAAGAAAAAAGTGCGCGTAAATACCATCTCACAATCACCTACCTACACCACAGCCGGATCAGGTGTTGCCGGTTTTGATATCTTTTTCAATTATGCGGAGGCGATGTCACCACTGGGTAATGCAACGGCTGATGAATGTGCCGATTACTGTGTAACCATGTTTTCCGATCTCACCAAAAAGATTACGATGCAGAATCTTTTTCATGATGGAGGCTATTCCTATACAGGAGTCAGTGAAAAAATGATGGAGTTATTTGCTAAGAAAGAAGGGTAGCTGATCCTCATTGAATCTTGGATATTGAATGTTAAACCCACATTTTGCAGTTCAAAGCGGCAACGGGTTTAACCCCGACGTAGAACTGCTTAGGGTTTGTGAAACATTTTCTTTTCTTGACAAATTGAGCAAACCCTTAGCAGATCTAAGTCGCAGCGAAGCGGGATTTTTCCATTGAAAAATCCGGGTTTATTATGGAATATTAGTAACTCAATATTCAATAGTCAATTTCTAACAATTGTTCTTCAGTACGCAACCTTTCAAAAACTTAAAACGGTGATGGATATCTTCCATCACCGTTTCCTCAACGTCATCTCTCCGCTGAATATAACCTGTCGGTATTATACCTGAAAAGGTCTTATTTAATGATTTCGATTTTTTGCACTTCCGTCCTTCCGCCACTTTTCACTTTTATAAAGTACATCCCGGGAGGTAGCGATTCACCGTCTACGGGAATTTCCATCTTCCCGGCAGTTGTTAACGCATCAATCGCCATTACTTCACGACCTGTAATATCAAAAAGGGTGATCAGCACTGGTGTTGCATCAGCGAAGCACGATACAATAAAGTTCCCTTGTGATGGATTCGGGTAAACAAGCAGGTTGGCGTCAGGCACAACGGCAGAACCATCTTTGCAGGTAATAGTAACGATACATTCCTGTGAGGTCTTCGAGCAACCAAAGGGATTGGTAGTTTTCACCGTATAGCTTCCGGCAACAGTTGCAATGTACGTGCTGTTGGTTGATCCTCCGATGTTTGTTCCGTTCAATTGCCACTTATAAGTATAACCAACACCTGTTTTAGCAGTGAGTACCACTGACTGGCCCTGGCAAATGTTTACCGGCGAATTGTTGGTAATCTTTGAAGCCGGTGATGGATTCACCGTCACTACTTCAGCGGAGGAAAGTGTAGAGCAACCATTCGCTGTTACCAGTAACGTATAACTTCCACCTAATTTGGCAGTATAGTTTTTCTTGGTTGCGCCAGAAATATCAATTGCATCCCTTTTCCATTGATAGGTTAGCCCTTCGCCCGTATTGGCATTAAGCTTCACTTTCCCTCCATCACAGAAAGTGGTTGCACCGGCAGGTGTGATCACAGAAACTGGTCCGGCACTGGCTGTTACAGTAACAGGTGTTGATGTACCTGTGCAACTATTGTCATCGGTTACGGTGACTGAAAAATTACCACTCGTAGTGACGAATATACTCTGCGTAGTTGCGCCGTTACTCCATAGGTAAGAAGCAAATCCTGCCGGTGCGCTAAGCGTCACACCTCCTGTACAGAATGTGGTGCTGCCATCCGGCGTTATTACCGGCGTGAAAGTATTGCACGGTGTTGCCTGGCTACCGGTGAGTGCTGGTGACAAGTAAGCAGTAAAATCTGAAGAACCATTGTACTCCATTACGGCAAAATAGTACGTGTGATTAGGCAGAAGATTGGTCACGTTGACGCTGCTGCCTGTTCCATCATACACCACATAACTACCATTGCCGAGGTTACTGCCACCTTTAAAAACTGCACTTGCAGAATAGGATTGACCATCTAGAGGAAATTTGCTTACTGCACTGTTCTCCTTCACCACTACAATTCTTCTTTCTCCTGAGCCATTTGAGAAATTGGCCTGCATGGAAAAGGGAGTAACGTCAGAAAAGGTTAGTGCTGAACTCTGTGAAAGCGGAGACAATGTAGAAACTGCAAAGTAGGGCGTTACAGAAGTTCCTCCATAAGCGGCTCCAAATGCTCCGCTGACCAGCAAACGATTGTTGCCTGCATCAATACACCAAGGACCTCCGGCAACAGGCTTCGGATCATAAGACAAAAGGTTTCCGGTAGCAATATCCACTGCGGCTACCGAGCCTCTGTCCTGGCCATTAATGTTCATGGATAAACCGTTACCGCTGATCATAAACAGGCTGTTGCCCCAAATTGCCATATCATATAAACCAGTGTAAGCGGGCAGTATGATTGGGTGAAAGGAAGACAGGTTACCTGTTGCGATATCGAAAGCGGCAACCCCACTTCTTGCCTGTCCTGAAATATTTTCAAATGTGCCGCCGGCAAAAAGTGTTGTAGCATTGGAGGCAAGCGTATAACAATATGAATCAGGAGAAGGATTCCAGCTGTTCAGGTTGCCATTGGTATTATTCACCTTTGCCAGAAAATTCCGTGCACTTCCTTTTACCGTTGTAAAATATCCGGCAATATAAACATCGCTGCCTACCGGAAGAATATCTTCGACCACATTATTAGGATTAGGCTGCCAATTGGTGACCGACCCGTTTCCTGTAGTTGAAACAGCAGCTGCATAATTCCTGCTTTGGGACCTGATGGTAGTAAAATATCCTCCTACATACAAAGTGGTGCCACTGATGGTGGTAGCCCATACATGACTGTTGCAATCAGCATTCCACGACGTGGCTGTACCATCAGTTGCATTTAACGCAGCCAGATAGCTCCTGTTTTGCCCACCGATATTGGTGAATTCACCTCCTACATAAACAGTCCCACCTGAAACAGCGATTGCATTCACATTTGCATTGGCATACGGGTTAAATGAGTTTACAACACCGGTGACGGCATCTATTGCGGCGATATGGCTTCGTGCCACACTTCCCATCAGTGTAAATGGGCCACAGGCAATGAGATTGGTTCCATCACTCACGAGATCATATACTCCATTATTCGCCAAATAGTCAATGCCTGCCAATTGAAAATCACTGAGGTTGTAGGCAGCCAGGTAATTTCTTGTGGAATAGGTTTCACTATTATAATCGTAAAACGCTGTGAAAGCGCCACCCAACGCCACTTTTCCATCATAAACATCCATGGTATAGACAGGCTGAGTGGGATATTGGGTTATTAGATGTGAAATCTCACCGGTTGAATCATTTAATGCGATGAAATGATAGTTCCAGATTACATTGTCGAAATACCCAAACGCACCTGCGGCGAAAATTTCACTACCATAGTGCACAATTCTGTTGATATAGGTTACAAAATTAAATTGGGGCAGCGGATTCCAATCGGTAAGTTGATTCGTACTGAGCTCAATGCAGGCAAGATGATTCCGGCTGATTTGATCGCTAAAGCTGAAGATACCTACTGCTACCACAGTTGTTCCAATGATGGAAACAGCGGATACGGCATCATTGAATTTGCCTTTCCATGTGGTATCTAATAATCCTGTGGAGAGATTAACTCTCGCAAGATAGTTCGCATCCACACCCTGCAGTTGTGTGAAATAACCACATAAATACAAATGGCTGCCTGATACAGAAATGCTATTTACAGCTGAATTAGCATCAGCCTGCAGTGAAGTAGGCTGCGTGGCCCCCTCAGTTATGGCTGCAAAATATGATCTTGCAGCGGATCCTACCTGGGTGAATACTCCTCCCATATACAGCGTTGTTCCATTCAATGCCAAGCTCCAAACTTCATTGTTGACTATAGGATTCCATGAGTTTACATTTCCATTCGTGTTGTTCACCTTGGCGATGTAGTTACGTGTTGCGCCTTTCAATGTGGTAAAACGGCCCAAGATAGAAGTTTGTTTCAGTGCCATCAGGAATGATGGTAAAAACACAATTGTTGGCGGTGCTTGGGACCAGGTTGCAAAACAATTCCGGCAAATCGCTACTGACTGGCTGCATAATTTCTTGAAGTGCCTTTCATCATGGTAAAGCCCCACACCCGTAAACATTGCTTCCGGAAAATGCCATCGACCAGACACTGCCATTTGCATTAGGATCCCATGTAGTGAGGCTGCCATTACTGCGTAAAACAGCACCGGCGTAGTTGCGGGTGGAGCCATTTAATACGGTAAAATCGCCGCCGACAAACAGGTTGGTACCATCAGTGGCCAAACACCAGACGGTAGTATTGGTGCTGGCATTGAAATTTGGATCCACAGTTCCATCAGCTAAAACATGCGCAAGATTCTGGTGTGCTTCACCACCCGCATAATTGAAACTTCCACCCATAAACCAGCCGCCAGTTCCATCCTTCAATATGGTATAAACGTATCCGTCTGTCCTTGGAAAATCAGGGGCAGCTGTTGTGGAAGAAGTACTGAGCTTTGCCATTCCCTGCACAGAAATACCCATCTCATTAAAGTTACCTCCAACATACAGTTTATCGCCATCCGGCAAACAGGTTGTGATGACACCATCACCTACCGGAGTATTGAATGTGATATGTCCTGTCGAGGCATCCAGTCCGGCAAATCTTCCGGGAATGAAATAGCCCCCAACATAATTGAAATCGCCCAATATGAAGATGGTTGAATCGGTGGCCTCCACTAAATTGACCGGTGCATTCGGTGCATCAGCCACCCATGATAGGGTTGCGCCGGTAACAGCATCAACCGCAGCAACATTGCTGCGCGCTTCCCCATTTACTGTAGTAAAGGAACCTGCCAGGTACAAGACGCTTCCCAGTTTGGAAGTAGTGTAAACAGCTCCGTCGGTAATTACCTGAAAAGCAGTGTCCAGTGTATTATCACTCATAAGGTGATTCACATCTGAAGTGACACTCACGCCATTTACATAAGTAGTTTCACCAGTGATATAGTAACCTCCATTTCCATCAAGTTCAATATCATATCCGGTTCCTCCACCCAATTGAGGGAACTGGTTATCCGGCTTGTCTGAACCAGGTTTGAAGCGTGCCAGGTGGTCAGCCGCCCAACCTACCTGTGTGAATTCACCGCCAAGGTAAATGGTGTTACCATCCTGTATGGTAGTACGGACGGTGCCGTTGGTCGTCATCATGTTTTTGTTGAGGGTTTGAGCGAAGCTGCTCCCGCAAAACAAGAGAGAGAGCATTGAAGTGATGAACATGTGCTTGCAATAGCGAGTACATATTTGTGCATGTTGTGCTTTCATTTTTTAGTTTTTTTGGTGAGAAATGAACACAACAAATCTTCCTCATAGGAAAACACTGCAAAACACCATAAATGGTATTTTTAATATATCACGGAAAAGGGTTAGCAGGAAAAGAGATGAATTGCTGCTTTGACGGGATCAAAGTGCGATATTCCGCGACATTCGCACCAGCTTCTTGCCATGTAAAACGGCACCGGGATAAATGCTCATTTGGCTTTCAACTTAAACCCACATTTTGCAGTTCAAAGCGGCAACGGGTTTAACCCCGACGTAGAACTGCTTAGGGTTTGTGAAACATTTTCTTTTCTTGACAAATTGTGCAAACCCTTAGCAGTTCTAAGTCGCAGCGAAGCGGGATTTTTTCATTGAAAAATCCGGGTTAAAAAACCGAGTTCAGATAACGGTCAATAGCAAGGCCATCCTACTCCTGACGCTTGCTAAGCGCAGATTGCCTTGAACACACTAAATCTGTTATTGGGGCTAATCATCCAGCACTCCATGCTGAACGGCATACTTCACCAGGCCTGCCGTATTCTTCAGGTTTAGTTTGCTTAACAGATTCTTACGGTGGGTTTCAATAGTGTTGACGCTGAGGAAAAGTTTTTTGGCAATCTCCTGAGATGTGTGTTCCAATGCAATCAGCTTCAGTACTTCCTTTTCGCGGACGGTGAGTTCAATCACTCCATCAAAAATCGATGATCTCTTTCCCTGCAGGCTCTCCATAATTCTTTTAGTAACCGCTTCGCTGAAGTAGGTCGATCCATTTTTCAGAGCATGAATAGCAGCCAGCAATTCCTCTTTCCCTGTATTTTTAAGTATGTATCCGGAAGCTCCTGCCCCCAGCAACCTGGCAACAAATTCCCTTGTATTGTACATAGTTACGGCAAGCACTTTTACCTCTTTATGCTCCTTCCTGATCTGTCGTGTAGCCTCTACTCCATCCATTCCTGGCATATTGATGTCCATCAATACAATGTCGGCTTGCACCTTACGCAGAATGGCCATGAGGTCAGTACCGTTCAAGGCTTCACCAACGATAGCGATATCCTGCTGAGGCTCAAGGAGTGATTTGATACCATCAATAAACATCTGGTGATCATCGGCGATTATGATATTGATCATGAGGTATGGAGTTTACTGGACGATGACATTTTCATCATTCAACGGTATTTCAATAATGGCAGTAGTACCTTTTCCCGGCATGGAATCAATGGAAAAAGTACCCAGTAGCTTTTGCGCCCGTGCCTCAATATTTCTCAATCCTATTCCTGCAGTATTGGACCTTTCACTTACATCGAACCCAATGCCGTCATCTTCAATAACAATGTTTAAGCGGTCCTCCTGCCTGTTTAGCTGCAAGCTGATATTTTTAGCCGCCGCATGCTTCAGAATATTACCAATGCATTCCTGCACAATCCGGTATATGCCGATTTCTAACGGCTGTTCCAGCCTCTCCGGCACACCAAAAATCAATAATTTGGTTTTGATCTTTCCACTTCCTTCAATGCTTTCCATTAATTCTCGCAGTGCCGGCTGCAGTCCAAAGTGCATCAGCATACCTGTATTTAAGTTATGAGATATCTTACGGACCTCATCGCATGCTTCATCGAGCAATCTATTCGCTTTTTCATATTGCTGCAAATTCTGTAGTTGGAATGTTTCCACCTTTTCATCTATCGCATTAAAATGCATTTTCACCGTCGCCAGCATAATGCCGAGCCTGTCATGTAAATCAGCGGCGATACGTTTGCGTTCTTCCTCCTGTCCTTCGATGATGGCATTATACGTTTTCAGCTCAGCACCTTTGAGTAACTCATCCACTTTTTGCCGTTCTATAACAACATTTTTTTTATGCAGCAGTGCACGCTGCCGGTAGTAACTCAGCAGCAGAAAAGCAATCAATGCAATCAGCAGCAGGCTGCCTGTCAGGGCATTCCTCTCCCGCGTTTTCTTTAATAGCTCCAGGGTCAGAATTTTATTCATCTGTTCCTTTTTCTCTGTTTCATACTTTTGCTGCACTTCGGCAATCTGCTTTGATTTGATTGCATTAAAAAGTGTGTCCTTCAGTTTTGTGTATTGCTGATAGTATTGCATGGCATTTTTATAGTCATGCATGGCCATATAGACATTGGAAATATTATGGTATAGGGACTTTTGTTTGTCTTTTTTCAATTTAAGCTGCATTGAATCCGCCAGCTGCAGCGCCTGGAAATACAGTCGAAGTGCTTCCGCATACTTTTTTGATTTATTATAGGCAGAGCCAAGGTTGGTCAGTGTAACTACACTGCCGTTAATGTCATGCATTTGTTGACGATAGACGAGCACCTCCCTGAAATAAATAATTGATTTATCATAATCGCCAAGGTCCTTGTATTTCAGACCAAGGTTATTCTTAACATCCATTGCTCCGGCCTTATCCTGTTGCGCTTCAAACAGCTGGAGTGAATTCTTCCAGCAAATCAACGCTGAATCTGATAACCCCTGCAAATCGAAATCTATCCCAAGGTTGTTCAGCATCATGGCCTGTAAAGTCTTATCGCCGGAATGGATGGCATCAGCCAAGATTTTCTTGTGGAATTCTGCTGCCTTGCTGCCGTTTTCCATCAATTGATAGACAACCCCAAGTTCAGAGCGCACCGGAATAGCTGATTTTTCCAATCCATGTTTTTCTGCAATAGCCAGCGCTTTGACCAGGAAAATAACAGCTGAATCGTATTCACTTTCATATTCATAATACTTACCCATCCCAAAAGCAACTTTAGCGGAATAGAAATGATCGGGTGGAGTATTTAATGAATCAAGTTTGCGAATTGCCCGATAAGCATCGCCAGGCAATGACAACTGAAAGTAAACATCTATTAACTGAACATAGCCGTCCCTTAATCCTTTATCGTATCCGATCCTGCCTGCCATATCCAGCGATTGGAGAATCTGCTTTCGGGCATAATGGGGATTCGCAACCAACGAATCTTTACCCTGCCGGATGAACCGGTTGACCAATGCCGAATCTTCCACTTGTTGCGCATTGCCTGGAGAAATGTTGATCAAAAAGAACAATGCAATAATAAATGTAAATCCTCTCTTCCGTGAAAAACTATGCATGCGGATATCTTCAACGGGTTTACCTGCTATCTGAGCACACTAAAAATCCGGCGAAGCAATTCTAACAATTGCAGCCTGGGATTGGACGGATTGTACTTCTTTTCATCATCATCATTGGTGTCCTCATCAGCTACAAATATTTTTGTAGTAATATCCCCGCTTTTTGTAACACGGAAATTTGATGATCGCGCGTTTTTACTTCCGCCTGCGGATGATTTTTTGGTCAAATAAATATGCCACCACCTGGGATTTAGGCTGCTATCAAGCTTATTGGACAGATGGTATTGATCCAGGCTCCAACTGGCATTCATTTGCAGACCATCATCCGATTCAGTATATGGAGACTCTACCTTATAGTTTGTTGATGTTTTACCTTGAGAAAAAACAACTTTCACCTCTGATAGTTTCGCAACCAGGTATTTGGCAATTTTTTCCAGTTGATCATTTCCTGCATTGGTTTGTGTGAAATCAACAGATACAACTTCATCAGTTGTATTGAGTTCTTTTGCATAGCGGATATCAATAACCAATTTTTTTAACGGATCCACGTCGCTTTCTATAGCAAAATCAAAGGACGATGCAAACAAGAAGCCCAAAGGATCTGATCCCTTATTCACATTTACTATGGCATGCCAGTCGCCATCCGGCATCTTTTCAGGATTCGAAACAGAATCAATTACCATAATCTGCTGCACATCCTTTATGAAACATAAAAAGGTATACTTTCTTGATTGTTCATCAAGTACCAGGAAGACGTTGTTTCCCGGCAGCAAATCAGCACCATCAGGTGCTGTCAGCATATTGCTGTTTTCTTTTCTATCCATTTTTCTGATGTTTAGGGTTATTCAGGGTTAAAAAAAATTTTATGTGTAGAGAATCTGTATCACTCCGACTCCATTATGTGGCGGTGGCTTATTCTGCGACGGCACTTCCAATCTCCGTGGGCTTCTTTTCAAATCCAAAGCTGAAAGTCATGCCCAGATAACCACCCCAACAGAATTTATCATACACCGGTGGACTATCAGGCAGATTATCAGGTGGGTAAATCCTGTCAGTTGCATAATCTGATGACAGGTGTGATATGGCGCCATAGGCAACACCACCGTTCAGGATGAACCTTTCTCTCGAACCAAAGATGAGGCTCCCGCCTGCAAGAAAGCGCAGTTTGCCGCTCAGGTCAATCATCGCACCAATAGATGCTGCCGGATAAAATCCATAACCGCAGCGCCAGCCGAGGTGCATTAATGCAGCAATCCCTATATCTGGCAGTTGATTGTTTTGTTTTTTGATTATTCTGATCTGGTAGGAGGAATCCGGCTCAGTCTGGACGATCGTAGAATCGTAGTAAGAAAAAACCTGGTTCCTCAATCCTAACGACAGAACCGGGCCTGAACTAAAAATAAGTTTGGTGCCTCCTTTTACCCATACAGGATAGTCAATTTTTAAGGAACGAACAGGTGTATTATAGGTAAGCCCTGTTTTGGGAGTGATATTAACTGTGAAAACGATCTCATCTTTTTCGGCAACCACCGGTGCCGACAGAATTTTAAAATTTCTCTCGTCCAGTCTTGTATAATTACTGATTATGGAATTGATAGTCTTGAAATAGTCCTTCATCACCCAATTATTTGCTGCGGTAGCATTGCTTTTAATATTCTCATAGAACTTTTTATCCAGACACGGATTAGCCCTATTCTTCTTTTCAGCACTGATTGCATCAATGGAACTGATCATTAAATCGCATGATTCAATCAATGGAACAACAAGTTTCCTGATCGTATCGCCCCTGCTTACGAGCTTATTAAATAATATTTCCCTATTGATGATGGTCACCTTACCATTAAAATATTTTTTTACAGCCGTATCCACAGCTGCTTTAATTGCGGCATACGTCTTATAATCCTCCTGCGCGATCAATAAAATTTGCTTATCCAAATTTTCCGATGCTTCAACTGAATCATAGCGCATTTTGAACTTCTTGTACAACGCAACTGTGTGTGTATCGCATGAAGTTGTAGATGTAATCAATCCTTCGGTTGACATTCCCATCAGAGGCTCATAGTCTAATTCAGGCAACAGAAATGAAGTAATTCCTGACGGAACATCTGACTTATACTCCACCATGGTTGCATTGATGGTTGTTTTATAAAGGAAAGGATTGACATTCACCACCTGGAACCTTGCCACCTGCCCATGCTTAATATAATTTGATTTTCTGTCGCATAAATTCTGCGGAAGATTGTCAGGGTCGGAAAAATCATAACAAAAGAAATGTACACAAGTCTTTTCTTTACCAGCACAGGTGTCCTTTGATCCGCTGGTCAGCAGATGTAGCTTATTGCTATCGGATACTAAGGTATCAACTACCTGAGCACAGGCAGATTCAATCATGGTAAAAATTACGAATCCAAGCGAGCAGATCAATACGTTGAATAAAGCAGTAAACCTCATGGCATAATACTTTTTAAGCGGTTATGGATATCCAAGATGAACTAATTCTAACAAAAATGAAGCATCATCCGGCATTACTCCAACACCATTTTCCGCTAATTCAACTAATCACCGTAAACCGTGACATTGAACCCTGATTTTTCATTAGAAAAATCCGCCTTCACTACAGTTGATCGATGCCAAGAGCCTGCTCAATTTGTTCAAAAAGGAAAAAATTTCACAAAGAACAAAATAGCGCTACCTCTTGGTTAAACCCAGTAATAAATTGAACAGCAAAAAGAGGGATAACAACATTATAAATATATGCAATTAATTCAGAATAACAAACCATTTAATGGTAAACACACGGGCCAGTAAAATTCATAATTATTCACTGTTGGATAGAATACAATATCTAGTAAGATGAATAGCGGCATTGTTGTGATCATTAGAATTTTAGCAACAACAACCGATCTTTGCGAAGGACTCTTTCATCCCGGAATATTCAATAGAAAAATCCGACTTCACCTCGACTTAGAGATGCTAAATGTTGGTTTATCCCAAAAAAACAAAGCCTCCTTGCGGAGGTTTTGTTGTCAAAAATTCCATCTCATTTCACTTACTCACGCATCCATCTTCTCTTCCTTTGGTTGTTTCTTAATAGACGCTTTCAGTTTTTCCGTATCAGCCGGATCAATATCCACCATGATTGTGTCACCCGGTTTCATGGCAGCATTGAGTAACTCTTCCGCCAAAGGGTCTTCAAGATATTTCTGAATGGCGCGCTGCAATGGACGTGCGCCGTATTTGGAATCGTAACCTCGTTCAGCGATGAAGTCCTTGGCAGTTTCGCTGATATCGAGTGCATATCCCAACGAACTGATGCGTTTGAAAACTTCACGCAACATAATGTCAATGATTTTATGAATCTGCTCTTTGCCGAGTGAGTTGAAGATGATCACATCATCAATTCGGTTGAGGAATTCGGGAGAGAATGTACGTTTCAACGCATTCTCAATAACAGATTTTGAATGAGTGTCCGCTGCCTCTTCGCGCGCGCCGGTACTGAACCCGATGCCTTGACCGAAATCCTTCAACTGCCGGGCACCGATGTTCGACGTCATGATAATAAGTGAATTTTTAAAATCCACCTTTCTGCCAAGCCCGTCAGTGAGGATGCCGTCATCGAGCACCTGCAACAGGATGCTGTACACATCCGGATGCGCCTTTTCAATTTCATCGAGCAGGATTACACTGTATGGCTTGCGGCGCACTTTCTCTGTCAGTTGTCCTCCCTCCTCATACCCCACATATCCCGGAGGCGCGCCAATCAGCCTGGAGACGGAGAATTTCTCCATGTACTCACTCATATCAATTCTTACCAGCGAATCCTCACTGTCGAATAAATATCGAGCAAGCACTTTGGCCAACTCTGTTTTACCAACGCCGGTAGGTCCAAGAAATACAAATGAACCAATCGGCTTGCGCGGATCCTTGAGTCCCGCCCTGTTACGCTGAATCGCCTTGGTGATTTTCTGAATGGCTTCTTCCTGTCCAACCACGCTGCCTTGCAGTTCTTCCGCCATATTCAGCAGTTTAGTACTCTCACTCTGCGCCACCCGTTTTACCGGAATGCCTGTCATCATAGCCACCACTTCCGCTATATCTTCTTCTGTTACCGGATAGCGTTTGACCTTCGTTTCTTCTTCCCAGGACGCTTTCGCCTGATCCAGTTCTTCAATGAGCCGTTTTTCAGAATCACGCAATTTGGCAGCCTCTTCATACCGCTGACTTTTTACGACGCGGTTTTTCTCCACCTTAATATCTTCGATTTTCTTCTCGAGATCTATGATACTTTGCGGAACGTGAATGTTTTTCAGGTGTACCTTCGCTCCCACTTCATCCATTACATCAATCGCTTTGTCCGGCAACAACCGGTCGGTGATGTAGCGGTTACTGAGTTTCACGCAGGCATCAATCGCTTCATCCGTATAATTCACATTGTGAAAATCTTCATACTTGCTCTTGATGTTATTCAGAATGATCATCGTTTCCTCCGGTGAAGGCGGATCAATCAGCACTTTTTGAAAACGGCGGTCCAGTGCTCCATCCTTTTCAATGTACTGCCGGTATTCATCCAGCGTAGAAGCGCCAATGCATTGCAGTTCACCACGTGCCAGGGCAGGCTTAAAGATGTTGGAAGCATCCAGAGATCCTGTAGCTCCACCGGCACCAACGATGGTATGAATCTCATCAATAAACAGAATAACATCCCTGTTCTTCTCCAACTCATTCATGATGGCTTTCATGCGCTCTTCAAACTGTCCACGGTACTTGGTACCTGCCACTAATGCAGCAAGGTCCAGCATCACAATTCGCTTATCGAACAACACGCGGGAAACTTTCCGCTGATGAATCCGCAATGCCAGTCCTTCTACGATGGCAGTTTTTCCTACACCGGGCTCACCGATTAAAATCGGGTTGTTCTTCTTCCTGCGGCTGAGGATCTGAGACACCCTTTCAATCTCTACATCACGACCTACTATCGGATCCAGCGCACCTTCTTCCGCCTGGCGGGTTATATCGCGTCCGAAATTATCCAGCACCGGTGTACGCGATTTCACAGCGGGGGCTTTCCTTGAACCGCTTCCCGGCCTTGCCTTTTCTTCTTCAAAACTCTCATCCTCATCAGGATGATCCTGTGGCGTTTCCGACTTCATCTCCTGTTGCAGAAAATCCAGCTCCGCTTTAAACGTTTCATAGTCAATTTCAAAACGCGCCAGCACTTCCGTCACCACGGCATCCTTGTTTTTTAATATGGAAAGAATGAGATGTTCGGTACCAATTGTATCCGACTTCTGAACTTTTGCTTCGAGGATGGTGATCTTTAAAACCTTTTCTGCCTGTTTTGTCAGTGGAAGGTTATTCACATTGACATTATGGTGGTGAATCGCTTTGTCGCGGATGGAATCCTCAATCGCTTTACGCAGCAGAATAATATCGATATCCATCGACTTCAGCACCTTGATGGCGAGACCTTCCCCGTCACGTATAAGGCCCAGCAGCAAGTGCTCGGTACCAATGAAATCATGTCCAAGCCGCAGGGCTTCTTCCCTGCTGTACGATATTACTTCCTTTACTTTCGGTGAAAATTTTGCTTCCATAAAAAGTTTTTAATCAAAGGTTGAACCAACAAAACAAAATGTCCAAAATGGCAGTTGGAGCGTTAAACTTAACAAGAGTTAAAGTTATTTACAAATTTCTGCGTCGGATAAGATTTGTTTTCAACAGGTGAAATTAAAAATGTCTGCCGCCGGCTTCACTAAAATCGATTCCAATGTGTGCTACAGATGACGATTATGCATAACAACTATTTTAAACAAAGTACACTGCTTCCGGGCAGAGCCCTTGTTTCTTTCCACTAAAGTTTCCCAATTGAAAACTTTATTGAATTTACAGGCTCTGTCAAAAACACCAAAACAAGGAGGAAGTTCATCCTATTAATAAGCCACGCTTTACAGAATCACCTCCTTTGAATATAATGAAGTGGATTTCATCCTGTATAACCTATCACTTCAAAAAAATGACTCCATACGCTTAACAGCTTCTGCACAGCAGCTGAGATTGACAAAAGCATATATTGGTTAGCGCAGGTTTTCGGCACATTGATCATCTTACATTAATTTTTGGTTATTTTGCACGCAAAAAAACAAAGCATAGCATGAAGTTCAGTATTGATAAACAGGAGAAATACAGTGTATTCACCCTGGCGAGCGATAAGCTTAATTCTCAGAATGCGCCACTGCTGAAGTCAGAAATGATCCTGTTGAATGCGGAGGGAATCCGGAACATCATTTTTGATATGGGCATGATTAAGTTCGTCGATTCATCAGGATTGAGTTCCATTCTCATATCTAACAGGCTTTGTAAGAACGCCAACGGCACGTTTGTATTAACGGGCGTGAACGATACGGTTTTGCGACTCATCAAAATATCTCAGCTGGACACCATTCTGCAGATCGTACCAACGATACAGGAGGCCAAAGACCTGGTACTCATGGAAGAACTGGAAAGGGACCTCAATGATGAAAGTGAAGCATGACCTTTGAAGTTACCATCCTCGGTAGCAATTCTGCCTTGCCGGCGCATGGCCGGCACCCTACCGCTCAAGTGCTTAATTACAATGAAAAATTATACCTGCTCGATTGCGGCGAAGGCACACAGATTCAAATGAGCAACTACCGTATCAAGCGGTCGAAAATCAATCATATCTTCATCAGCCACCTGCATGGCGATCATTATTATGGCCTCATCGGCTTATTGACTTCTTTTCATTTATTACGAAGGTCAGAACCGCTGCATTTGTTTTGTCCCAAAGGATTATCCGACATACTTGCCCTGAATTTTAAATATTCTGATACACATTTAATTTATGAGCTGGTTATACATGAAATTGACGGAACCGCCTACAAGCTGATTTACGAGAATGAACATTTTACCGTTCACACGCTTCCCATGAAGCACCGGATACCCTGTTGTGGATTCCTCTTCCGGGAAAAAAAACGTGATCGCCGGATATTGCCCGACAGGCTCGAAGCTTACGGTGTTCCTGTTTCCCATATTCATGAACTAAAAGCCGGCAAGGATCTGATGCTGAAAGGAAAGCTTATACCCAACAGCGAACTTACCGGAGATGCCCCTGCTTCCCGCACCTATGCATTTTGTTCTGACACCTTGCATTCAGAAGATTGTGTTGAGCATATAAAAGGTGCTGATCTGCTATATCATGAAGCCACCTTCATGGAAGAATCGGCCGAACGGGCTGCCCTCACCTTTCACTCCACCACGCTGCAGGCAGCTGCTATTGCCCAAAAAGCCGCAGTAAAAAAACTTATGATCGGCCATTTCTCCGCCAAGTATGAAAATCTGAATCTTGTTTTGGAGGAGGCACAAAGTGTTTTTCCGGATACGTTGTTAGCCAAAGAAGGATCCACAGTAAAAATCGGCGACTGAGCTATTCACTTAATAATCATTTGAAAATGCCCCATCCTCCCCTGCAGGCAGCCCGGTATGAGCAGTGAGTTGTCGATATATAAAACTTCAAGATTTCGTAAGCTGCACAACGACTCCGGGATACGGGCCAACCGGCCGCAATAGGCAAGATCGAGCTCGAGGAGAGTCGTTAGATTTCCAATAGACGAGGGTATATCTTCCAAAGCATTTTTGCCGAAGGAGCAGTAACGAAGATTGTACAGGTTACCGATATCGACCGGCAAAGTCTCGAGCCTGTTTT
>JBGAWA010000001.1:0-126650 GCA_044227805.1 Chitinophagales bacterium | reverse complement strand
AACCTAACCTCGACCTTCCCGACACGTCGGGATGCTCTACCAACTGAGCTAAGGAGGCAAAAAAACAAAGATCAAACAACCTAACCTCGACCTTCCCGACACGTCGGGATGCTCTACCAACTGAGCTAAGGAGGCAAAAAAACAAAGATCAAAAAACCTAACCTCGACCTTCCCGACACGTCGGGATGCTCTACCAACTGAGCTAAGGAGGCAAAAAAACAAAGATCAAACAACCTAACCTCGACCTTCCCGACACGTCGGGATGCTCTACCAACTGAGCTAAGGAGGCAAAAAACAAAGATCAAACAACCTAACCCTCAACCTTTCCGACAAGTCGGGATACTCTACCCACTAAGCTATGAAAGTAAAAAAATTCGAACAACAACAGTCTCTGTCTTTCTTAGATATCAAGAAGAAACAGCTCAACTGACTTCGAATGCAAAATAAGTCGGGGTGAGAGGACTCGAACCTCCGACCTCCACGTCCCGAACGTGGCACGCTAGCCAACTGCGCTACACCCCGAAAAATTAATCTGCTGAACAGGGATCTAAAATGTCCCTTCAATTATTTAGCAAGACGGCAAATTTAGTTTAAAATCTAAATTGCAGAAAGATTTGTTAGCCCTGCTTTTCTGATCGCAGCAAATAAGAAACAGGAAAAATGCAGGATTGTAATCAGTGAAACAGATTGTCTTTGTCAACCCACAATAAAGAAGCATGAAGGAAAATGAAAAGTCTGATATGATGGAACAGAAATCTATAATGCCAGATCTTGCTGAACAATCAGTGAGAAGGGATCCGGTCAGGCAATTTGAGATTTGGTTTCAGGAAGCAATAGCAGCAGGCATACCAGAAGCTAATGCCATGACGCTGGCCACTTGTGGCATAGATTTCAAACCATCGGCTCGGATGGTTTTGCTGAAAGGACTTGAAGATGGAAAGTTCATTTTTTACACCAACTACCATAGCAGGAAAGGGAATGAACTGTTGTGGAACCCTTATGCGGCGCTTCTTTTCTACTGGCATGAAATGCACAGGCAGGTACGTATCGAAGGCAGAGTTGAGAAATTGCCGAATGAAGTATCAGATGCCTATTTCAAAAGCCGTCCGGCACCGAGCAAACTCAGTGCAATAATTTCTCCGCAGAGCGAAGTAATTCCTGGCAGAGATTTCCTGGATGAAAAACTTATACACCTCAAAAACGAACTTTCGGAAAATGAAATTCAACGCCCTGACTACTGGGGCGGTTACCAAGTGCATCCCTATACCATTGAGTTTTGGCAGGGACGCGACAGCCGGCTGCATGACAGGCTTTTGTTTACAAGAGTAGCAGATGGTTGGAAAATGGAACGGCTCGCCCCATAAAAAAATTGTCCCGACCATGTCGGGACAATGTCGGAGAGGAATTACCTGCCAGTTACTTTTCCTTTTTCTTGGGGGCTCTTTTCTTGGGTGCTTCTTTCGGAGCCTCTTCAACTGGTTTTGCGGAAGTTGCCGGTTTCACAGTAATGCGCTTGGCTTTTCTTGCCTTTCTGCTGTTGCCGAAAGAGCCGATGGTAATCTTTCCGCGTTTGGTTCTTTTATCACCTCTGCCCATGAATTATTTGTTTTTTTAGTTAAAAATCGGAATGCGCAAAGGTGGATAAAAATCCGTGAATATTGATATGGTTTTTATGGTCATCCATAAAAAACGCACTCCCGTGGCGGGAATGCGTTTTAAAAATTCCTGAAAGGTGCAGCGGCAACTACTTCACTTTGGCTGCGAATTCTTTTCCGGCTTTGAATTTAGCCACTTTACGTGCCGGGATATTTATTGATTTTCCTGTTTGCGGATTTCTGCCTTTACGCGCGGAGCGCCTTGAAACACTGAAAGTACCAAAGCCCACCAAGGTCACCTTGTCGCCTTTTTTCAAAGTACTCATGGTGGTATTAATAAATGAGTCTAAGGCAGCACCTGCCTGTGCCTTTGAGACTTTGGAATCTGCTGCCATTTTAGCAATGAGTTGACCTTTGTTCATAAGAAGGAAAATTTTTTGTGAAATAATTTTAAGTTCTTTAGCGCATCAAAAATATATGCTTTTGAGAATATTCCAAATCATTTGGCCTCTTATTTTGCTGAAATGCTTACGGGACAAGCATTCAAAAGTATTATGAATTTTTATACGTTGATAAAAGGTTACTTCATTCCAACAGGGTTTATTGACTTGCGGGGTGAAATTGAGATCACTGGTTTTCCATTGAATCGCTGAAACACTTGCCGGCAAAGGGTTTCGTAAACACCTTTGCTTTTGAAGGTGAAAAGTAACGGCTCGATGGATGCTAAAGAATGGGTTGACTCCGGATCTTGATCGTACATGAATACAGCTTTATCATGGGGAATTTTTTTAACCCGGATTTTCAGCGGGTTTTAACCTGATCAAAAATCAGGGTTACATTGAGAGTGGCAAAAAGTTCCTTCATTGTGCTTTCGTAGAAATTGTAAAGGCATTACAGAGAGTAATATAACAGTGTTTTTCAAATGGAAGATCCGGCATAAATTTGCTGTGTATGAAAAGAATGACAGTAATCGTGTTATTATTAATCCTGTTTGCATCCTGTAACAGATCGGTATGTCCCGCTTATATGAATGGTGAAGCAACCGGCACCTCCGGCACCAAAGGAAAGAAAATGGAATTGTTCCCGCCGGTTATGAAAAAGAAATAGCGGGCAATCGTTTGCAGGAATAATTACTGCCGGTAACACTATTAATAAATGTTTTTGGTTTTTAAGCCGTGCAATGGGGAAATAATGCAAGGGTAATTTGCAACGCAACATTGTATCGCTGGATCAATGTCACGCTGCCAGTCTGCGAGGAATCTCTCCTGCCCGCAGATCAGGATATACGGCTCCACTTTTTTTCCTTCTTGTGTTGTGTTGAAAGAAAGGATTTGAGTACCGTGTTTTGTGCTGACTCCAGTAGCGGGTCTGCCTCCAACAATTTTTCGGCTTCACTTCTTGCCAAAGCAAGTATCTTTTGATCTCTTGCAAGATCGGCAAGATGGAATGGGACGAGTCCTGATTGTTGTGTTCCCTGAAGATCTCCCGGACCACGTAGCCTTAAATCTTCTTCTGCAATGCGGAAGCCGTCATTGGTCTGTGTAAGAATATTCATTCGGGAACGTGCTTCGGCAGATAATTTATCACCCGTCAGCAGAATGCAATAGGAATGTTCCGCACCACGTCCCACACGGCCGCGCAACTGATGCAGTTGTGACAACCCGAAGCGTTCAGCGCTTTCAATCACCATCACACTTGCATTGGGAACATCCACCCCAACTTCAATCACGGTGGTGGCAACCATAATCTGTGTTTCATTGCGGATGAACCGTTGCATTTCGATGTCACGTGCATCGGATTTCATTTTACCATGAACGATGCTGATGGCATATTCCGGTAGTGGAAAAGAACGGGTAATGCTTTCATAGCCATCCATGAGAAATTTGTAATCCTGCTTTTCTGATTCTTCAATTAATGGATAGACAATATAGACCTGCCGTCCAGCACTGATTTGTTCTTTCATGAATCCGAAAACACGCAGCCTTGAGGAGTCAAAGCGGTGTACTGTGGTGATGGGTTTCCTGCCCGGAGGTAACTCATCAATCGTAGAAACATCGAGATCACCATACAGTGTCATCGCCAATGTCCTAGGAATGGGAGTGGCTGTCATCACCAGCACATGTGGCGGCAAATGATTTTTTGTCCATAGGCTCGCCCTTTGTTCCACGCCAAAGCGATGCTGTTCGTCAATTACGATCAGCCCAAGATTGCTGAAAATAACTTTATCTTCAATCAAAGCATGTGTCCCTATCACCAGGTTTATTTCTCCGTTTTGCAAGGCTGACAAGATCTTTTTTCTTTCAGCCCCTTTGACGGAAGCGGTGAGCAGTGCAACACGCAGCCCAAGCCCTTCCGTGAGTTGTGTCAGGTTGCGATAATGTTGTATCGCAAGCAATTCAGTGGGCACCATCATGGCAGATTGAAAAGTATTGTCAATAGCCATTAGCATGATCAGCAAGGAAACAATTGTTTTTCCACTCCCTACATCACCTTGCAACAACCGGTTCATTTGCCGGCCGGAAATCAGGTCCGTCCGTATCTCTTTGATGACCCTTTTTTGTGCTGCCGTCAGCTGGAAAGGAAGTTTTTCATGATAGAAGCGATGAAAGGCAGGTTCCAGTTTTGTAAAGAGGAATCCTGCTGATGAGCGTTTCCTTCCAATCTTTAATTGTAAGATCTGCAGTTGGCTGAAAAACAGTTCTTCAAACTTCAGACGGTTTCTCGCTTTTTCAAGCATGGAATCATTCTCCGGAAAATGAACCTGGTTCAGTGCAGTAAGACGAGTAACAAAATGATAGCGCTTGATCAAATCATCCGGCAGGTTTTCAGGCAGGTCATGAACACTGATCTGGGATAAGAGCGTGGCGATGAGTTTCTCCAGTCCTTTGGAATGAAGTCCCCGGGACTTTAATTTTTCAGTAGAAGAGTACATGGGTTGTAATCTTCCATCCGGCTTTTCCATGGCTTCTTCATAGGGCGTTATATCTGGATGCACAATAGAATATTCACCTTTAAAAATGCCGGGCTTTCCAAACACGATATATTTTTTTCCGGTCTCCACCAGTTTCTCGGCATAGCGAATGCCCTGGAACCAAACGAGTTCCATCTCACCGGTCTCATCGGCAAAATAGGCCACAAACCTTTTTCCCCTGTTGGCACCCACCAGGTTCTTCTCCATTACCTTGCCGATGATCTGAACATATTGTGTATTCGGTGTGAGCTGATTTATTTTATAAAAGGAAGTGCGGTCAATGTACCGGAAAGGAAAATGTTGAAGCAGGTCGCCGAAGGAGAATATGTTCAGTTCTTTTTTGAGGATATCGGCACGTTGCGGTCCCACGCCTTTCAGGTATTCAATGGGTGATGCAAGCAGGTTATAGATTTGTGCCATGACCGTACAAAAATAGGATACAGGTGCCGGAATTTGCCCGGATAAGAATAGTGAAAATAGGCAATCACTGTTAAATGGAGGACTGGCTTGCAGGGGAAAATAATTTACAAGGTTTCCGCAAATTTGTAGCTTGTAGATTCAATTCAAATAACATGTCTGCCTTCTCCAGTCCCGAAAAAAGAAAAGCCAAAATCAATTCCTATGGCAATGGTTATCAGCATTTGACAGGAATGTTGAATGATCTTCCCAATGAAGTGTTTTCTTACCGTGCGCACCGTGATGCCTGGAACATCAATGAGATGGTGATACATCTAGCCGACCTGGAGGCATCAGCCTATGTTAATTTCAGAAGAGCTGTTGCGGAACCCACGGAAGTCATTCTGGCTTTCGATAAAGATTTGTGGGTGGAGTCATTGCCCTATTACAATCAGCCGATAGATGCTTCCTTAAAGCTATTCCGATTGTTGCGGGCCAGCAATTATTTGTTATTGAAAAATCTGTCGCAGGATGTGTGGCTGAACACGGTAAACTATCCTGATCACGGACAAATATCATTGGAAGACCTGCTTGACTTATATGAAGGCCATTTTGAAAGAGTGGTGAAGGAGATACAACGCAACGCGAACGACTGGCAACGGTAGTGGCGCGTGACTTTTTCTATGGAACAACCGGATTAAGCTTTGGGTTAGTTCTTGCTGCCATGGGATGGTGAAGTTGGTAACCTTTTCCGCGATAAGTTACCATGTGATCTTTACCTGAATAATTGTACACGGGAACATTCAACCCACATTTTGCAGTTCAAAGCGGCAACGGGTTTAACCCCGACGTAGAGCTGCTTAGGGTTTGTGAAACATTTTCTTTTCTTGACAAATTGAGCAAACCCTTAGCAGCTCTAAGTCGCAGCGAAGCGGGATTTTTCCACTGAAAAATCCGGGTTCAATCCTGACTTTCTGTTCGTGGCCCTTCGCAGCAGGATCAACGCGAAAATCCAAATACCTGTACTGTCAGATTTAGCGAATTTGAGAACGGTACCGCAGCGAATTTTTTTCCATCAAAGAATATATATGATTCATTCCAGCCGTTCAAACAACAATTGAAAGGAATAGAAGAAGCAATCAGCCACTCAATAGTTACTTTTGCTGAAATATCCCGCAGATGAAAAATCAGCTTATCATTTTATTTCTTTTCTGCACGGTTGCTGCATCGGCACAGGTAAATGATTCTACCGCTTCCATGGTTCCTCCACAAATGGCAGGAGTACTAAATTTTCCCAAGCAGTTTTTCTTTTTTGATATCAGTAATAACGGTTGGCTGCATGCGCCTCCGGAAGTGAAGCCAAAACTGATATCAGGTGGATTGAATATCAACTTTCTATACGAATTCAATCTTGTCAGTTCGAGGCTGGGCATAGCGCCTGGTGTTTGTTATTCTGTTTCCGGCGTAAAGAGTAATTCCGTTTACCAGTATGAATTTAACAGCAGTGGTGATGAAGTATTGTTTACTGACCTCGAGCCTTATGACACGCTTTATACAAAAAGCAAGCTCTCCGTTTCCTACCTTGAAATACCGTTGGAGGTCCATATCCATCTGAAGCCGAATAACCGTAGGCTTGGTTTTTTAATTGCACCTGGATTCAAAGCAGGGTTGCTGGTGGGTGATTTCTGGAAGCTAAACTATCATTCTACCGTGGCCGGAGCAGAAAAAGTAAAGGTATATGGTATCGAAAATATTTCACCTTTTCGATATGGCGTTTCACTGCGCCTGATGTATTATAAATTCGGGTTGTATGGCTACTATCAGCTGAATGATCTTTTTGAAGATGAAAAGGGACCTGCTATCACACCATTTTCAATTGGTATTACTGTATCTCCCTTTTAAAGGCAAAAAGTTCCAGGTTTATTATTATCCAATTCAACTTATATTAGTCGCCCTATAAACCCGCTAACATAATTGTTTAACTTCAAATCGCGATAGAAAATGAAAAAAGCTTTTATCTTTTTAATACTCGGAGCATCCATCATGCAAGCCTCAGGGCAGGGCTCGGCACAGGATAGTGGGGTGAGGTTTGGACTATCTTTATCGCCACAGATCAGCTGGCTGTCATCGAATGATAAGGGACTGGAAGGAAATGGGTCCTACCTGGGATTTTCATATGGACTGCTGATGGATGTACTTATTCCCACCAATTACGCATTTGCAACGGGTTTGCTTATTTCTTATGATGGTGGTAAGCTGACTTATACTGATTCCACCAAGTTCAATACTTTTCCTGATAATGTTTATCCGGCAGGTACGCAGGTTGATTACAGGTTGCAGTACATAGAAATTCCGCTCAGCATGAAGCTCCGTACCAACCAGATAGGTTATCTCACCTACTTCGGACAGTTTGGATTACAGGGTGGAATAGCCATCCGCTCCAGGGCGGATATTAATGCCTACGACGCTGCGCTCGATGAAGAAAAAGCAGATTTTGGAAAGGATGTGACACCCGGAAATCTTGGATTATTGCTGGGTGGCGGAATAGAATATGAAATCAGCGGCAAGACTGCTTTACTGGCCTGCATTCAGTTTCACAATGGCTTTATTGATGTTACTGACAATCCAAAAGACTACAAGACGGTATCTTCTTTGACCCATTTCCGGCTGCAGCTTGGCATTTACTTCTAATGCTCAAAAGATCTTTACCACTGCGGAAATAGTCAATTGAAATTTCCATGATATAATAATTGTGCCCTGCATAAACACCGGGAACCCTGCATAACCGGAAGGAAGCGATGGGCACGCACTATTGATGGGATGTCTTCTATTTTTGGTGAAAGCCCTGGATGTAGTGAAAGTCTCTCGATGTATGGCTATTGGTGATATTTACCTGCCGCTGGCAGTCATGGCTGCCGGTTTCGGGGAGGTATGTATTTGCAGCTTGGAAATTTTACTTTTGAGCAATCAGAAACAGTTGATATGAAGATTGCCATGGCGCAGCAGAATTACCTGATTGGTGATTTTGAAGGTAACCGTAAAAAGATAACAGCAGCGATTCACCGTGCAAAGGAGTTAGGCGCCGACCTCGTGCTGTTTTCAGAGTTAAGCGTCTGCGGATATCCGCCACGCGACTTTCTCGAATTCCGCGATTTTATTGATGAATGCCGGGCATCTGTTCAACTGATCGCGCGGGAAGCGGTAGGCATTGCTGTCGTGATCGGTGCACCCACCATTAACCCGAAACCTGAAGGAAAAGACCTCCATAACTCCGCTTATTTCCTATATGACGGTGACATAAAACAGGTAATCCATAAATCGCTGTTGCCGAATTATGATGTTTTTGATGAGTATCGGTATTTCGAGCCTAATCATGAATTCGGCACATTTGAATTCATGGGTAAGAAGATCGGATTTACTGTTTGTGAAGACTTGTGGAATGCGGGGATCAATCCACTTTACGTCACCACACCGGTGGAAAGGATTGCCGCTTTCCATCCTGATTACCTGCTGAACATATCGGCATCTCCCTTCGATTATCATCATTCGCGTGACAGAATTGACTTACTGAAGCAAACAGCCAAGAGCTATCGCTTACCGATTTTCTATTGTAATTGCGTTGGTGCTCAGACGGAATTGATCTTCGACGGCGGCTCAGTGGTGATTACACCTAACGGGGAGGTTTTTGATGAAATGGAATATTACACGGAAGGGCTGAAGGTGTATGATCTCGATGAAGTGATGCATGCGCATGATCTCGAAAACCGTGAGCAGCCAAAGGAAAAAATTCCGCTCATCTATCATACACTCGTGGTAGGCATTCGCGAATATTTTGACAAACTGAATTTCAGCAAAGCGATTCTTGGGCTGAGTGGCGGGGTGGACTCCGCTGTGGTAGCCTGCCTCGCAGTAGAAGCGCTGGGAAAGGAAAATGTGAAAGGACTACTCATGCCGTCGCGGTTTTCTACCGGACATTCAGTGGACGATGCGGTCGACCTGGCCGGCAGACTGGGTATCGCTTATGAAACACTGCCGCTGCATGATGTGTATGATGCCGCATTGAAGGTGCTCTCACCCTATTTTGAAAACAAGCCATTTGATGTTACGGAAGAAAACCTGCAGGCCAGGATACGTGCCATGTACCTGATGGCGTTCGCCAATAAGCATCATTTTATCCTGTTAAATACATCCAATAAAAGTGAGATGGCGGTAGGGTATGGAACCCTGTATGGAGACATGTGTGGCGGACTGGCTGTGCTTGGGGATGTATATAAAACCGAAGTGTATGAACTGGTGAAATACATAAACCGGAACGAGCCCCTGGTTCCTTCCAATATTATTTCAAAACCTCCTTCGGCAGAACTTCGCCCGGAACAGAAGGACGCGGATTCATTGCCGGATTATGAAGTGCTCGATAAGATATTGTTTCAATATATTGAAAAGCGGAAAGGCCCGAAAGAACTGATTGATATGGGTTTTGAAAAACAGCTCGTGAGCCGGGTGCTGAAACTGGTGAATACGAGCGAGCACAAGCGGCATCAGTCACCACCCGTATTACGGGTTTCGTCGAAAGCATTCGGCTCGGGCAGGAGGTTACCCATTGTGGCGAAATATTTATCGCATTAAAAATGACGTTGTTGACCGATAAGAAAACTGATTTTCACCTAACAAATGAAATAACAACATGAGACATGATCTTACAGTCGCGAAATCTGTTACGATTAATGCTTCACGAGAGAAGGTATGGCATTGCCTTACCACGCCGGACATTATCAAGGAATATTTATTCGGCACTGAGACCGTCACCGACTGGCAGGAAGGCAGTGAAATCGTTTTTCAGGGTGAATACAACGGGCAGCAGTATCGTGATCATGGTCATATCTTGGAAAACCTTCCTGGAGAAAAACTGATCTACAGCTACTGGAGTGGGTTTTCCGGCCTCGAAGATAAACCGGAAAATTATTCAACCATCACCTACACATTAGCAGCAAAAGGCGATGACTCCACTGAACTCACGTGGGCACAGCAGGGTTTTGCCAGTGAAGAAGGACGTAATCATTCCGAACAGGGAATGGAGGCATTTCTGCATCAGATTAAGGAAATTGCTGAACGTTAGTAGCCTGGTACAGGACAAGGTGCTGATTAACCGCAAAGATCTTGATGAAGAGGTATGTCCATGTAGTGTAGGTGATCCCTGTTTTTGCGTACCGCGAATTTTCTGCTTTTAGAACATGACTAAAATGAAAGTGCAATGAAAACGTATGCACTGATTTTCCGGATGGACCTTGATACCCCGGAGAAGCAACCCACAAACGAACAAATGAAAGAATATATGAAAATGTGGGGACGCTGGATAGATGCTATCGCAACAAAAAACCAACTGCTGGAAGGTGGTAACCATTTTTCAAAAGAAGGCAGGGTCATCAGGCCGGCTGAGCAGGTAACAGAAGGTCCTTATGTTGCCAATACTGAATCGCTTGCCGGATATATTTTGGTGGCAGCCGCAAGCTTTGAAGAAGCTGTAGAATTGGCGAAGAGTTGCCCCATTCTGGCTGGAGACGGTAACAGCGTGGAAATAAGAGAGCTGGCCGCACCTTGAGAAAATCGTTTATGCCTATTGGCCTTCACCTATGGGAATTTCGCGTCTTTATGACTGTTGTTCAATGTTGATAGCCATTACTTATCTGGTTACATTAATAGCTTCTGCGCTGTCATAGCCTGTTTCCCACCTGGGTTTTCCTTTCACCAATTCAAACTATCCGTTTACAAAACCGATTAGGAACGGGCTGCCTTGCCGTGATATGTTTGACGAAAATTAATTCAACTACTAAAAAAAAAATCATGAAAAAGATCATCTTCATCCTGGTTCTGTTTATAACAAGCGGAGCCATTCATCAGTTAGCCGCGCAAAATACTTTTCCTTCTTCGGGCGCGGCTGGTATCGGAACATCAACGCCTAATGCTTCTTCTTTGCTGGAGATAAGTTCTACTACCAAAGGCGTCTTGCTGCCACGCATGACAAAAACGCAACGTGATGCCATTGCGGCGCCTATTGAAGGATTGCTGATATATCAGACTAACAGCCAGCCGGGCTTTTATTACTATGACGGTAGCAGCTGGAAATCTGTGCTCCAGCTTAAAAAGGATTTATCGAATCTCAATGCGACTTCCATAAACCTCTCGCTGGTTCCAAATGCTACAGGGACCATCGATCTGGGCAGCGATGCATTGAAATGGAGAGACGCCTATGTTACCAATATAAAATTTGCTGATGGCACCACGCAATCAACTGCCGGAGGCGGCGGCGGCGCGGAGACTGATCCACAGGTGGGCACCAACACCACCAATTACATTCCCAAGTGGAACGGTACTGCGCTGGTAACCGGTGTGCTGCAGGATAATGGTACCAACCTCTGGACCGGATCACCTGCCTTTGCCGGTACACGCGGCAAACTTGATTTGTATAACACTACCACTTCCAAAGGTCTCAATGTTGAAACAGCTTACAGTACCACCGGACAGGCGGAAGGCATACACAGCTTTGTTACCACCGCAAGCACCGGAACAAAATATGGTTTTTACAACCAGGTGTGGCAAACCACCGGTACCTCAGGAGTGGTGAATGGCATTTATAATGATATTCAGAATTATGGCACCGGTGTCGGTTATGGAAACCGCACTATGATGGATTTGCTTGGATCAGGAATCAACTATGGAAATTATACCTCCATGACTTCAGGAGCTTCCGGAACCCTGTATGGCGACTATAAAACTATGTCAGGATTGGGTAGCCTGTATGGCCAGTATATTTCCATTCCTGCAACTTCGGGAAGCAATACAAAAACAGGGGTGTATGTAAATATACCCAGCAGTACAGGCTCCAACTACGGGCTTTTTTCTGTTGTTGATGAAAACAACAGCGGCAGCTATGCAGCCTTTCTGTACGGCAAAGTGTATTGTACGGGAAATGTAGGCATTGGGGTAACCAACCCGCAAGCGCAGCTTCATGTTGATTTTGGTGAAGATGCCGAGCCGGCCGGTGGTGGCTTCATCATCAGTGGCAGCACTTCTTCCACCAATATTGCCATTGATAACAATGAAATAATGGCACGCAGTAATGGCGCAGTATCAAAATTATATCTCAACAATGACGGAGGCGATATCTCGATGTGCTACGCCGGAGGTAATGTGATGATCGGCGCTTCTGCTCCTGCAACGGGATACCTCTTGACGGTGGATGGAAAAGTGATCTGTGAAGAATTGAAAGTGCAGATGAGTGAGAATTGGCCAGACTATGTATTCGAGGAAGACCATGTGATGCCCTCCATCAGCGAGCTTAAATCTTTTGTAGCAGAGAACAAGCACCTGCCGGGTATTCCTACCGCGACGGAAGTAAAGGAGAATGGAATTTCTGTTGGAGAGATGCAGCGGAAGATGATGCAGAAGATTGAAGAGCTTTCACTCTATGTCATTCAGCTGCAGAGCCAGATTGATGAGATGTCGTCATCAATGTCAACAGCAAAACAACAGGATCGCTGATCATTTCATGAGTAATTAAAAAATAAAATCATGAAACAGATGATTCAGAAATCAAAACTGCTGTGCTTGATATTACTGATGCTCGCAATCGCAGCTGCCGCGCAGCAGGTCAACCAACCGTTGCCACAGGAAAAATTACAGGATAAAATATACGGCCGTTTTTTATTTCCTGACAGCCAGGAAGGCTGGATAAGATTCCGTAACGATGCACCTTATTCCGGAAAGGAAATATTCAATCAGCAACCTGAATTACTCGGCTTAAGTGCCAATGATGAAATGCGCCTGTTGATGCAAAAAGAAGATGCAGTAGGCAACCACCACTATCGCTACGGTCAGTATTACCAGGGTGTGAGAGTGGAAATGGTGGAATATACCGTGCATGAGCGGAATGGAAAAGTGTACCTCATCAACGGTGACTTTGTGAGAACATTGGAAACAAACGTGCATCCGTCGTTGACGGAGCAAGAGGCCATTGACATCGCACTGAAAGCTGTGCCTGCGCAGGAATATCTCTGGGAAGGTGACGAGGAGCTGCGGTTCAAAATAAAAAAGAATGATCCTGCTGCCACCTTATATCCCCAGCCCGAACTTTTGCTGGTAAAGAAGGATGTAAATGGTGATATGGTCGCGTCAAACTACGTGCTCGCCTACAGGATGATACTATTCACCAAAAAACCATACAGTTCCCAGTTGGTTTATGTTGCTGCGCAAACCGGTAATATTTTACGGATACAGGATCTCGGCATTTCTTGTTCAGGAGGGACAGCGGCTACAACATTCAATGGCACACAAACAGTCCATACACGGTTTGATGCGGAAGGATGCAGCGGCACAGCGTCTTTCCAGTCAGTGGACGATTGCCACAGTGATTCGCCGATCTATTCCTGGGATGACGGGGATGGTGAATTGCGTTGTGATGCAGATAATAACTGGACACAGGGTACCAGCTACACCAAACAGATGTGCATCAGCTCTCTGTGGGCGATGAGAAATGCTTTTGATTACTATAATAGCACCTGGAATCACGAAAGTTATGATGGCAACGGCGGCCTGATGGATGTATACAATGACTATGTCTTTTCAGATAACCAGGGAAATCCAACTGGAAAAAATGCAAGATTTGAACCGGTGATTGATAATATTCTTGTTGGTTCCGGTGCCACCACTACACTTTTCACCGATGATTACAATACGGATGATATTCTGGGTCATGAGTTTACGCATGGGGTGATCTACTATGCACATATTGACCCTTTGCTCTACATGAATGAATCAGGCGCCCTGAATGAATCGTTCGCTGATATTTTTGGCGAGGCAGTAGAACGCTTCGCAGAAGGAACAACTGACTGGTTGATGGCAGCAGATAAATCGGATCATGAGATCCGGTCATTTATCACACCTAATGATTTTAATGATCCGGATACTTATTATGGTGATTTTTGGTATGATGGCAGTGATGATGCCGGAGGTGTTCATACCAACAGCAGTGTCCAGAATCACATGTTCTGGCTCCTGGTAACAGGTGGTGAGGAAATGAATGACAATGGTATAACCACAAAGGTGGAAGGTATTGGCTTTGATGATGCTATCGCCATTGCCTGGCAGGCCATGATGTATTACCTGAACAGTACCAACGGCTATCCCACGGCGCGCAATGCATGGATCGCCGCTGCTGCTGATCTGTATGGAAACTGTTCCCAACAGATGATCAGTACCGGCGCCGCATGGGAAGCTGTGGGCATTATTGATCCGGATACTTACCTGAACGGAAGTATTTGTGGAACCTATAGTTCGGCGTTTCCATTGTTTTTTATCGCTTCCGATGAAATCAGGAATTACTCCCTGCTCTTTAACCAATATTTTTTGCCATGTGCTGTTACCATCAACAGCGGTGCAAACATTACACTGGAAAGCGGAAAGGAGATTAACCTCTTTCCTGACTTTATTGCAAAGAGCGGCAGCACATTTGTCGCTATGATTGATGAGTGTGAGTTGAGCAATTATGATCCTGATGATACAAAATCGTCCGAAAGTGAGGAAGTCCTATTGTCTCCTTCCATTGCCGAGTCGCTTATAAGAATCTATCCCAATCCGGCTAACCAGGTAACGAATATTGAGTTTGACTGGAATGAAGATACCCCCGTTGATTTATTGGTGACAGATGTAACAGGCAGAATCATGCTTACCTTGTTAAATCATGAAACCATTACCGGCCTTCATTTCAAAAAGGAAATCAACACCGGCCATTTTTCAAATGGGATATATATGTGCCTGCTGAAATCGGAAGGAAGATCGAGCGTTCAAAAATTTGTAATTCAACACTAATCGTAAACTCCGGCTGCAACGCCGGAGTTTTTTTAACCTCCCAGAAAATCATTGTATGAAACTATCTTCACTTTTTATCATCTGCGTTCTCATGTCCATAGCTGTTCAGGCACAACCCTGCATCACGGTGGACAGCGAATGCGACGGCAGTACCAATTATTGCGGCCCCTATGAACTATCCAACGGCATTTACCGCATTCCTTTCGCAAACGGAACATCAGTTACGGTTACGAACGATCACTTTAATCATTGCCCGAGAGGCAGAATTGATATGGTGGGCAACAATGGCAATTCCATAGTAGCGGCGGCTGATGGCTGGATCCGTTTCATTGACGATGAACACAGTCAGCAGTGCGATTGCAGCGAGACTTTCTGTCTAAACAATTATGTATGGATGGAACATCCCAATGGCGAATGGACCAAATACACGCACATGCAATACCATTCTGTTCCTTCCGCCATAGACGAAGGAGATTATGTATCGGCAGGTACAGTGCTTGGAACGGAAGGTGAAGTAGGTTGTGCCAGCGGGGTACACCTGCACTTTGAGGTGGCGCAGCCGGTTGATACCAATACGCTGGTCATAAATACAGATGGTGGTTACATTGATGGCAACTGGGCTAAAAATGTAATTCCTGTTTTTTGCGACATCACCGGAAATGTACTGGTGGATGGCGAGGATTATGTGGCTGCCGGTTGCGGCAACGGATGTGCCGCTGACATGATCAACGTCCTGAATACTTTTGGTGTGGGGGATTATGATGCTGATATAGCCGGAAATTCTGTAACGGCCAGCGGAGCCGTTACCGTGGGAGCCTACGCAAGCGTATTGTACCAGGCCGGCGATTATATCTTGCTCGGCGCCGGATTTGCAGCACTCACCCATTCTACACTGACAGCAAGAATAGATGGGTGCAATGATTTTCCAGAAAGGATCAGCGGGGAAACACTATCCATGAACAGTGATGCTGTTGCCGGTGAACATGCCTTATTTTCATTATTTCCAAATCCTGCAAGTGATGATGTGACGATACAGTTCCTGCAAGCGGAGTATGCAGAAACGTCACTCATCATCACCAATTCACTGGGCATGGTAGTTTATGAGAAAATGAGGGAAGGTGAACAACAGGAAATGATCATCCCTGTTTTAGGGCTGACAAGTGGATTGTATCATTGCCGTGTTACTACAGGCAATAAGCAATCTGTTGCCAAACTTATTGTGATCAGTAGATGATGATACTGTTATTACAGCAACTATTTCACCGGCAGGAATCGAACGCTCACTGTAATGGGGATTTTACCTTTCAATGTATGGGCGTATTGATTTCAACACGGGTCAGAGTTGTATAAGAGTATGCAAGATATGAACGTAAATGACCAGGCCTTCTTCTTCCAGTTTCGCGTGCCTTTTGCAATTCAGGACAGTGATAGAATAAACCCAACGTAGAAATGCTTTGGGTTTGCCAAACATTTTTTAACTGTTGAACCCACATTTTGCAGTTCAAGCCGGCAACGGGTTTAACCCCGACGTAGAACTGCTTAGGGTTTGTGAAACATTTTCTTTGCTTGACAAATTGAGCAAACCCTTAGCAGTTCTTAGTCGCAGCGAAGCGGGATTTTTCCACTGAAAAATCCGGGTTGAAAGAAGCAATCCCTTAGCAGTGCTAAATGGCAGTGTATCGGAATTTTTCTATTTAAAAAATCCATGTGTAAAATCAGTATATTCCTGTTCCTGCTATATTATTTATCTTTCATTTTCATTACTCTCTAAACGCTAATACATGAAATCACTTCTTGCCTTGCTGGCATTGATATCAGTCACCGGAACAGCAGTATCTCAGTCATTCACCTGGGCCGCAGCAAAAAATATCAGTTGTTGTTCGTCCGTCAACGGATTTGCATTCGACAATGCCGGTAACATGTTTGTGGCAGGCACTTTCTATGGTGACAACTATGTCGGTGCCAATTATATCACTTCTACCACTCCCTTCAAGTACAATAGTTTTGTGGTAAAAACCAGCAAGAGCGGCGCAGTACTCTGGGTGAAGACAATCGGTAGTAATGAAAGTTCAACCGTGCAGCGGATTGCAGCGGATGCCTCCGGTAACGTTTTTTTATGTGGTTATTACCAGGTTGATCTTGTGTATGAGGGGAGCACCTTGCCTGGCAGCGGACAGAATGATGCCTTTATCATGAAGATCAACAACAACGGTGCATTGCAGTGGTGGGATCACACCATCGGAGCAGGCTCGGAATTCTTTTATGATGTAGCGGTAAATCCTGCCGGTGATGCTTATGTGACCGGAAAATTTGCAGGCAGTATGAACGTGCAGGGTGCTTATTATTTTGCATCACCTGCTTCGGTATATGACATGTGCGTGGTTAAATACAATGGATCAACTGGCGGTTTCGCCTGGGCACGTCAGACGAACAGTCAGTTTGGTGGCAATTCTTCCGGCAGCAGGATTTGTGTGGATGGTACTGGGAATACCTATGTGCTGGGCAACTTTGGCGAAGGCTACACCACTTTTGGCGATTACACTATTTACGGAACGTTCAATGATTACTTCGTCTCGCGTTTGGATGAGTTAAGCAACTTTACTTATACGGCGGATGTGGGTGATATTCCCAACGGATATGTCTGCAATATAGATGCTGATGCAGCGGGAAATATTTACCTCGCGGGAAATTTCGGCAGCTTTTCACCCTACACCGCCAGCATCAGCGGAACAACTATCACGTCTCCCGGCAATGCGGAAATCTTTATCGCCAAATACAATGCTGATTTTGTCATGCAATGGCTGCGAACAGGAGGGGGCACTGCTGCCGGTGATTTCGCCAATGACCTTGCGGTGGCGAATGACGGTGATGTGTATGTGGCATTTACTGCCGCCGGTTCATCCGTCACATTTGGTGCGGTGAGCGAAACCACAGCGAATCCGGGATCCAATGAAATTGCAATAGTTAAATATAACGGCAGCGGAACGGAACAATGGGCAACAGTAGTGGGTGGAAAGAATTACGATGCTGTCAGTTGCCTTGATATTTATCAAAAAAAGAAATTTGTTGGTGTTACTGGCATTGGCGGTTCAGCCATGTATTTTGGCTCCATCAAGGTGAATAAAGCGAATATGTATGTAGCCAGGTTGACCGATCCGCAGTTGAAAGTAACGTATGACGAGTTGGATGCCCTCGCAATTTCCCTCTACCCCAATCCTGCGGCTGACTACCTGGTTATCAATGGCCTTCCTGCCAACAGCCTCGTGGAAATTTATGATATGAATGCAAGAAAAGTCTTCAGTCAAAATGCGGAAGGAGCGACGCTGCAGGTTCAAACCACCACCATGCCTGCAGGAGTTTATTTTGTTGCCGTTACCGCTGAGGGCAAACGCATTGTGCTTAAAGCATTGATAGAATAGGTGCCTGAGATGCACCAGTTCTGACAGTATCCTATTTGATTTGCCTGCGACGGATATCCTGCCTAATTGAAAAGTCAGGTTGTATCAAAGGCAGTTTCTTTTCTGGAAGAAACTGGCTGGCACCTGTATCACTCTTTATAAAAGTGCGGTGCAAATTTTCCGAAGCATTCTAAAATCAATTTTTTTGGGAGTAGGTAAGTGGGCCAGCATCATCGGAATTAACTTCCTGTCTTCAGTGATCATTCCAATATACACCACAGGCATGCTTTCCCCATACTACGGTGTGCTTAAAACGGACATGATCTCCGGTGGTCACTGAAACCAAACTAACAAAGCCATATTCGTCACCCACTACAAGGTCGTCATCATCTTCTTTGTCAGTGCATTCAAGGGTGCCGGTATAAAAGTCCAGGCTATTTTCATTAAAATAAAACTTCTCCTTAATGATTCCTTTTGGCATAGTTCATCGTTTATTGGTTAGCATTGAGAGAATTCAATATTCCACATCCAGCAGAAAAATGCTTACTAACAAATGCGTTTGCCTGTTACAACACAAATGTGATCACCTGACCGTCTCTTATGTTCGAAATCAACACAGTCTTTATCCATAGGATTACTATACAAAATAACACACCCGTATTTTTTGTTTTTTTTGAGTTTTTCTTTGTCGCCTTCGGGATCGGTACATTCCAGGACACCGAAGTAGTAAGTGCTGTCAGCAATGGTAAAACTGTCTGTTAAATTGATACTTTTAATTATACCTTTTGGCATGGGAATTTATTTAAGTGAATGAATTGCCGGTCTCTCATTTAATTGTGGCCTGAGTGATCTTAATTGGTTCAGCTAATTCCGTAAGGTTCTTTTCAATCCAGTTGTTTTGCATTACCTGCCGGTCTGAAAATCATATCAACAACTTCAGCAAAAACTACCGCCACGTCATTCCCTTCGCCAAGGTTCACGTACCTAAACCAATATTGCTTTATGGGTGATTCCTGAACTGGAATTGTGGAGGCAAACAACATCTCGTTAGGTGGGGGAGGACAGGCAGGATCGTCTATGTTATCCTGCACCGTTAATATTCCCGTATTCCTTATATTAGCAACATCAGATGATCCGCCGTTGGTAAGGATTACCTTCTTAATAATTCCTTTTGGCATAGTTGATAAGTTTTCTGAAAGATAATAATAAATATTTTAATTTAATCAGGTATTAATTTCAACTGTTGCATGATTTATCCGGGCAAGACGGTGTTGATGCTCTTACTTATCCTGTTGACAGCCGTCCCTCTTTTCGCGCAACCCGGTAATCTTTTCATCAGGAATTTTCCACTGGAGGACTATCAGGATTTTGTATATGGCTCCAGCCCTCAGAATTGGGATGTTATAGAGGACCAACGCGGTATTATTTATGTCGCAAATAGCAGCGCACTCATGGAATTTGATGGCACTCAATGGGGGGGAATAGAGAATGAAGACGCTCTTTACCTTGGCTCTGAAAACCTTGTGATGGATACAAAAGGCAGGATCTTTCTCGGTGGCAAGGACAACTTTGGATACCTGGGTGCGGATGCCGTTGGGCAAACAGTATTTTATCCGCTGAAGGAGTTGTTAGCCTCAAAGGATTCCAGCTTTGAAGTTCTGAAAACTGACGTCGTCCACGATACCGTTTACTTCATTGCCAAAAATTTCCTGTTGCTGTATGATCAGCACCGTATCAGTAAGCTGGAACTTCCGGGAGATTTTCGCGCAAGTTGGCTGCTTGATGATGAACTCTGTTTCCAAACGGATAAGGGTATTTATCATATCGTGAAAGGAAAAATATTGACATGGCCATTTTCTATACCGGGCAATCCCGACATCGTAACAATGTTCAGGATAAAAGATAAAAAGAGTGGTGAGAATAAATTGATGGTAGTTACGGCCGATAAGGGCGTTTTCCTGTTTGACGCGAAAGGAAAAATGTTGTCGGTTGCTTTATCCATCGGATCGCCTATCCATATCAGGATCAATGCAGCCATCAGGCTGAGTGCAGGCCCTGTTGCGCTGGCAACAGAAACGGAAGGTGTTTTCTTTATCAGCGAAAGCGGATCACTGCTTAAAAAAGTGAATAAAATATCAGGACTGAACGATAACCAGGTGAATGGACTTTTTGAAGATAAGCACCATGGCATCTGGGCTGCCCTTTCCAGCGGACTAAGCAGGATTGAGTATCCCGCCAGCGTGTCGTTTATTGATTATTCCAATGGACTTGACGGCACCGTGCTGGCAATCTGCCGGGTTAACGACATGTTGTATGCAGGAACTACCAATGGTTTCTACCAGGCCAGTCTGAATGAAGATTTTATCCGGGTATCACGCTTGGGAGAGATTTCTGGCAAGGTGTGGGTGGTGAAACAGATGCCTGATGGTATCTGGGTTGGCTGTGGTGACAGCCTGCTCGTTTATGACGGAAAACATTTCAAAAATATTTTGTCGAAAGGAGTTTCATGTATTTTACATGATACCCTCCACGCTGAATATGTATTTCTCGGACTGGAAGATGGCATTGGCATCATGCAGCAACCAAATGGGCAGGCCTGGAAGTTGATGGGTATGATTAACGGAATAACATCGGACATTAAGACATTACAGTTCGATTCCGTTGGAAGGCTGTGGGCAGGAGGATATGGATGTGGCTTCCTGATTAACTTTCAAGGCACCATCAACCTGAATCCAGAAGTAATTGCATTAGACAAGTCGCATGGATGGAGAGATGAGTTAGTGGTGTTGGAGGTTTCTAAGGTCAGGAATAAAATATATTTCGGAACCTGGAAAGGCACTTATTCTTATAATGAAAAACTAAAGCAGATCTCCCAGGACAGTTCATTTGGCAAATTGCTCGCCGCGCATACAAGGGAAGCGAGCGTCATCAGTGAAGATCGCAGAGGAAATATCCTTGTTCATTCTGAAAAACGTACAGGTATTGTCAGATACATGAACGGAACGGTAACTTGGGATACCGTTCCGCTGGCGAGGCTTCCGGTAGCAGGTGTCTGGAGTATATTCTGCGATGCGCGAAATTACATTTGGATCGGAAGCGAGAAAGGCATTTTTGTTTACAACCCGGCACATGATTCCGGCCAGCCGCTTGATTTCAATTGTTTTATCCGTTCAGTAAAACTTAATGGTGATTCAACAATATTTTTCGGCAGTTTCACCAATACGGCAGGATATTTTACAAATGCCCCTCCGCACGTGCCTGCCATCAGGATACCTTATGAATTGAATGATATCGCCTTTCGTTTTTCAGCAGCCACCTATAATGCCAAAGAGTCTCCGGAATATTCTTTTATCCTGGAAGGCAGAAACACTAACTGGTCTGAATGGAGCAATGCCACACAGAAAGAGTTCACCAACCTGCATGAAGGGGAATATAAGTTTAAGGTGAAGTCGCGTAACCTGTATGGTATTGAAAGCAGTGAATCTGTTTTTGAATTTGTGATCCTTCCGCCGTGGTACAGGACATGGTGGGCCTACCTGACTTATATTCTGCTTGGGTATCTCGCTATAGTAGCCATTGTGAGGATCAATGTCTGGAGGTATAAAGAAGCAAAGCTGAGGCTGGAATCAACGGTGAAGGAACGTACCAGCCAGGTGCTGCATCAGAAAGAAGTGATTGAGCTGGAGAAGCAGAAGGTCGAAAATAAATCGGCAGAATTGGAGAAAACGCTGGATGACCTCAAGCAGGCGCAATCACACCTGGTGCAGTCAGAAAAGATGGCATCACTTGGACAGTTAACGGCCGGCATTGCCCATGAATTGAATAACCCTATCAATTTTATTTCAGGCAATGTAACGCCATTGCGAAATGATATCGGCGAACTGCTTGACCTGATCAACAAGTATGATGCGGTAATTGATCAAAAAAGGAATGATGAGGCCATGCAGCCATTAATTAAGCTCAGGGAGCATGCTGACCTGAAGCTGATTGTGGATGAAATTGGAAAGCTGCTTTCGGGAATTGATGAAGGAGCCAGGCGGACTACAGAAATCGTTAAGGGACTGCGTAATTTCTCCCGCACAGATGAGAGTGAATTGAAAATGACACAGTTGAACGATGCGCTCGATTCCACACTTACGATCCTGCAAAATAAAACAAAGGGTCGCATCGAAATTGTAAAATCATACGGTGATTTACCACTTGTTGAATGTTATCCCGGACAGTTAAACCAGGTGTTCCTCAATATTCTCAATAATGCCATACAGGCTATTCCCGCGCAGGGAAAAATTACTATTGCAACACGTGTCAGCAATAATCAGGTAATTGTTTCGATTAAAGACACCGGAAAGGGGATGACTGATGAAATCAAGCAGCACATATTTGATCCGTTCTTCACGACCAAACAAGTCGGCGAAGGAACAGGACTTGGCTTATCAATCAGCTATGGTATCATTGAAAAGCACGATGGAAAAATTGAGGTGAAAAGTGAACCGGGAGCAGGCACGGAATTCATTATTCTTCTACCGCTTCAGCAGAATAAATAGATATCTTCAATACATAATTAACCGCATATATGGACAGTTCTAAATTCAGCGTGCTCTATGTTGATGATGAGGAACATAACCTCACTTCTTTCCGTGCCACCTTCCGCCATTATTACCAGGTGTTTACCGCCAAGTCTGCCATGGAAGCCATTCAGTTGTTGCGGCAAAACTGGATTCCCATTATTATTACGGATCAGCGTATGCCGGAAATGACGGGTGTTCAGTTTCTTGAAAAAATATTACCTGAATTTCCGGATTCTATACGCATGATTCTCACCGGTTTCAGCGATATAGAAGCCATCGTGCAGGCCATCAATACAGGGCGTATCTTCCGTTACATCACCAAGCCGTGGGATGAGAATGAACTGCACATGACTATTGATAATGCGATCAACTTGTACAAGCTTCAGCAAAAGAATAAAGAACTGCTGAGCAACCTGAATCTTCGCCTGAATGAGATGGAAAAGACACTTCGCCTGTTCAGGAAGTATGTGCCTGAACCGGTGATTGAACGAACCTTATCCGCAGCCGATGAAGCAGGTATCTTCCAGGGTGAGTTGATTGAAGTCTCTGCTTTGTTTTGTGATATCCGCAATTTTACGGAGATCAGCAGCGAACTGATCCCGACGGAAGTGGTGAAACTCCTGAATGATTTTTATACGGTTATGTCGCAGTCTGTCATGCGTCATAATGGTTATGTGAATCAATATATAGGCGACGAAATTTTTGCCAGCTTTGGCGCGCCGCTGACGTATCCGGAAAATCACAGCAATGCCGTGTACTGCGCGCTTGATATGGTGAAAGGGCTTGAGGCAATCAATGAATCGGTGAAAGGAAAAATTAAACAGAAAATACATATCGGCATCGGCATCAACACAGGTCTTGTGGTGGCCGGAAATCTTGGCTCCGACTACAGGATTGAATATTCCATTACCGGTGATACGGTGAATATTGCAAAGCGTATCGAAAGCCTGACAAAGGATTTCCCCGATTCAATACTCATCAACCAGTCAACCCGGGATCATGTCAGTGAACTTTTTGAATTGAAACAATGGGAGCCGGTGACAGTTAAAGGGAAGAAGGAGATGCTACAGTTATATGAAGTGTTGGGTAAGAAGCAATGAGCGTTCACCTGCTGATTACAGGCGAGTGGCTGAGCAGTAATGCCAATTAATCCCACATTTTGCAGTTCAAAGCGGCAACGGGTTTAACCCCGACGTAGAACTGCTTAGGGTTTGTGAAACATTTTCATTTCTTGACAAATTGAGCAAACCCTTAGCAGTTCTGAGTCGCAGCGAAGCGGGATTTTTCCACTGAAAAATCCGGGTTTATTGTACGCTTTTCAGTTAAGCACTTCATACACAACCACAGGTTGCGATTTATTTTTGAGCTGCACGGGTCCGATCAATTTGCATTAAAAGATTGTTTCACTTTCATAACAGGCTTCATTAATTAAAATCTGTCCTACTCTTGCCGCCGACTGCAGTCTTTGCGCTGTATTGACCGCATCGCCGATCACAGTATAGTCCAGCCTTTTTATCGTGGCGGATCCAATGTTGCCTGAAATCATTTCACCACTGTTGATACCAATGGAGACCTTTGGCGCAAAATTATTACCGGCAACCGGTAAGGCCTCTATCTTTATCGCGTATGGAGAGACAGGCATCAATCGCACGGTCTAAGTGGTAGGCGCCTTTGAAAACAGCCATCACACAGTCACCGATAAATTTATCAATGATGCCGTTCTGCGCTATAATTTCTTTGGCCATCAGATCGAAGTAACGGTTTAGCAGCGACACCACCACATCCGGTGTCTCCTTCTCACTAATGGAAGTGAAGCTGCAGATATCCACGAAAGCAACTGTTGCTTCTACCGTTTCATTGGCCATGAGCGATACTTCGTATTCGATGCTCCCCATGAATTTCAGCACATTTTCGTCCACATACATTTTAAGGATATTTTTTTCCTTAATCGCTTCCAGTGTTTTCCTGATCTGATCCACATGCTGAATAGTTTTCTCCATGGTCAGTTCAAGGTCTTCAAAATTGACGGGTTTGGTCACAAAGTCAAATGCGCCTCGGTTGATGGCGGTGCGGATGTTGTCCATATCGCCATAAGCGGAAACCATGACGGCTTTTATCAGCGGTGAATCCTCACTAATCCTGGAGAGCAGCGTCAGCCCGTCCATTTCAGGCATATTGATGTCGAGCAGGATGATAGCCACATCAGGATGTTGCTGAATTTTGATCAGTGCATCTTTGCCGTTGATGGCAAATACAAACTCATATTTTTTCTCTCTTATTTTCTGGCGGAACTTCTGCTTGATGAGTACCTCCAGGTCCGCTTCATCATCGGCTACCAAAGATTTTTGTCATAGGATTCTGGATTTCAGTTTTTGCTTTAATGCAGTGAAGTCGAGTGGCTTGGTGAGAAAATCATCCGCTGATTTAGCCCGTTTGTAGTTTTCCTCGTCACCGTATGCGGTAATGATCATCACCACGGGAGGGGGGGTTGCATACTCCTGCTTGATATGCTTCAGCAACTCAAGGCCGCTCATGCCCGGCATGTTTATATCTGAAAGAATGAGTACAGCTTCATGATGATGCTGATGAAGATAAGACAATGCCTCTTCACCTGAAAAGCTGAAAGCGAACTCCATTTGGTGTTCCCGAATTTCTTTTCTGAAACGCTGTTCAAAGAGCAATTGAATATCATGCTCATCATCAACCACCAGTATTTTCATCACGTAGTTTTTATTTTATGAGGCTGGTAAAGTAATAGTAAAGGTCGTTCCGCTCCTTCCTCGGTATGCACAGTCAGTTCGCCGCCATGGCCTTTCGTGATAATGTCGTAGGAAATGGAAAGTCCTAACCCTGTTCCCTGGCCGGTTGGCTTGGTGGTAAAGAATGGTTGAAATATTTTATCCATTGCCTGTTTTGGAATTCCATTGCCATTATCGCTGATGCTGATCTCCGCTTTGCCACCTGCTTTTCTGGTTGTGACCGAGACGGAGGGTTCATACGCCGATACAGGCGATTGGTTGCCGGTCATTTTCTTTTTTTCCATCACGGCATAAAATGCATTGGTCAGCAAATTGAGAATAACACGGCCGATGTCTTGCGGAATGACATTTATTTTCCCAAGCGACGGGTCGAAGTCTGATTTCAGGGTGGCATTGAAGGACTTGTCTTTCGCCCTCAGGCCGTGGTAAGCGAGTCTGCGGGGGTATTCATCAAGCCAGCACGGTGATATCCGTCAGTTCTTTCTTACCGGTGCTGGCGCGCGAATGTTGCGGCATTCCCTTTACAATGGCGTCGGCACGCTTACCATGATGAATGATTTTTTCAAGATTTTGACCCACATCAGCAGCAAGCGCCATAGCTTCTTTGGTATGGCCATTGGTCAGCTCGGTTCTCATTTCGGCGAGTAACTCATTGCTCACTTCCGAAAAATTAGTTCACGAAGTTTAAAGGGTTTTGTATTTCATGTGCGATGCCGGCGGTGAGCTCACTAGCAGCCATCTTCTCCGATTGTATCAATTGATTTTGCTGCTGCGTAACTCCGTCAGCGTTCGTTGTAACTCTTCTTTCTGCCCGGTCAGTTCCAGCGTACGCTCCGCAACCAACCCTTCCAGCTCCACCTTTCGCAAGGCAATTGCCCTGTTCAGTTCATCTTTTTTTGTCTCCTGATGCGTTCTTTTTCCAGCGCTTTTGCTGTCGGTTTTGGCTGAATAAAATGGCAGCCATCCAGATCAGCATGAGCGTCCTTACATTGGTAAAATAGGTGATCCATTCATTGTAGAAATCAACGCTTATTAATTCGGCGAGGTGGCCTGCCACCAACACCGCGATAAACGGAATAAACGCCCAAGTAAACATCTCTAATGGACGAAGCTCCTTTTTCAGCATAAAGGTGACTGATAGAGACGAGCAATACGTCCCAAACCAGCCTGAAGAACATGGGAGAGTGGAAGGCGAACTGCGTCAAGAACAAAATCGATGAAAAAAAGAGGTTGACCGTAAATAAAAATTCCCAACCTTTCTTGTTGTTGGCACTTGCATACTTTCGAAGCCGTTGCGACATGAGCAAACTGACCAGCAGAGATGCAAGAGTTGGGGACATACGAATGACTTTAGCAGCTATTAAAATTACAAGGTTATCGTAAACCGTGTAAAGCTCATTTTCCTTTGTTTCAAATAATCAATTCACCGCCATGACCTTTGGTGATGATGTCGAATGATAAGCCCCAGTCCGGTACCCTGCCCGGAAGGCTTCGTCGTAAAAAACGGTTGAAAAATCTTGTCGGCAATTTTCTGCGGAATCCCATTGCCGTTATCCGTAACGGAGATGACTGTTTTGTCACCTTTCTTCCTCGTGCTCACCGTGACGGTAGGTTCATAATTTTCAATGCCTGATTTCTTTTTTCATTTACCGCGTAAAAAGCGTTGGTGAGCAGGTTGAGGATCACCCGTCCGATATCCTGTGGATTGATATTGCTACTGCCGATTGACTCGTCAAATTCTGTTTTCATCGTCACGTTGAATGACTTGTCTTTCGCCCGTAATCCATGATAACTTAATCGCAGGAATTCATCGCACAAAGCATTTATATCGGTCAACTCTTTCACGCCGCTGCTGCCTCGTGAATGTTGCAGCATCCCTTTTACGATGGCGGCGGCACGTTTGCCATGCAGGTTGATTTTTTCTTCGTTTTCTTCAATGTCTTTTGAAATGGCTTTTACTTCTTCATAGTGTTCCTGTTCAATTTCCTGCCTCATCTCGCCAATCAGTTCTTTGTTTACTTCAGAAAAATTATTGACGAAGTTCAGCGGATTTTGAATTTCATGGGCGATGCCGGCTGTCAGCTCACCGAGTGATGCCATCTTTTCCGAATGAATCAGCTGCGCCTGTGTCTCTTTTAATGTGCGATGCGCGTTTTCCAGGGCATGATAGGCTTCTTGCAATTCCACCGCTTTTTTCAGTTCGGCTTCTTTACGGGCATTTTCAATCTCCAGCTCCATCGTTTTTTTCATCTGCGATTCAAGCGTCCGGTGCGTTCCTGCAATGCGCATGGAGAGATACAGACATCGACAACAATGCGGGTAATACCTGAGTTGAATGGGTCAACGGTACCGGAAGCTGCAACAGTGAAAAATTGCCGGTTGAAGTATGCCTCCGCGAGCAGGTGCTGGACGCTCGCAAAAACGCCGAAGCCGGTGCCGATGATCCATGCTCCCTGCATGCCTTGCCGGATGGACACTGCTACCGTCTGAGCATTTCTGCCTGTTGACAACGGAAGAGCCACGAAGTGAAACCGGGCAAAACCGAAGAATACCAGGAAATTATGGCCACTACTATGGCCACCACCAGGAAATTATAAAACTGAAACGGTATCACCTTGCCGGAAGAGAATACCGCAGACAGGATACCTGTAACCGGCATCAGCGCCAGGTAGAGATTATCATCGATCTTCACAACGATAAGTGACAGTTCAGCATCACGACTGGCGAACGATTCTGTTCTCGTTAAACAATAACGAGCAAAAGAGAAAAATGAAGTTGCTTTTTCTCCCTGCGGTAGAACAGGAATAAAATAAAATGAATCAATGCAAATATGAAGGGTACGGCAATAACCTTTAATGCCTCCGGTTTGAAAAACGCGTTGCCCTGATAAGTTGCCTGTTTACAAGATCGGGATCTCCGATAGCCAGTGAAAAACCCAGTTCACGTTTAATCGGTGGCCGGTGATGAAGGATGCAGAAACCGGAATAGTGGACTGCAATAACATGCTCACATTGGTTAAATACCACACTTCCCGGTGCTTGAGTGAAGGAAGAATAACCTTGTTCATCCGCAACGGAAGTGCCGACATGTCCGAAGCTGTACAAAAGTTTTCCATCAACATAAAGGTCTGATGCACCATAGTGTATCAGGTTTATCACAAGTGCCTTATTCAATAACTGAGAATCAATTACAAGGCGCAGCCGGAACCATCCGCTGCCTCGCCATCCGCTTGCCGGCAAACTGTCAATAGGTAATGTTGAATTTACGGGTTCCCATAAACTGTCATCAAAATCAGGGCTTGCAAAATCGGCAGCCTGTGCACCCGAACTGTCGCTTTTATATCTCCAGTTGTGGACAATTTCTAAGTATGAATTTCTGAAGGGTGTTGCCTGATGCAAAAGCGAATCGTTAAGAAAAAATACCGGCTGTTTATCACCTGCAATCAGTAGGAAGGAGATGCACTGAAAAACGAAGGCAAGTAGAATGATTTCACTTTTCACTGCTGGCGTTTTTGAATTTGGTATTGGAAATGGTTGGTAAAATAACAGTAAATGCTGAACCATTGACTACCTTGCTTTTACTTTTTCATATCTGCAAGCGGCTTCTGTAATCTGTCATTTGCTAAGAACGGCAGCGAAGTACAGTGTAGTAGTCTATGAATGCTATGATGTGTTGTACAATAGTATTGCATAAACGCATTTCCTAATTTATATCATTTTTCTGATGTCCATTGTGTTGGAATTTTGCCTAAGAATGTTGTCCGCTTTTTTTGGAGTTGCTCCAACCCGCTTTTTGAAGTGGCCAATAGCGGTGGAGAAAAAATTTTCAAATTAATGCGACCGCATGGCGCCGGATGAAATATGAAAACATGGTGGATACCGGTAAGGGCTCGATGGAAGGTTTTATACAGTGCTATTGCCATATTGTGGCTGCTACTGCCTGCGGCAGGCTGTTGTTTCGCACAGAGTGCAATCCCTCTTGCCCCTAAAAATGAAGTGTATGCAGGTTATGGCCGCGCATCCTTAGCTGATGTCATGCTTGAATTTTCCGGTGCCATTACCATTATGTTTTATGCGCCACCTGATATACAGAGCAGTGGTATTTTTCGAGCAGGCTATAACAGGTTTTTATCACATGGCATCAGCGTAGGAGGTGAGTTGTCTTTAGAAGCCATCACTTTAGTCGGAACAGACCCGGAAGCTTATGAGAACCATTATACTGTTACGAATATCACCGCGAGGTTTGATTACCGCTATTGCCAGCGTGAAAACTTTGTGTTCTATTCCGGTCTGTCCATAGGTGTCGGCAGTGTTGGTAGCCATGGTACCATAAATCCTGCGGGAACATTAAGTGCCGGCCTTATTCCGGCAGGTCAGCTGAACCCGTTTGGCAACTCAGCTATGGAAAAAATGGAATGGCTATGTTGAATTTGGATTTGGCAGCAATGATTAATCAATACGGGACTTACAAGAAGGTTCTGGAAATGAACAGCTTATAAAGTTAAATGGTAACGTGAATGCAACTTAGCTTACATAGAAATGAGTAGCTGTAATCGTCTCTTGTTTATTGCACTATTATTCATCTTCATGATGAAACACCTGATGGCGCAACAAGCTGCACCGGTTGTCGAAAGAGGGTTTGTGATTGGCATCGCTCCCGGTTTTGGAATGGCTTCACCCATGAAAAGTGTATATGAGTCGGGATTGTAAACCGGCATAAGCTTTTCAGCGAAGGTCGGTTTTGTTTCAATCACCGGTTAGAGACAGCCCTCGGAACCGCTAACCTGTATCACCGGCCTGGCAGGCATTCGATAATACGCCGGATATGTTATCAGATAAATTGAGACGCAATGCCTTCCTGTTTACGATAAGTTTTTTTCCGTTCGATAAGAATAACTTCTACGCAAAAACGGGCTGTGGCCTGGCAGCTTACACTTCCTATAACAAAGCGGCGCCCGACCCTTCGCCTGTCGCATCCATAACAACAGGCAACTGGGGAAACAATGATGTCGGTTATATGATCCGGATGCGGATATGAATTCAGGATAAGCAAGGTTTTTTGCATGGATGCCGGTGTATCCTACCTGTATAGTAATTTTAACACTCTTTTATTTGAAGGCTTGCCGACAACCAGTTCCGGGAAGATTAACCTGATTACCATTGAGCTGTGTTGTCATATCCTTGCATGGCTGGATGCAGATAAGTAATAGAGCCAATTTGATATAACGATTTCCTTTCACCCGGATTTTTCAATGGAAATTTCCTGGTTCAACCCGGATTTTTCAGTGGAAAAATCCCGCTTCGCTGCGACTTAGAGCTGCTAAGGGTTTGCTCAATTTGTCAAGAAAAGAAAATGTTTCACAAACCCTAAGCAGCTCTACGTCGGGGTTAAACCCGTTGCCGCTTTGAATTGCAAAATGTGGGTTCAAATGGCCACGATGCAATCGTGCAAAAAAAAAACGGCAGGTTCGCTGCCGTTTTTTTTTAAACTAAAACGCTACACTTTTTATTTCATGAATTTCGCACTCCATCTTTGGTTATCTGCGCTCACAACCGTGATGAAGTAATTTCCTGAAGCTAAATCCTTCACATCTATCGTTATGAGCGGTTCTGCAATTTTAGCCGATATCAGCATTCTCCCATATAAATCATAAATCATGCAGGTGAGCGGGAATGTCATTTCATTGCTTAACGAAATTTGTAATTGGTCACCTACAGGATTAGGATAAACTTCAATGCCCGTTTGCATGGTTGGTTCCGTCAGCCTGGCAGGCCCTGTCTTGAAACTCGCGATAGGCGAGAAATCAGAACTGATGCTGGGCGAGTTGCTGCAAATGGTTTTTACTTTCCAGTTGTAGTTGGTATTAGGCGCCAGTCCGCTCAACTGAAGGGTATTGGTGGTAACCGTGGTAGTTAACCATGGATTGTTTCCACTGACCTTGTAACTCAGTTTATACTTGATAGCTCCATTGGCTGCATTCCAGTTAAAGGTGGCGGAGGTTGGGGTGATATCCGTTGTGATTAATCCATCCGGGAATAGGCAAGGAGCAGGATTTACGGTGATGAAACTTGTCTTGGTGATGGTGCTTGAACCAACTGCATTACCAGCGGTTAGCGTAACATCATAAGTGCCCGCTGCATTGTAAACCACCGATGGATTTTGGATGGATGAGGAAGCAGGCGTGCCGCCTGTAAACGTCCAGGTCCAGTACGATGGAGTATTGGTACTGAGGTCAGTGAAATCTACAGATTGACCGGCAGTGATGTTGGTGACGTTTGCACTGAAATCAGCGATAGGACTGAGTGTGCCGAGTATGTCAACCCTCTTGGTTGTTGGCGGAACAGGATAGCCATAGGCAATGGTTCCTCCTGCAAAATATCCTTTGTTGCCGCAAACGAGTGCTGCAATACCGATTCTTCCGATCGACAGATAGTCACTAATCCATGTTGCGGTGGCCGGATCGTAAACCTGTACGAGGTTTGAATAAACAGAAGAAGATGAAATATAACCACCGGCAAAATATATTTTGTCGTTAATCACACTCATCGAAAAGGAAGATAAGGAAACCGGCATGTAGATCGTGCTCCACGTATTGGTCACGGTGTTATAAATGTCAACTTCATTTTCTATCGCGTCAAAGGCACCACCTGCAAAATAGGCGTTGGTGCCCACCACTGCTGATTTCATGGCATATCTGGCAGTAGGCAGCATAGAAGTCGTCCAGGTATCGGTGGATACGTCGTACACATCTACATTTTTAACCGTTCCAACATTGCTGCTTCCGCCGGCGAAAATAATTTTGTTTCCTACCACAGCAACAGCCAGGTCTTCCCGTTTTTGTGACAGCGTTGTTTTGGTCCAAGTTCCTGTAGAAGCATCATAAATATCCACTGCATTGGAAGGCACTCGATTGTAACTCATATCCCAAAACCAGCCGCCGGCGAAAACTATTTTATTGCCAGCCGCTCCAACAGCGATATTCGAACGTGCTTTGGAAAGTTTTCCGGTAGTTCTTGCTCCGGTGTTAGCGTCAAAAATATCAGCGGTAGCATACATATATACCGGTCCGCTGATATCAGTCCGGCCTGTACCACCAGCAAATACAATCTTATTTCCGGCTGCACCTGCACCGCCCACTTCACGGTTCTTTGTTAGAAATAAAGTAGTCCAGCTATCGGTTGCTGCATTGTATACATCCACATTTTTGGAGTATTGCGGGTCGGCGAAATAACCGTATTTGCCACCACCGAGATACACCTTCTCACCATAGCTAACCACTCTGATTTGTGGTCTTGAAAATGATAAGAGGCCGGTTGTATGGAGATTGGTATTGGCATCGAATATATCCCAGTTGCTGCCATTGGTGAAAACGGCTTTGCTGGTGGTTGCTGCACTGTATGGATACAAACCGGCAATGCCTAATGAGTCAATGGTCCATTGGGCACTGGCACCTGTCGCCAGCAGTGTGCTGATCATGAGCACTAAAAATCTTGTTTTCATAGTAGTAAATTTTGGTTTTTGGAGAGAGGAAATTATACTCAAAAGTAGGCTGCTCCGGTATGCCAATACATGATCTTAGTCATGCCGGAAAGTGACGTTGATCATTCGCACTGAAAGGTGTATTTGCTTTACAGAATGATATGAATTTCGATTTTTATTCATGCTTACCGCTTTCGCTTGAGTCAGCATGGAACCTGGATTTTTCTATTGAAAATTTCCGATTCGCTGCATCAAAGAACTGCCAAGAGGTTGGTCCTTTTCATAAAGGAAAAAAATCATAAACCATAAACAGTTCAGCTTCAGGTTAAATCTGCTGCTGCTTTGAACCCACATTTTGCAATTCAAAACGACGCCGGGTTTAACCCCGACGTAGAACTGCTTAGGGTTTGCGAAACATTTTCTTTTCTTGAAAAAGATGAGCAAACCCTTAGCAGTTATAAGTCGTAGCGAAGCGGGATTTTTCTACTGAAAAATCCGGGTTGAACTTAAAAATGGGGGTTGAAGAAGGAAGCCGGAAATAGTTTTCAGCATGCCGTCCCTGCTAAGGTGCAATGATTTACAGATTGTGGTCTTTCGTCAAACAGGCAGGCATTTCATTTTCTCAGGGCAACATGCATCACCTTGCCTTCACTATATGGATTATTGACAGACAGCAGGTAATTGATGGTGGCATTGAGGTCACATAAATTAAACGTGTCTGTCACCACCTGGTGCGTATTGAAATGCGGGCCGGCAGCAAGCAGCGAAATATGGCGGCATCCATCGCAGCTGTCACCATGACTTACAAATCCATCTTTCCATCCCTCACTGTGTCGTCCATGATCATTGGTAATGATTAAATCAGTGCTGCCACTATAGAATGCATCATTTTGAAGAAACTCATCGATGATCTTAATGTATCCGTCTGTCTGCTGAATGCCGTTAATATAACCGGCCCAGTCATTTTTATGCGCGCTGTTATCAGGTTCTTTAAACTGTATCAGCAGCAGGCGGGGATGATACTGTTGCAGCACTTGCAAAGCATGACTGAGTGTAACGGTGTCATGCCGGTAGCCGGAAGCCAGTCCGGAAATGCCACAATCGGCAGAGGGGTTGTACTGCTGATGAAAAGAATCATCGTTGCAATCGGCGAGTACTTGCAGCTTATCTTTTGAGGTGATGATCCAGGCATCCGTTTTTGCCGCACCCGTCTGCTTCCGCCAATATTGAAAAAAGGAAGGGAAGCCTGGAAGCTGCGTTCCGGTATTTTCAATAAATTCCTTCACACCTGTTACCAATTGATCATGGCCGGCAGTAGTATAAGTAATGCTGTCATTTAGAAAGTGGGTGAAAAACACGCCACGTGATTTTAAGATGCCTGATTGATAAGGAATATATTGTTGGATTGGATCGCCCCATGTTTCTGTATAGCGCGGTCCGTCAATAACCACTACAACAATGTTTTTTACGGGAAACTGAGGTGCTGCAACATCAGCGGTGCAGCCTGCTGCAAGCAGCCAGGCAGCGATGGAGAGTGCTGCAATGTATCTATGCCGGTTGCTCATGACTGATTTCCGCAAAAAAATGAATCTTTTTCTAATTGTTTTGCCAGGTGGTAAGCCATGTGGCGGTGTATTCATGGCATCAATGTACATATTACGTTGCACTTGAAGATCGTCAACGGAAAAAAAGGAAGACATGGTGTTAATCAATCCAACAACTCCTGACCTCGTTTATTTGCAGGTTCTTAATAGCAGTGTTGCCAACCCCTGAAATGCTGATATCAGTATAGTTGTGTTCGGGAAACAACTGATTAGTCATGGAATATCTTCCATTGTTTACCAGAACTTCAACAGATGATTTGTCGAGGATGATTTGGAAATGATAAATTTTTTCCTGTAACGGCATTGATTGTGGTTCAGCGGCAAACTTATCACTGAAGCCGGTGTTGCCTGATTTGGTTCTGTCAATCATCAATTGTTTGCCATTCATATCTATAGTAAAGGATTCTCCTGCTACATTCGAAACTTCTATCGTGAGATTTGATGTGGTGGAATCAATTGCAAAACTGATTTCAGCCTGTGAAAGATTGTTGCCGGATGCCTTAAACGGTGTTGACACCTGCTTAGTGCTGTTGAAATTGGTGGTGAGTGATTGAAATTGCTTAACTATTTCCTGCTTCAAATAGTATCGGCCATTTGTTTTAATGAGCGTCATGCTTCTCGGTAATGTCATGGAACATCGCCACACTGATGCAGGTGTTTTATCGGCATACTGCCAGTTGCTCATCCAGGCTATAAGGATCCGCTTATTTTCGTTTACATTGTTAAAGGTCGCCGCCGCGTAAAAATCTTTTCCATAATCCAGCCAGTCGCCACCTTCAACATTCGAAAACACTTTTCCATTAAAATCACCAACGAAATAACGGTTGCCCACGCCACCATTCGGCGCATTCATTGTCTGGCTGATCAGCAGTATCCATTTTTCTTCTCTTCCTACTTTCATTTTAAAAAGGTCAGGGCATTCCCACACGCCAAAGTCACCTTGTACCGACGGAGTGTAATCGCTTTCATGCTGCCAGTTCTTTAAATCAGGAGAAGAAAATATTTTGATAATATTCCCCGCCGCCAGCACAAGGTTCCACCTTTTGATTTCATCGTTCCAGAATACCTTCGGGTCTCTGAAATCCTGCTCGCCTGCATTCTGTAGTACAGGGTTCCCCTTGTATTTTATCCAGGTCTTTCCTTCATCATTACTGTAAGCCAGCGCCTGGTTTTCCGTATTTTTAAATCCCTTCTTCCAGCGAGCATCACTGTGATAGGTAAATACCGCCACCATTGCGTTTTTGCCAAAGCCTGCTGTGTTGTCTTTGTCAATCACCGCGCTTCCTGAAAAGATCCATCCTGCACTATCCGGAAACAGCGCAATGGGCAGATGCTGCCAGTGAATCAGATCAGTACTCACAGCATGACCCCAGTGCATGGGTCCCCAAACGATATCATCTGGATAATATTGAAAGAAAAGGTGGTATTTGCCGTTAAGAAAAACCAATCCGTTGGGGTCATTCATCCAGCCTGTTTGTGGCGTGAAATGAAAAGCGGGACGATATGGCTCGTCATACTTCCCGCTATAAGTTTTACCCGCCTGTGAGAAACCAAAACAAGAGATGCAAACGAATGAGAGTGCAAGAAGGGGTTTAGTCATTAATAAGTGGGGATTTTCAATGTTCAAGTTACAGAGAAACCTCCGGATGTGATTGGTTCTTCGCAGTGCACGAGGTTAGCTGTTAGTTGGAAACGGCAATTCATCTTTAAAAGTTATACTGACGATTCTGCATGGCAACTGGTACTGCCGGCTTCTGTCAACTCATCAAAATCTCTTCACCCTGCTTATCATAAAAGTGATATTCCATAATGCTGATATTATCGCTCGAGTCAAGATGAATCCATGCCTGATAAAGGCCTCCAGGTAAGGATGTATCAGCAAAGTGATCTTACGCTGATTGTTTTTAGTGATCAGGTGATCAATATTTTTCTGAATATCATCCATCACCAGGATGGACGGACCGATTTTGCCTGTACCGCCACAGGCCGGACAATTTTCGTCGGTCACAATCGTAACCTGTGGCTTCACCCGCTGACGGGTGATTTGTAATATGACGAACCGGCTCAATGGAAGAATGGTATGACGCGCCTTGTCGAGCTTCATCATATCGGTCATCTTCTTATTCAGCAACCTTTTGTTTTCCGGGCTTCTTACATCAATAAAATCTATTACGATGATGCCGCCGATATCGCGTAGCCGCAGTTGCCTGGCAATTTCTTCCGCCGCTTCCATATTCACCGTCATGGCATTGGCTTCCTGTGTGTCATCGCCGGCCATCTTATGCCCGCTGTTCACATCAATCACGTGCAATGCTTCCGTATGTTCAATGACGAGATAAGCGCCGCTTTTCAGGTTAACCGTTTTCCCGAAGGCAACCTTGATCTGTTTGGTAATGTCGAACTGATCAAAAATCGGTGTGCGTCCGGTGTAGAGCTGAACGATGTTTTCCTTCTCAGGGGCAATGCGGCCGATATAGTTCCTTATCTCCTGGAACATCTCTTTCGAATTCACCATAATGCGGTTGAAGGAAGGATTCAGCATATCGCGCAGCAGGGTGGAGGTCTTGCTCATCTCACTCATCACTTTCTTGGGAGCTTCTGCTCCTTTAAGTTCTGTGGTCAGCTGTTTCCACTTCTCGGTAAGATGCGTCATGTCTTCATGCAGTTCCTGCACCGATTTGCCTTCGGCCAGCGTGCGCACAATCACTCCAAAATTTTTAGGCTTTATGCTTTCCATCAGCCTGCTCAGCCGTTTTCTTTCTTCGGGTGAGTTGATCTTTTTGGATATGCTGACGGAATTGATAAAAGGAATCAGCACGATAAAACGTCCCGGCAACGAGATGTCACAAGACAACCGATGGCCTTTGGTGGAGATAGGTTCTTTGGTGATCTGCACCAGCAGCGGTACCCTTTTCGATATCGTATTGGCGATCTTGCCGGTCTTTTGTGTCTCAGGCTCCAACTTGAAATCATTCAGGTCAGGCGGCATCACGCCATCGATAGCCAGTTTGGTAAATTTCTGCGCCGACCTGACTTGTGGTCCGAGGTCAGAGTAATGAAGGAAGCCGTTCTTAGGCTGGCCTATATCCACAAAAGCCGCATTCAGGCCAGGCAATATTTTACCCACCTTGGCCAAAATAATATCACCAATAGCGATGTTCTGGTTTAGTTTCTCCTGGTGAAGTTCCACCAGCACTTTATCTTCCAGCAACGCAATCTCTGCTCCGTTCGATCCGGAGTCAATAATAAGTTCCCTGTTCACGACACCACAATTAAAGGTTATTCCCTTGCGGGAAATGTGCCATGCAGCTAATCAAAAAGAAATCAGCATAACCTGTAATGCCTTTCAATAGCAAAACAGGCAAATAGGCGTAAAACAACTGCACAGTTGACGCGAAAAGCGCTCAAGGCTGATAAGGGTCGCAATCAATTTGTTCTTACGGGTTTAATGATGGCCTGCGTAAGGCAGTGTGCTTATAGCGGTTTGAAAATTCCGGGTATGTGGATTCAACACAAACTTATGTTGCGGAACGTATTAGCCGCAGAACGTAGTGTTGTCTTGAAATTGTCACATGCCGGGAAAGTCTTGATGGAAGAGTTGCCAGGAACTGTATCGTAATAATCCGGGTATTTCAGCGGTAGTGTGTAAGCTGAAATCACCGGCAAACGGCAAATACTCTTCCCGCAAAAAAACTGCATGCAGAAATCTATCGTGACTTCTTCTTATGACGGTTTTTGCGCAAACGTTTTTTCCGCTTGTGGGTAGCCATTTTATGTCTTTTTCTCTTCTTACCTGATGGCATTGTTACTTAATTTTTGATTTGATTAATATATGAATCGATCTGGGCGCGAAAGTCTTCATCTTTTACGAGCGACTTGCACGTTTCCAGTGCTTTAATAGCATCATCTTTTCTTCCGACTGCGCGATAGGCTTCTGCTAAATGAAAGTAGGCCTCTGCGTTGTTCGGGTCAATCTTTACCAGGTGTTCCAGGCGGGCAACCGCTTTATCATACTGCCCGGAGACAACGGATAATCTGCCCAGTATCAGGTTCATGTCCTTGTTGTCAGGATCCTTTTTCTCTACGCCCTTCAACAAGGTAACACCTTGCATGATCTGGCCTTGTCCATCCACATAACAGATGGCTTCCCGCACAGGATATTCCATATTGGATGTATCCAGTTTACGTAATTGTTCGTAACACCTGATCGCTTCCTGTACGGCATACATTTTAACAAGTGAATCTGCCGCTGTGGGAAAACCCATGAAGAAACGGTTGGCTGCTTCTTCCCATAATTTGATATCATTGTTAATGGCGGCGGCTTCCGCATAATACCTGGCTGCCACAATAGTGCTACCTGTTTTTGACCATTCTTCGCCAAGGACTTGCAGTGCTTTTACCTTGTCTGCCTCACCCCGAATTTTTTCCATTTTCATTTCGGCCATGGCCATGGTATCTCGCTGCTTTTCCGACAAAGCTGCCAGGGCCTTTTCGTGGATGGAGCTGAAATCAATACTTGCGCTGCCGGTAGTAGCCGTGGCCTGCATAGCGCCAGGCATGGCTGTTTCCGGCTGCTTGGGCGATTTGGTGACACCGAAGACATAGAGCACCGCTACAAGAGCGACACCTGTTACCAGCAAAATGATTTGTTGAATTCTCAAAACATCTTATTTTTTGGGCGGAACGGCACTTTTCACCTTATCCATAAAGGTTTTGGCAGGCTTAAAGGCAGGAATAAAATGCTCAGGAATGATAATGGCTTCGTTCTTCTTGATATTACGGCCGATCTTCTGACGGCGTTTTTTAACAATAAAACTTCCGAATCCCCTCACATAAATGTTTTCACCCTGCTTGAGCGATTCTTTAATCTCCTTGAAAAAAGACTCGAGGGTTACCAATACATCAACCTTGGCAATACCGGTTTTATCTGAAATCTTTGTAATTAAATCCGCTTTTCTCATGGAGTAATTTGATTTATAACTGACTAACTATTAATCGGTTTTGTAAAAAGTTAAGGGCGCAAATTTCGAAAAAAAATCCGAACAGGGAAGAATAAGTTCAATTTTAAGTGAATCACCCTCTCTTTTTTTCTTTTTGTATCCACTCTTACCCTAAAAAAGTCTTGCTTTAATTCATGGCTTCCATGTTGTCCTCAATGCAGCATGCCTATCATAAGAGGTGGTTTTTAACCGGAAAATGCGGGTTGAAAAAACGTAATCGTATAAATCACCAAGCATGAATGCAGGTCGCGGTATTCCGGCTTCGGTTGCGTTCAATACTGGCTATTTAGAAATAGGAAGCTACGCCGAACTGAATCACACCTGTTTTGGAAGGCGGGTTACCCAGCAGATCCTGCTGTGTCTGAAAACGGTAGTTGAAACGGAATACCGTAGCCCCGGAAGGACGGAACGATATAGCCGGCACGATGGCCCAGACGTCATCGGAGATAGTACCGCCGGTTTCCTTGAAAGTACCCTGGTTGTAATCACAGTACTCAAACCGCATGGCGAGATTCACTTTGGCATTCTTCCATCCCATCATCTGGTGCTGAAAGATGGTGGCAGTAAAATCAAGGAACGCACCCAGCTGTCTTGTCCCGTAGGTTTGACTATAGGTTGCCGGCACTTCTACATAAACCTTTGCTATTTCAGTGGTGATATTCAATCGGTCTTTTAAAAGAGATGTTGAAAAATCAAAAGCCAGCGCACTCGCACTTCTTTTTTCATCTATCTCCACTCCTTCCAACTTCCATTTATTGTAGGTACCAGTTAGAAAGGACAATCCCGCTTCGCCGATTTTCCGGTTCCTGATCGCAAGTTTTGCCGTAAGCATTGGAATGCCGTTAAAACTTTCTTCAAACTTGCCGGCATTGATTTTTCCGGCAGCCAGCGAGGTCCTGTCCTGGTGGTTGGAGATCACACGGTCATCAAACCCGTTAGTCAGGCAGGTTTCATATCCAAATATCCAGTTGTTCACGAAAAATTTACCATGAACACCAAATCCCGCAGTGGAAAGAGTAGCCGGCAAAACGGTGGTGGATGAAATGGGCCGGTCAACAAACTCCCATTTGGGACCGTCATGGTTCTGGTTGAAGGTGCCGATCGGGTTGAGCAGAATGCCCGCTTTGAAATTAATCGCGGGATGAAAGGCTACATCCATAGATGCATATTCGAGGTTTATTTCGCTTGTGCCATCTTCAAATTCCAGCTCTGCCAAAAACCTGATTTTCTGGCTGATGGTTGATGAAAGAAATAGGGACATCCTCCTAAACTGAAATGACAAGCCATCTGAAATGCCATCTGTTGACGCATATTCAGAGTTGGCCTCAAAATAACCGCCAATGGCAATCGGCAGTTTGCCGGCTGTGAGAAACGGCCTGTCATACACAGCATCCATGCTTAGTTGTGATGTTGAGGTATCGGCCGCAACCCGATGGATGAATGCAGTGTCTGATTGCGCATGTGCAGCGGAAGCAAAGCAAAGCATTAGCAATATTGCATTAAGATACCCGTAATTGTATGTATACATTTTCTTCATCCTGTTTAACCTGAAATGTTCTTAAATTCTGTTCGGCGGGCGGATTCTGTACGATGCCTCTGTTGGAAAACTCGCTGCCATGGCAAGGACAAACCAGGTAATCGCCCTGTGGCAGCAATTCACAGCTTTTATGCGTGCATTCCAGCAGCAATGCTGAATACGTTTCTCCGTCAAACCGGTAAACGATTATCGGGTAATTAAAGGCTGATATATTCACCAGCACGTGTTTTCTGTAAGCCGGCTTATACTGCTCTTCCAGGCTGAACGCCGATTTCCGGATGATCAGCTGGTTGCCTGACAGCTCCGTAGCAGCATAATAATTTGCCGATGCGCAACCCTGCGGAAGCACGGCCATAGCGCTTCCACCCAAACATATGGCGGAGCACACTCTTATGAATTCTTTTCTATGCATGGCGTTACAGTGATTCGAGGAATTTCAGTAACATTTCCTTTTCGGATTGTGTGAGGTCGTGGTACCTGCCTGCACTTGCTGCAGCTTCTCCTCCATGCCATTCAATGGCTTCCTGAATGGATCTTGCCCTTCCATCATGCAACAGGTAATATTGTCCTCCCTGCGAATCGGGTGACAATCCCAACCCCCAAAGCGGTGGCGTACGCCATTCATAGGTTTTCGCCGTTCCTTCCGTATAACCATCATCAAGCCCGCTACCCATGTCGTGTAACAGCAAATCCGTATAAGGATGAAATGCCTTGTTGGATAGTGCAGCAACCGGTGAACTGCCGGTGTACAGGGTTTCTTTGTGACAACTTTCACATCCAATGCTTATAAACAGGCTTTTGCCTTGCTGCACCTGTGGGTCATCCTGATTTCTTTGAATAGGCGCTTTAAGTGTTTGCAGGTAGAAGACGATATCCCCGATTGTATTTTCACCTACCTCAGCTTCCACATCCAGGCCAGTGTAGGTATCTTGAGGTTCATACGCTGAAGCAATGCCCATATCCTGGTTGTAGGCATTCACCGTCTGATGAAAAAGATTGTAAGCGCCAGCTTTCTTACCAAACCGGAAAACAAATTTACCGCCCTGCGGAAGTGCATTGACAGCCGGTGTGATGTACGATGGAAGTATGCCGAAGTTGGGCACACCACTGATGCCATCGCCATTAAAGTCATATGGATCAGCCATTTTGAAAATGTCAGCATCGCTGACCAGTTCAAAGTAACCAAGACCTGTATTGGCAGGTGGAAGAAAGCGGGACGAGGTCGCACCGGCGGGTATCTGCTCGGGCACATACCCTGGAATGGCACGGTTCTGCAACTGCGGCCCTCCCTGTGAAAGGTATTTGTTTCCGGAACTGTCGCTTTGTCCAAAACGTGTGAGCGTGGTAAACGGATGCCCTTTGCCATCACCGGCATGACAGCTGCCACAACTGCTTGCGACGAACAGCGGACCGAGACCGGTTTCCACCGTAAATACTTCATCATTGAAAGCGATATCACCGTTGATGAAACGCCCATATTCGGCTGCAGTAAGCCCTTCAACCGGGCCATCCAGTATCGCATCATCAGCAGGTGCTGCCGGAGTAATCTTCTCACATGCCTGAAAAAAAAGCGCAGGCGCCAGCAGAACGGCAAAAAAAGTGATGAGGGGTTTACGTATCATGGTATTGTAATGAAAGAGTTGTAAAAGTAGAAAGTTAGATGAATCTAACAAATATTTTTTTACCTTTATCCGCGCAGGCAGCATAACCATTGCCTCCGTCGACATCCACATCATGAATACCTTCACTGAAGAGAACTACCTGAAGACGCTGTTTATCCTGTCCGGCAAGTCGGAGCAGGTAACTGTAAATCAGCTCTCCAGTCAACTGCATATCAAGATGCCTACTGTTACAAGCATGATGAAAAAGTTATCGGAGGAGAAGCTGGTGCATTATCAGCGGTATAAACCTCTCCGTCTTACGGAAAGAGGGAAGAGAGTGGCCAGCATCATCATTCGCAAGCACAGGCTGACAGAGATGTTCCTGGTTCAAAGAATGGGGATCGGGTGGGAGACGGTTCATGCCATTGCGGAACAGGTTGAGCATATCCAATCGACAGAATTTTTTGAGAAGATGGATGAGTTGCTGGGTTATCCAAAACTCGATCCGCATGGATCACCCATTCCGGATAAGCATGGTAAAATGGAAAGGAAGACCTTCAAGCACCTCAATGAATGTAAGGCAGGCAGTTCGGTAAAACTGGCTGCTGTCAACAATACTTCAGTGGAATTTCTGAAATTCCTGAACAGCCGCGACCTGAAGCTGGGAACCAGGATGAAGATCAGATCCGTTGAACCATTCGACCGCACCATGGTGGTGAGTTACGGCAGGCACGTGTCGGAAACACTCAGCCTTGACGTGAGCAGCAGCTTACTGGTGGAGAACTAACAGTTGGAACTGAGCAGCTAATCCTGATTTTTAATCACCTGTACGCTCAGCTGCAGCAATGTTTACTCCGGCCGTTTGAACCCGCATTTTGCAGTTCAAAGCGGCAACGGGTTTAACCCCGACGTAGAACAGCTTAGGGTTTGTGAAACATTTTCTTTTCTATACAAATTGAGCAAACCCTTAGCAGTTCTAAGTCGCAGCGAAGCGGGATTTTTCCACTGAAAAATCCGGGTTGAATAGTTGCATTTTCAATCCAATCAAAATATGCTTACCCGAAAATTAACATCCGTTCATCTCACGACCAACATAATGAACAGGCACAATTGGAACGGACGCAATAAATTCCGGTGGTGCCAGGTTTCAGGCATTGGGAACAATTGCTCATTCAGCATTTACTACGCAAAAACTTATCTTGGTCAAAACAAAAGGCAGTGGTATGGCCAAAAGCATTACGCAGAAAGTGATTTTCAAAAACACCACCACGAGGGTTTTGTATGAACTGTATATGCATGCGAAAAAGCATGCAGTGTCAACTGGTTATCCTGCAGAGATTACAGATAAGGAAGGAACCCGGTTTACGGTGAGCGGCGATTATATCACCGGAAAAAACCTCGTGCTCATTAAGAATAAAATGATTTTACAAACGTGGCGTGCGGCTGAATGGGATAAAGAAGAACAGGACTCTATCTTCCTGCTCACATTGGAGCAAAAAGATAAGGATGCCTTGCTGATGATGGTGCATGCCAATGTGCCGGATAAATATGCAGACAGCATCAGGAAGGGATGGACTACGTATTATTGGAACAGGTGGAAGGCATGCCTGGCGGGCAAAAAGAAGTAATCTGCATTTGCCTCCTGAAAAAAGCCGGATTTAATGGCGGTTGAACTCTTCATGAATATTATGGTTCTTGCTCTGTGATGAACATTTCATTCCGAAGGAGGCTATTAAAATGGTATGCGGCCAATCCGCGCAGTATGCCCTGGAAAGAAACAAAAGACCCTTACCATATCTGGCTCTCGGAAATTATCCTACAGCAAACCCGCGTAGCGCAAGGGCTTCCATATTATGAACGCATCTCTAAAAAATTTCCAACGGTATATCATCTCGCTAATGCCGCAGAAGATGAAGTGCTGCAGTTATGGGAAGGGCTGGGTTACTATACCCGTGCTCGCAACCTGCACAGTGCTGCCCGGCAAGTGTTGCAAGATTACCATGGAGTGTTTCCATCAACCTATGAGGAAATACTGAAGCTGAAAGGAGTGGGTGCTTACTCAGCGGCGGCGATTGCTTCTTTCGCCTTCGACCTTCCACACGCTGTAGTGGATGGCAATGTCTTTCGTGTGCTGGCCAGGTATTTCGGCATCAGCAATGCCGTTGATTCTACGGCCGGCAAAAAATTATTCGCAAAGCTGGCGCATGACCTGCTTGATAAAAATCATCCGGCAGACTACAATCAGGCCATCATGAATTTTGGCGCTTTGGTTTGCCGGCCCGCCAATCCGGCTTGCGATACCTGCATCTTCAACAAGACCTGTGTCGCCTTTCTTAAGAATGCCGTGATGGATTTTCCGGTGAAGGAAAAAAAGGCAAGTGTACGGAACAGGTGGTTCAACTTTTTGATAATGGAAAATGAAAGGGAAATCATTATCGAGAGAAGAAATAACAAAGACATCTGGAAGGGATTGTATCAGTTTCCATTGATTGAAACGAATGCCGCTCAAACGGAGAACAAGTTTCTGCGCTTTTGGAAGAGTCATCCGTTTTTTTACGGAAAAAAAATACTCCTCAAATCGGTTTCAAGAATAATGCTTCAGCAGTTGACCCATCAAACCATTTATGCACAGTTTTTCACGGTGAAGTTGCAGGGTCACCAGCAGCGATTACCGGCAGGCTGGCAAATGGTGAAGAAGTCTTCTTTGCCAGGCATCGCCTTTCCGGTGTTGATCAGGAAATATTTGACAGAGGTTCTGGAGTGAACAAAGAATGTTTACATGTAGCAGGCTTCTCTTGTTGAGGATCGGTACGGGTTAATCAGATTTTGTTAAGAGAGAAAAGGTAAATAGTCCCTTCATTATAATGAGGAATCATATCCTTTCTGAAACGTACCATTGAACCTCGTTGCTTTACTGCTTATCAGTTAATCCGGATTTAATCTGGAAAAAGCCTTCTTCGCTGCGACAATGATCTGCTAAAAGGTTGCTCATTTTTACAGTAAAAGGAAATGTTTTGCAAACTTTTAGCGGTGTTATGTAGGGGGTTCAACACGCTGTTGATCATAACCTCCCAATGAAGCTGTAATACTATTTTTTTCACCCTACGAATTAAAAAAATGCTATTTTAGCTTTGTATTTATTTCTTAACCCAAAATTTTATTCTTATGAGAGGCATTAACAAAGTTATCCTCGTTGGGCATCTTGGAAAAGATCCCGAAGTAAATCACCTTGAAGGTGGAATTGCCGTTGCAAAATTTACATTGGCCACTACAGAGGTGTACAATGACAAGAACGGCGAACGCAAGGAACAAACCGAATGGCACAACATCGTGTGCTGGCGGAAAACCGCTGAACTGGCGGAGAAATTCCTTAAGAAAGGCAGCGCCATTTACCTTGAAGGTAAAATCAGGAGCCGCAGTTACACAGACAAGGAAAACATTAAGCGCTACTTTACCGAAATTGTGGTCGACACATTTAATATGCTCGATCGTAAGCCCGATGGTTCAGAGACATCAATCAATGAAACTGTCGATGCTACAGTAGCGGATGACCTTCCTTTCTAAAGTTGTCTGACTAAAGCAAAACTCATTTGGATCTTACAGGCAGTGTGACAGTTTCGGATCGATTGACGGTGCCATTGGCACTTATTTATTCGGTTCCGGTAGATGTATCATTATTCTCGGTTTCTGTACTGCTGCTGCTTTTTATCTCTTTCCTGGTTTCAGGAGGAGAGCATGCACTTTTCTCGCTTACGTCCAGTGAGTTGGCTGATTTAGAGAAGAAGAGTCCCCGCACTTTTCGCCATATTCAACACCTGATGGCCAGGCCGCGTCAACTGCTGGTGCTGGTGAAGATGTTGCAGATGGTAGTGAATGTAACCGTGCTTTTCATTGCGGTAAGAATCGGCATTCACCTTTTCGGGGGCTCTTCTTTTTCCTGGCTTGAATACCTCCTTGAAATATTGGCTTTAATCTTATTGTTGCTCGTCTTTCAGGAAATCCTTCCTAAATTTTTTGGCGGAAAGAATAATATCATGTGGTCGAAGACCATGGGCACACCCCTTTTTTTGCTGAGCAGGCTCTTCTATCCTTTCACCGAATTCATTATTGAATCCTCGTACTTTATTGAGAAGCGTTTCAGCAGGATCAACGAAGGGCTTGAAGAAGAAGTGATGGAAAAGCCGGAAGAGCAGTTAGTGGAAGAGTCAACAGGCCATGATGATGGTATTCCAATCATGCAGGGCATTCTCAAATTCCGGACAATTGTTGTTCGGCAGATTATGAAGTCGCGAATTGATATGTTTTGTGTGAATGAAAAAACGGATTTCGCGCAGCTGCTCAAAACTGTGCGGGAAGTAGGATACTCAAGACTGCCTGTATACCGCGAGAACCTCGATCACATCATCGGCATTTTCTACACAAAAGACCTGCTTGCTTTTCTGCAGGAACCTGCCAATCAAAACTGGCAGCAACTGATCAGGGAGGCTTACTTTGTTCCCGAAGGAAAAAAAATATCGCAGCTGCTGCTGGAGTTACAAAGCAATCAGCGCCACATGGCAGTGGTGATTGATGAATATGGCCGAACGGCAGGACTGGTGACACTCGAAGATATCGTGGAAGAAATTATCGGTGACATACGTGATGAAACGGATGAAAAAATTGAACTGGAGTACACCAAGGTGGATGAAAACAATTTTATTTTCGAGGCAAAAGTACCGATCAATGATTTTTGCAAGCTGATGAACCTGCCAGAAGATTTTTTTGATGATGTGAAGAGCGATACTGATTCACTCGGCGGTTTGATACTGGAGATTCGCGGTACCATCCCACAACCCAATGAAACCGTTCAGTATGAGAATTTCCTCTTCACTGTACTATCGGTTGAAAACTACCGTATCACCTCGGTTAAGGTAACGCGGATGGAAAACAATCCGGATGAATCAGCATGAAAAGCTACGTTGCACTGTATATCAATACCATCGCTTCTCTGTTGCGGAAGCAGGCAACCTTATCAACCGTTTATTTTTTCATTAGCTGTATGTTCGTGATGGGTTGCGGCAATTCCTATACGCCTAAGCCGCGGGGCTATTTCAAAATCATCATGCCGCAGAGAGGGTATCAGCATTTTGAAAGTGAAACCTGCCCGTTTACTTTTGAGTATCCAACCTATGGTGTCATCAACCGTGACACGGTTTTCCTCGATACCGTTCCCGACAATCCCTGCTGGTTTAATATTTCTTTTCCGGCGCTGAACGGAAATTTGTACCTCAGCTACAAGGAGATGACCGGCAAAAATATGCTGCAGCAATTGGTGGAGGACGCCCATCAACTCACTTTCAAACACACGATTAAGGCCGATTATATAGATGAAAATCTGCTGCGTACACCCAATCATGTGTATGGCATTTACTATGAAGTAGGTGGTAATGCCGCTTCAGCCGTACAGTTTTTTGTAACCGATAGCATCAAACATTTTTTACGCGGCTCTCTCTATTTTTATAACACACCAAATGCCGACTCCATTGCGCCCGTAGTGGATTTCATTAAACCGGATATTATTGAATTGATCAGCACCTTGAAATGGAAGGATTGACAGCAGGCGGAGAAGGGTGCCGTTCTTAATTTGTAACCACCCCGTATATTTGTTATACATGCACTTTCATTTTTCTAATAGTAACTCTTGAAACCTGTCGGGCATATTATATTGTTTATTGGCATGTTATCGGCAACTCTTGCCAATGCCCAGCGTACACCTTTTCTTCAATTTTCATCGGTGAGCGCAGGACTGCAACTCTGGTCGCCATCAGAACCGGCATCGCTGAATAAAATCATGTTATTGGCTAAAGATGAGAATGATTTTACGGCGATTGATCTTTCTGATTACCATGAAGGGTTGGTGAAAATCAGCGGAAGCAGCAAAACCGGAGTCCCTTTTATTTTACCCGGCGATAAGGTGAATACTTCCACTGCGCTTAACTCCATGCGCTTCTATTGCCAGGCCGGATTTGTTCCTTACCGCAAAACAAAGGGGCAATATCTCTATCAGCGTGAACTGCTTTTCGGATTATATTATCAGCCATACGTTGTACACAATACCAATTTTATGAATCGCGATACAATACGTGTCGATTCTATTATTGGAAATTACGCCTATTACACAGAGTGGTCTCCTGTATTGGGACTTACAGCGGATTATGTGTTTAAAACGGATCCGTCAAAAAGAGCAGGAGCATTTTTCGGCATGGGAGCAGCAGTTGGAGCGGCTGTTCACCCATCGATATTGGAGAATTACGGCAGTTTTTCACAAACCATTGTTTCCGATACTTTTTCAAACGGAATCAATATAGTTCAGTATTTTGAAAGCATCAATGATATGAAGCAGGATATTCCTTCGGCAGCATCTTTCCTGGTGGAGTTGAGATTTCCGTTCGGAGGTTCACTCCGGATAGCTGATCAGATCAGCATATTCGCTCATATAGAAGGCAAGCTGAGCAAGCAAGTGTACCTGAACGGTGAATCATTTGCCAGCAGGTTTGGGATAGCAGCTTCATTTTCTCTGCGATATGGCTTGTAGCCTGATTATACAAAAAACCAGGAGGTTGGAATGAAAAAATCCGGGATGAAGATATTGCCAGTCGAACAGCGATGCTTCTCTAACCAACTCCGCCGGGAATGAAAATGCTCCCTGTTACGGTTCCCGTTTGAAAAAGGCGAATCCTCCTTCGCTGTAAAGGAAAGTCAGCTTTTCATGCTCTTGCATCTTTTCCAGGTGACTGGTTTTAATCACAAAATAGGCAGGGCGATCCAATGCGCCTTCTGTTAACCATTGCTCTGAATTGCTTTCCGGCCTGCAGCCGGGAGGCTTCTGAAAGTAGAAATAATGCGCATAACTTTTAAAACCTACGGGAAGAACATACACATCTTTTCCTTGCTGTGCTTTATAAAATTTTATCGCAGGACCCTGTGAATAGGATTCAATTTTTGGAACAACCGCCTTCAGATAAACCAGCAGGAAAAGAGCAGTGGAACCAAAAAGCAAAAAGCTTCCGTTACGGATCTGCTTTTTCCAGAGCATCCATACTGCCGCTAAAATTAAAAGCCAATAGACAATGCCAATAAAGCTTTCAAAGCCCGTCCAGGCCACGGGTGTGCTAAGACAGTCAACTGCAAAAGGATCGTTCAGGTAAGGTATCAACATTGACGGGTGTTGCGCCACCCAGGGTGCGGCAGTAAATAAAATGGAAATGACCGTTCCCATGATAACCGTCAGTAGAAGCAATCCTTTGCTGATAGCCTGATTTTGCTGCCACGCCCCATCAAGCACCTTGGCTGCCAGGAAGGAAAGCGGAAAATAGGTAAGTGAAGAATAGTGAACAATCTTGGTTTTAACGATTGAAAACAAAATAATCACAACCCAGAAAAGAATCAGCATCCATCGGTGCATGTCAATCGTTTCTTTCTTCGGATGCCTGTTGAACAAAGCCGGAAGCGCGATAATGGACATCGGGAAACATCCGAGTAATACAACCACGAAATGATAGTACAACGGACCACTGTGACCTGCCACCGGTTGTGTAAGCAGTTCAACCTGGTAGCTGATAAATTGTGATGTGAATGCCCATCCGTTTTGATAGATATCGGTTAATAGCCAGGTACCGGTGGTAGCCATAAAGGCAAGCGTGAAAAGCAACATTTCTTTGATCGTAACCAATGGCCGGAATCGTGTAATAATCCAGTAAGTGGCTCCGCAGAGGAGAAAAACCAGCAGTGCCACGGGGCCCTTTGTGAGTGTTCCAAGGCCAATGAATATACCGGCAAGGATGGCTTCCTTATTACTGGTGGAGCGATTGTAATTAGATGCCATCACCTGCAGTTGAAAAATGCCGAGAAAAATAAAATAGTTAAATACCGGATCAATAATGCCTGATTTGAAATAAAGATGTGGCAGCAACGAACCACCCATACAAAGGCACCATAGAAGCCCCAAACGATCGCTGTAGTATTTTCTCCCAATGAGGAAAAATGTGAGGAGCGTAATGATACCTGTAACAGCATCAGGAAATCTGGCAGCGAATTCAGTAATGCCAAAAAAATGCATGCTGATGACCTGTAGCCAAATAAACAATGGAGGTTTTTCCCAGAATGGCTGATAATTGATTTGCACCTGTGCATAGTTGCCGGTGGCAATCATCTCACGTGCACTCTCCGCGAAATTGATTTCATCCCAGTCAAACAGATGTACCGCGCCCAGGAATGGGATGAAAAATAATACGCCGAAAAAAGCGATCAGCAAAGGCAGAAGAATCGTTCTGAGAGACATCATGATCAATGCTATTGACTGGTAACTCTAATCCTGAATATTTAACTGAAAAATTAGTTCCACTGAATGGTTGAGCAGCAAAGGTGCTGTTGCTGCTTTAAAAAAGTCAAACGTTTTTCAAAACCTTTGCAACGCCAGGCCAGGTTTCTGTCCGCTATTATTTTGAACTGCAAAATGCGGCTTTATATGTTGAAATTCAACTGGCTCGCCGCAACTGAAAAAAATAACCGATGAGCAGGATGCCTATCCACAAACTGATGAGCACCATAACCAATATGCCGGCCAACCTGAACCACATCGTTTTGTTTTCATCTATGGCAGGCATCATCATGGATGGTACGTCGCCGTTATACCTGAAAACCGGATTCACATTGATCTCACTGCCGTCATGGAAAAAAATGCGCGTGCGTACATAAGTATCGTCGACTTGCATAGCATACGATGCTTCTGTGCAATTATTGAAGGCCGACAGCAATTTTCCACCTTGTCCCACAAATCGAAAGGATGCAGTATCGCTTACCGCAATATACAGTGAATCGCCGGTGGCCTTTACTTTTTTGATGTACACGTTTCCTTTTTTTGCCCGTACCGCCTTTTCTTCCATGGTTTCACCCGGTATCTCCGGCACTATTACGGTATAGCTGCGTCCCGACTTTAAGGAACTGAGGATATTTTTTTTATTCAATTCCTTTACGCCGACCCAGGTGTAATTTCGCCCTACCAGCCTCGGATCGGTTACATCATGCGCATCATCATTGGCAACACAGAAGACCGGTTTTCCGGCTGATAATGCTGAATCCCAGGCTACAGTTGAACCTGACGGGTAAATTTCAATGCAATGGTAACCTGCGAGCAATGAAAAATCAGCAGGTGGATAGGCGTTTCTGTTGTTCGGATGATTGATGATGATCACATTACTATCAGCATCCTGCAACTGCCCGATGATATATTGCTTGTTATGAATTGTTTGAGGAAAAAGGAAATCTGTCCAGTTAATTTTCGAACTGCCTAAAACATTCTGGTGATTTTTCAGGAGTCCATACCCATGCTCATATGCTTCCAGGTAATAAGGTTTACCGTTACCATACTGCTCGATACAATGATAGTTGGAGATGCACCGGACGGTATAACCGAATAAATGATATATGCTGTCTGCTACTTCCGCTGTAGAAGTTCCATTGGTCAGGCCACTCCATGCTCTTGTATGTGTATGAAAATTACATTTGATCCACAGGCAACTGTCAATGCCCTGGTATGGATTGTAGAAAGATGGCCCGGAAAATTGCCTGGTTTTATCAAAATTGTAGTGTGGGCAGACAAAATACTGATAGGCTGCCAGCACAGACAGCGATAGAGGAATGATCAACAATGTCCGAAGTTTACTCTTTCTCATCGCATGATACCAACTGATGAAATTGAATGGACCGCTTTATGAACAGCGTGGATTAATTCTTCAAAAATTCAAAATGCTTTATTGTTAAAATGGAATTGGTCTACTATGAAATTCTGCGTTGTCTTATCAAAACGGCTGGTGCTTGATCCTCCCATGAATTCCCTGCCGGCAGCCGGAAAATGGTAAACAGGATTTCAGCAGTCTGTCATTTTCGATTCATAATTTTTCATCAACCGGTTCCCATAGCTCAATCTTGTTGCCTTCGGGATCCATGATCCAGCCAAACTTGCCGTATTCATACACTTGCATTTCGCCGACGATCTCTACCCCTTCATCTTTGAGCACCTTTAACAATTCTTCAAGATTCTCCACCCGGTAATTGATCATGAAGGGTTTTTGTCCGGGTTCGAAGTAGGGACTCTCTTTTTTAAATGTGCTCCAGGTGGTGCTTCCTTCCTTTTCAGGATGTTCTACATCGCGCCATTTGAAAATAGTACCACCCCAATCAAACATCTCCATGCCGAGATGCTTTTCATACCAGGCTTTCTGGCTGGCAGTATCATCGCATTTAAAAAATATTCCACCTATGCCTGTCACTCTTTTCATGGTAACTGTATTTTGAACGGTTGACAATATATAAAAATCTGTTTTGAAATAAATCAGTGGAAAGTAATGCTGAGCGGAGCCGAACTATCGCTCACTAGTACACATCCAATGTGATATGATGTGAATTTCCCCCAATCGGTTCAAATCACTTTCTTGCGTCAAATTGCACAGAAAGATATTCTTTTTATTAAAAATTGATTGCTGTAACCGCAAGAAGGGCATGATCGGAAAGTGCCACTACTATGGCACCCCCCGGCTGCTTTTTGTGTCACAGAATGAACCGCTCCAGCGTCGCAATGATGTTTCCAGACATATGCATGGTTATCGGTGTCAGCAATGATTTGGTGTGGTACCTGGCACAGGCATACAGCGTTGCGTCTGCCAATGTCTGCACCACAGCGATATTTGATTCCATTGTATTTTCATAAGCGAAATGGTGGGAGATCACAAAAAGTATAGCCTGTATAACGATAATTATGGGCCGTCGGATCTTCAATTGCTCCAGGCGGAACAAAAGCAATCCTCTGAAAAATAATTCTTCTGCCACTGGTGCCAGAATAACTGCACCTGTTATCCTGATGATGGAAGGCAAGAACGGATGCTGCCAGGAGTCTGTCTTCAGAAGGCCGATTTTGAGCATAACAACTTCAGTAACGGCAATAAATAGTAAAAATGAAAGGCACCACCCGGCATAAATTAACCAGGAAACTGGAGGCTGTATCTGGAGGTCGCTACGGCTGAATCGCTTAAGCCGCAAAAACAAGCTGATAACAGTAATCAGCAGGATAAAGGGTGAAATCCTGAGAAGGGCTGAGCCTAATTCTTCGTTCATGATTTGATGGCATGGGATTTCTACCCCTTTTTAGCTGAATGATGTAGGGTCATGGAAACGTAATTCATAAGTTACGCAGCACTTTCATCAATCGCTTGCGCTGCGATTCTTTTACAACTTCCGGAAGTCTTTTTTGCAGCGTTTCCCTGCATGTTTGCCGGTGTTGCTTAAGGACATTTGCCGATGCAATCTCGGCATACATCGGCAGTTGATTGAGCGGACATGTCAGCAGTTGCCTGATTAGCGCAGGAAAAGCTTTACCAGCATAATGCTCCATCGAAGAGAGTTTGGCAAAAATACCAACAGCATGGTCGCGCGCAATAACGGAATCTTTATCTGCACCGGATACAATTTTAGGCAGCGCTTTGTACAGCTCGCCGGGAATTTCTTGCGCTACGTAGTCAAGTGCAGTCATGGCTCCCCAAAGCATCCTCGTACTGCCCGTTTCCAGCAATTCAAGAAACCTCTTGTAGTAGGGTGCAATGAGTGCTGGTTGAATGGCCGCTGCTTCATATAAAACCTTGATGCAGTCATGCCTGATATTTTTGTCTTTGTGCTGAAGGCATGCCATGAGTTCGGCCACAGCCTCATGGTCTGCCCTGGCAGCTATCTTTTTGGCCAGGTGAATATTCGGCTCTTCATCCCTGCGGTCCAGCGAAGTGGCCAGTTGATTGATTACGGACATCAGTCAGGATTTTGGAAAGGTAAATCTAGCGATCAGCAGACAAAGAAATACAAGTCCGGTGAGTATGATAGGTGGTAAAAAAGTAAAGAAGGCCATTACCCCAAAGCTGATTCCATACACAAATAAATTGATGTGGATGATGCCTTTCCAGGTGATCAGATCGGCTTTCACACGTAACAACTGCCAGTTAATTAACGCTCCCAACAGGTACAGCAGTACAAAACAGGCGCTGAATGCGGTCAGTATATCCTGTGTAGTTGGTACAAAGCCGGCACCCATATCCGAATGGTAAGATTGCATCAGCTCAATTAATTGACGTTCGGTGTCATTCTCGCCCACCGGTGTAAAAAAGAAACTCATAGAATGCGCCAGGAAGGTGAGTGTCTGCAAAAGAATGACAGTTTTGATCCAGAAGTAATAGTTTTTTAGCATTGAGAGATAAAGGGTAATGCGGTCATTGGCACTGCTGATGAAAGGATGCTGTACTTACATTGACCCACTGAAAACTATCAGGTGATTGCTTCGCTTTGTAAAATAGTTAAATTTATTTGATGAAAGGACTGGTGCAGTGTTTTGAAGATGATACGCAAGGTTGCTCCTCGGTCGGAGGATCTACTGTATGTTTTTGAATGTTCTTGATTAGATGGTACAACTTGTTGGAATTCCTTACGATGCCAATTCTTCATTCCTGCGGGGTGCCGCACTGGCACCGCCGGTTATCCGTCAGATGTGGAAGGACGGATCATCGAATGCATTTGCAGAGAAGGGTATGGAAATCAGGGAAGGTTTCAGCTTCACCGATTGTGGTGACCTGGAATTTGAACAGGCCGATCCTGAGGCTGCTTTTCAACATATTCTTTATGGTGCAAGAAAATTCCTGGCGCGGCATTCAAAAATTTTTTCTTTCGGAGGGGACCATTCTGTTTCCTATCCGCTCATTACCGCTGTGGCTGAGGTCCATCAACCGCTTCATGTGCTTCATATTGACGCGCATGCCGATCTGTATGACAGTTTTGATCAGAATCCATATTCACATGCTTCTCCGTTTGCCAGGATCATGGAACGCAACGTCATTGCATCGCTGACACAGGTTGGCATACGGACTTTAAATACACATCAGCGGGAACAGGCAGAAAGATTTGGTGTCAGCATTATTCCAGCAAGTGGGTTCAATGATTCATGTATAGATGAGCTGAAAGGTCCTTTGTATGTTTCGCTCGATCTTGATGCGCTTGATCCGGCATTTGCGCCCGGTGTTTCACATCATGAACCTGGCGGGCTCACTACGCGGGATGTGATTAACATGATTCAAAAAATAAAAGTGCCTGTTGTGGCGGCGGATATTGTTGAGTATAATCCGTTGCGTGATTCGCATCAGATGACAGCCATGGTTGCCTATAAATTTTTTAAGGAACTGGTCTGCAAGATGTCATGAGCTTTGATTTTGCAGTTCAATGCCGGCGTGTATCATTATCTTAAAGGAAAACGATCCGGGCTAAAGCAGCATTTTTTGCTTGCTACAGTTGATATCCTGAACTGGCGTTCCAGTGCATAAATCGCCGTATCCGGAGCAACGGATTGTTGCCTGAATCCGTTTCTGACCAGCAATGCTATTGATCTGATATTGTCTGGATGCACTTCTGCGAGAATACACCTTAGCTGCATCTCATCAAATCCATAATCAAGCACCGTATGCAAGGCTTCCTGCATAAGGCCTTTTCCCTGGTGGTCCGGATGTAATACGTAACCAACCTCCGCTTCTTCCTCCTCGAACTTAATTTTCCATAAACAGATGCTTCCGATCATGCCAGGATTATTCCTGGCTTGGATAGCCCAGAAAATGGATTCGTTATCAGCGACAGCTTTATTTATTTTCAGAATAAATGCAATCGCATCATCAATGCTTTTTGCTCTGGGACTGTCAATAAATTTCAGGATTCTTTCATCAGACCGGTGAATATAAACATCGCCGGCATCTGCAACGGTCAAAGGGCGCAATGCAATATGCTCAGTGATTAATGAAGGAAAAGGAGTGAAGTTCAGTGATAGCATAAATATTCAGTTAAAGAACCGGAGGTGAATGGTATGAATTGATTGATGGTATTAGAAAGCATATTCTCCAGCGAATATTGTAACTACAAGTTAATGCCACCTGATGCTTCAATCCTTTGTCCGGTGATCCAGCCGGCATCATTTGAACAAAGAAACGTAACAATACCACCGATATCTGACGGCTGACCCACTCTGCCCAATGCGGTGAGTGTGGCCATCAGTGTTTTCCGGTCCGGGTTATTTCTGAGTGCAGCATTGTTGAAATCTGTTTCAATAGGACCGGGTGCAAGCACATTAGCGGTTATTCCCCTCGCACCCACTTCTTTTGCAAGATATTTTGTGAATGTTTCGATGGCTCCTTTCATAGAAGCATAAACCGAATATCCCGGAACGCAAAACCTTGTGGTGCCTGTTGAAATATTGATGATTCTTCCTCCGGTATTAATCAAAGGCAAGGCCCGTTGGGTAAGGAAATAAATGCTTTTAAAATGGATGTTGAGGAAGCGGTCAAAGTCTTCTTCCGTCACCTGCGAAAATGGAATGGTGGCTCCAATACCGCCGTTGTTGATCAAAAAATCGAAATGTGACCGTTGCCATTTGTCCTGCAGCGTTTGTTGTAGGCTTTTTAGCAATGCATCAATGGAATCAAATATAGAAGCATCGAATTGCAGAATAGCGCACTTTCTTCCGAGGTTTTGAATGGCAGTAGCCACTTCCTGAGCAAGTTCTTTGCGGGTATGATAGGTGATGATCACATCATGCCCGTATTCAGCAAGCCGAATGGCCATATCTCTTCCCAGTCCTCTGCTGCCTCCTGTAATCAAGGCAATTTTGTTGGTTATCATAGCGAATAATTTTTATTTGCGCATTGAAGGTATAAAGTGAAGGGGAAAAAAGTTGCCTGATACACCTTTATTTTATATCCTGCTGTTACTGGGCAAATTCATTTTTCCTGAAAGATGATCCTGTGTTTTTTTGCATGCGGTTTCTTTTACAATATTTTTCAATTTCTACCGCCCAGAATACGATGCTGGACAGCAGGATGCAGATTAGCAATTCAGGAATTGAAAGCGGTTGAGTGCCCAGCATGTTTTGCATGAAAGGAACATACACTGCGGCAATCTGTAATCCCAATGTAAGTAATACTGCCAAAGCCAATTGTCTGTTTCCAAAGACTCCCTGTTTGAATAGTGACTTCGTATCACTCCTGATAGCCATGGCATGTCCGAGTTGTGAGATGCTCAGCACGGTGAAAATCATGGTTTGCCAGTTATCGTTACCGAAGTAAAACGTGCAGGCTTGAATTCCTAAACAGAGGGTGCCCAGCAGGCTACCCACCCAAAGAATGTGAACACCAAGTCCACCGGCAAAAAAACTCTCGCCGGGTTTCCTCGGCAGTCGTTTGAGTACATTTTCTTCTGCCGGTTCTACTGTGAATGCCAGACCCGGTAGTCCATCGGTAACGAGATTAACCCAGAGAATTTGTACCGGCAGCAGCGGAACAGGCAATCCCGCCAGTGGTGCCAGGCAGATGGTCCATAGCTCACCGCCATTGCAGGCCATTACATATTTTATGAATTTCCTGATGTTGTCAAAAATCCTTCTCCCTTCCCGCACGGCAAGAATGATGGATGTGAAATTGTCATCGAGCAGAATCATATGAGCCGATTCTTTGGACACCTCCGTGCCGGTGATGCCCATGGCAATTCCAATGTTTGCCCGTTTCAATGCGGGGGCATCATTCACACCATCACCGGTCATAGCCACCAGCTCGTTTTTTTGTTGCAGCGTCTTGATGATCCTGAGTTTTTGTTCAGGGGAAACCCGTGCATACACTTTAATATCGGCAATGGACCTTTCATATTCACCGTCAGGTAATCCGTCAAGTTCCGGACCGGTCATGATCCTGTCTGTTTCATGCCGGATGATACCGGTTTCAATGGCAATTGTTTTCGCCGTTACCGGATGATCACCGGTAATCATAACGGGGGTGATGCCGGCTTCGTAGCAATCAGCGATAGCCTGTTTAACTCCTTCCCTTGGCGCGTCCATCATGGCTACCAGGCCAATGCATTGCAAGTGATGTTCAATGGTTTCAATGGCTATTACATCCGGCAGCCTGTCGAGAACGCAGATGGCATAGGCCAAAACCCGCTTGCCCTGTTTTGCGAAGTCTATTGCTTTTTCTGCTATTGTATCATCAATGGAAGGATGGCAGATAGCCAGTACTGTTTCAACCGCACCCTTGGTTACGATCAGCCATTTGTTTTGAAAAGGGTAAATAGTCGTCATCCTTTTTCTGCCCGGATCAAAGGGCAGCTCATGCGTCCGCTTTCCATCGGAGTACTTTGCATGATGGAAATGACTGCTCGCATATTTAGCGAGAGCAATTTCTGTTGCGTCTCCTACCAGCGAATCGTTTTCATCTTTTACCACATCATGATTCATTTCCATCGCCAGCAACAACAGATCTCTGGCTGATAAATCATACAGGCCACCGGAAGAAGGCGAGAGCCACATATCGGTCACCTTCATCTGATTTTGTGTGATGGTACCTGTCTTATCAGAACAGATGTAGGTGACGGAACCTAATGCCTCCACGGCTGTCAGTTTTCTGATCAGCGCATTTTGCCGCACCATCCGTTTTGCACCCAATGCCAATGCAATCGTGATCACAGCGGGCAACGCTTCAGGAATAGCTGCTACTGCGATGGAAATAGAGGTGAGCAGCATTTTGATGGTGTCCTCTCCCCGCATCCATCCTGCAACAAATAGTACCATGCAGATGATGACGACGATGATGGATATTTTTTTACCAAAGTCAGCTAACCTTTTTTGCAGTGGCGTTTGTTGTTCATCTGCCTCAAGCAGCTGTGCGATACGCCCGATTTCCGTGTTGATCCCTGTAGCTACTATCATTCCCTCACCTCGCCCATAACTTACAATCGTAGATTTATAAGCCATGTTAAGACGATCGCCTAGCGGGAGAAGAGGAATATTTATTTCTTCCGTACATTTTTCCACGGCGCTTGCTTCGCCGGTAAGTGCTGATTCGTCAATTCTTAATGAATGAGACTGCGTAAGCCGGATGTCTGCCGGTACGATAACACCGGCTTCGAGTATGACAACGTCTCCAGGCACTATTGCTGTTGCCGGTAATTGCCGGATATGGCCAGACCTTCTGACCGTTGCATAGGATGCGGATAATTTCTTCAATGCTTCCATTGCTTTCCCGGCACGGTATTCCTGAACAAAACCAATGATGGCATTCAGTATAACAATAGCGATAATTACAATGGCATCTTTTGTATCGCCTGTCACCATTGAAATGGCTGCTGCGGCCAGCAGTATCAGTACCATAACTTCTTTTAACTGGTATAACAGCAGGACTGCCGCCGATACTTTTTTTCTTTCCGCTAACCTGTTTTGACCGTATTGCTGTAACCGTTGTTCACCCTCTTCAGCACTCAGTCCCTCAGCGCTGCTGTCAAGCAATTTATAAATCTCAGCAACCGACAAAAGGTGAAAATTCATGTGTTGCATTTTCTTATTATCAGCACAAATTGCTGCTGCTGGTGGAACGGATGGACTGAAGCGCAAAGTTGACCTGTAACTAAGCCGGTTTGCATACTGTTCGAAACATAGATTGAAATATACGCCAGGTAGCAGAAAAATTTGAAAGCAATCACGGACGGATGCAAACAGTTGTTACTGCAGTTGCTATTGAGCATGGGAGATTTATTTCGTGAGGAAGGTACTTTGCAATTTCAACCCACATTTTGCAGTTCAAAGCGGCAACGGGTTTAACCCCGACGTAGAACTGCTTAGGGTTTGTGAAACATTTTCTTTTCTTGACAAATTGAGCAAACCCTTAGCAGTTCTAAGTCGCAGCAAAGCGGGATTTTTCCACTGAAAAATCCGGGTTCAAATGTGCTCGGCACTACAACAGAGGAATTTTCCTCCTCCAGGAATAATACGTTATAAACCTGATCTGTAAATTGAACGTAAGCAGCTGCAGTTTGCATTTATTTATTGCACGATGATTTTTGCCTCGTCACGTACTCCATCCGCAATTACCTCCAGCAGGTACATGCCTGGTGATAGCTGCCCCCTGTTAAAATGAAAATCGTTTACACCCGGAAGTAGTGACCCAATAAAAACACTTTGCATCTTGTTACCGGTAAGATCCAAAACATTAATGATGGCAGAGCATGCATGCTTGCAGTTCACTTTAATGTTGGCGGCATCGGCTACAGGATTAGGGCTGATGAGTATGCTGTGCAATGTATTTTTTTCGGTAATGAAAGTGCCGCCACTTCTATAAGCTACTGCCTTGCTGTGATAAGTTCCGCTTTGTGTAGTGCTTGTTGTTTTCACGATTTCAAAAAGGGGATACCTGCCACTGGCAGTGTACCATAGCCAGGAGACATTAACATCATGATTGACATTTGATGTACCGAAAATATACATCGAGTCTTTCGCATCATTGACCGATTTAACCCTTAGCACATTATTGTAAGTACCGGTAGGAAGTATCAGCGTGCCATAAGCATCCGCTGTGAGTGTATGGGTTCCAAAGTGATAGGTGGTAATTCCCAGCACATCGTAGGAGCCTGAAAACGGATCCGTTAAGGTGGAATTGAAAGTGAAAGGAAAGGAAATCAGCAATTCCGGATCATCATATATTTCCAGCATTACAGAGTTACCCATTCCTAAAAAACTCTGCGCTGTTTCAGTCACTTTGTAATACAGGAATAAGCTGTTATACACATTTTGAACAATGGTAGCAGTGGGAAAAGAGGATGCATAAGGCGTACTGCCGGGTGTAACGTACTGATCGGTTACGGCTTCCCCCTCCGGAATGAGGGCACTGAAATCCCACATGACATTGGCACCACTGTTTCCGGGTTCAACACCGGTCGTATCACATCCCTGTGCGATATAATCGTCACCTGCTGCGGGAGTATTCGCTGAGGTCAATGTAATTTGCGCATAAGATGGCAACGTAAGCCATAATGCCAGCGAAATAATTGGTAGGAGTTTCATGGCATAAAAGTTTTAATTCAGCATAAAATTAGCACTGATGAAAGCCATGAAAAATGATAATGGTCATTCTACAAAATAAATGTCGTGTTCAATCCGCATTTTTGGCAGTTCAAAATAGCAACGGGTTTAACCTGGGTGTAGCAATATTTTGCGTATTCTCATGTGTTCAAAAAGTATTTGATGAATCATGAACAACTTTATTTCAGAAGAAATCACCTCAATGCTTTCAACTGTAGAATCAGCGTGTATGGATAAGATCCCGATTGAAGATCCATAAACGTCGACAAGGCATATTCGAATTGCACCTTCAGCCTGTAACTTTCCATCTTGTGCTGCCACAACAAAATTCTTTGGAATGAATATTCCGAACCACAGTCTGCTTCAGCTTATTTCATCAAGCTATCTCCAGCAGTTGAACTTTGCTTAATGCCTGCTGAAGGTCCCAAATGATATCATTATAGTTTTCCACACCAATGGAAAGCCTGATCAGCTTATCAGTGATAGACATCTCCTCCCGCTGATGTGGTTCCACACCGGCATGTGTCATGGTTGCAGGGTGTTCAGCCAGTGATTCAGTACCGCCAAGACTTACCGCCAGCTTGATCATTTTTAATGAATTCATAAACATAAATGCTTCAGGCTCGCCGCCCACTATTTCAAATGAGAGCATGGCACCTGGTGAAGAGCATTGCCTTTTAAAGATTTCATACTCCTTAGTGTCTTTTGAGATCAGTCCCGGATAATTCACCCGTTCAATCTTAGGATGATAACTTAAAAATTCAGCTACTTTTTCCGCATTCAGTGCTTGTTGCTCCATTCTGACTTTCAAGGTTTCAAGGCTTCGCATCAGTAACCAGCCTGTGTGCGGTGATGCCATGTTTCCCAAAAATGTCCGCAATGTTTTTACTCGGCCGATCAATGTTTTATTTCCACAACAGGCACCGGCAATTACATCACTATGACCGCCAATATATTTGGTAGCGGAATAAATTGAAAAATCCGCACCTAACTTCAACGGGTGTTGCCAGAGAGGACCCATATAGGTGTTGTCAACCGACAAATAGACCTGCCTGGTTCTCGTACTGTATTTATCCGCTATAGCCTTGCAACAGGCAATATCAATGAGCGCATTGGTGGGATTAGCAGGTGTCTCTACAAAAATCATCGCCAGTTTATCTGCCCATCCGGTCTGTTCAATCAGGTTTTCGATTTCATGCTGATCCATTCCTGGCTTGAATGCCAATACATGGATGCCGAACCTTGTGAGGAAATGATGAATGAGGTGATCGGTTCCACCATAAACCGGCGTGCTGAACAGCAGCAGGTCTCCGGGTTGCAGAAACTCCAGCAACACCGTGCTGATAGCGGACATACCACTCTCAAAAACAGCACAGTCTTCCGCTTCATCCCACAGGGTTAAACGGTTTTCTAAAATTTCAAGATCAGGATTGTTAATACGGCTGTAAATCAAACCGGGCTTTTCGTTAATTCTTTTTTCTCGTAAACCGTAGGCGACTTCAAAAAAAGCTTTGCCTTCTTCGGCGCTTTTGAAAACAAAGGTGGAGGTCTGAAAAACAGGTGACTTGATCGCACCTTCTGAAAGTGATGGCTTATAACCATAGGACATCATCAGGCTCTCAGGCTTGAATTTATGACTGGTATCCATGTTGTACAAGATTTAGACAGCTGTTGCACGAGCGGTAACCTGCGTTTCCAACCCGGAAACAACTTGTTGAAATATTTTCATTCTCGCTTGTGTTTATACTATAAAATTACGTAACCATTAACAATGAGTGAATGGACAGGGTGAAAGGGTTGCGACCATTGAATACACAGCAGTTAATTTGTAACAGGAAGCTTCATTCAAATAATCTGACGTCACTGCTGATTGCAGCGTAAATGATGGATAAAAGGAAAATTGTTATTACGTCGCAAAATTTTTTGAACGAACTTTGAATGAGGAATTTGTGCTATGGCAGCAAGCTGATTCTCTTGTCCTGCCGCATATACCGGAACGTAGGACCTGCATTACCTTCTTTCCCTACCAATGGTATTTGCATGAGTTCACTGGCTGGTTCTTTCAGCAAATACATAATTCTTATCGGTTCATCAAGTAATGGTGTCTCACTGGTGAATGCTGCTTGCATCGCGTCCAGCAACTCGCTGTAGAGCATGTTGAAATGGTTATTGAGCTGCCTGGCTTCGGCTGTAAAGTATTTTTCATCCGGATCTCTGGCCATATTTATCACTTCCTCTTCATAGTGCCATAGGTTCTTTTGCATCAGATCGCGGATGGCAAAAAATTTCCAGTAATGCGTGAGTTCATGATCTTTATTATAAAGTTTCCCGGAATGGCCTTCTCCCTGATCAATTATTTCATCCAATGCGTTCAGCGCATCCTGCCTGTTTCGAACGCTATATAATTTACCTTTCCCGGGATTAAAGGAATTGTCCAGCTGCTTTCCAAATGTAAAATCAGTATCACTGAGTGAATTGTGCCGTATCAAAGTCGTTATCTCATCATAAAATTCACCAATGGTACACCATCCGTCTGCATGGTGCTTGCTACCCATGAATTCTTCCGGCATTTCTATCTGCACAAAATTGGTTACGGATTGCGGACAGCATTTATCCAGGTGCACAAGAAAGGCATTGTTGGTTTTGCTATGGCCGGGCAAGGAACAGGGAAATGCTGGTAAAGTCAAAGGATCATTGATTTTTGGTGTGCCGCCAATCGCATTCAGAATATTACATGCCATTGCCATGTGCAGCATTTCTTCCTGTATTACAGAGAGGAAATAATTTTTAACATGTAATGCATTTTCAGAATTGCCTTGAATACTCCAATAAGCCGTAAGGTAGGGTGGTAAAGTAGAATGTTCGAGTGCTATTGCCGTTTGCAAATGTTTTTTAAGGGTATGTAGCACCTGTTGCTTGGTCATAGCGTGTGTTATTGGGGAAAATGAAGATAGATGGAAAGAAATGAGAGGCGATTCGATCTATCTCAGCCGAGCCGCTTGTCGTCTTATTTATTTGGAATTTAAAATGGAAAAGTCCGGAACCAAGTCTATGGTAGATGATGAGCCTTGAATGCATCCTTCAAGTAATTGCTCAAAATTGGTTCTCTTTTTATCAGCAGTCAGCATATTACATTTCACTAAGGTATTTCCGGACAAACCGAATAGCCATGGCGCCTTCTCCCACCGCCGCAGAAATGCCAGTCATGGCACCGAAACGCACATCACCTGAGGCAAAAATTCCGGGCACACTTGTTTCCGCCATATAAGGTTCCCGCTGAAGTTTCCAGATCGAATTAAATGATTTTGTTTTTAATAAGTCGCTTCCGGTAACAATGAAACCAGCTTCATCTTTCAGCACCAGATCATTCAGCCAGGTAGTACCGGGTTTGGCTCCGATATAAATAAACAGCGCTTTGGCCGACACCGTCTTTTCTTCTCCCGTAGCTCCATTCTTCAGTGTAATTTTTTCCAGTTCTTTATTGCCTTCCACCCGGATGATCACTGTATGTGGGTGAACATGGATATTCGGCGTTTTGCCAATATTTTCAGCAAGGTAATTGGCAGCAGTGCTTTTTATGGAATCGCGTCTGATGAGCAGGTTCACTTCCCTGGCAAACTTGCTGATGTGAAGTGCTGCCTGGCAAGCTGAGTTAGCTCCTCCAACAATATAAACGCATTCATCTCTGCAGGCGCGCGCCTCCACGGAAGCGGATCCATAATAAATGCCAGCACCCGTAAAGTTTTCAATACCGGGAATATCCAGCTTCCTGTATTCAACCCCTGTTGCTATCACGATGGATTTACACATTACCTGCATACCATCCGTCATCTCCACAATCTTATATCCGTCCTGAATACGAATGTTTTTTACACTCTTGGGGGTGAGTATTTCTGTTCCGAACCGGAGGGTTTGTGCAATGGCCCGCTGACTGAGTTCGGCGCCGGATAGGCCTTTGGGAAAGCCAAGATAATTTTCAATTCTCGCACTGCTGCCGGCTTGTCCGCCAGGGTTATTTTTTTCAATCAGCAAGGTCTTCAACCCTTCGCACGAGCCATACACCGAAGCGGCCAGTCCTGCCGGCCCGGCTCCTGCAATCAATACGTCGTATACCTCGTGGCTGGCGGTTTGTTGCAGCCCGACATGTGCTGCAAGATCTGGCAAAGCCGGGTCTGAAAGGAAGGAGCCGTCTTTCAGAATGACCAGCGGTAATTCAGCAGCGGTCACATTTGCGCTCGCAAGGTATTTTTCAGCACCTTTATTTGTTTCAACATCCAGCCATAAAAAGGGAATCAGGTTTCCGGAAAGAAATTCTTTCAGCCTATGTGACTTGGGCGACCATTGAAACCCAACTATGCGGATGCCTTCATGATCAGGTTTATAAAGCGCGTTCCATTCATCCAGTAAATCATCTACAACAGGATAAAGTTTTTCTTCCGGTGGATTCCAGGGCTTCAGCAGGTAATAGTCCAGTTTGATCAGGTTGATCGCCCTGATTGCCGCTTCGATATCAGAATAAGCCGTGAGTAAGATTGTTCGCGTATCAGGATAAATCTCTTTGGCCCTGGAAAGGAAATCAATGCCTTCCATTTCAGGCATGCGCTGATCGGAGATGATCAAGGCTATTGTTTCATTTTTGAGGTGAAGCGCTTTGATGAGCTCCAGGGCTTCTATGGCTGATGCATTGCCACTGATGCGATAGGCATCACGATATTCATTTCTGATATCCCTTTGAATGGCGTGCAGCACCTGCTCATCGTCATCCACCAGAATGATGAAGGGTTGTTTCATCTGTTTACTGTTTTGCTTCCGTTACCGGGAGACAGATCAAAAACTCTGTTCTGCCTGGTTTTGAGTTTACTTTAATATCTCCATTGTGGTGTTTGATGGCACGGTTCACCAGGTCTAATCCTATCCCTGTTCCTTCTCCTACTTTTTTGGTGGTGAAAAAAGGATCAAAAATGCGGGACAGTATTTCTGGGCTGATGCCCGGACCGTTATCAATAAATTTAACATTTGCGTTCTTCTTGTTGAAGCCGGTTTCAATAATCAACTCACCCTGCCTGGGCATCGCGAAGATCGCATTGTCAATAATATTGTTCCATACCTGGTTAAGTTCCCCCACATAGGCTGGAATGGGAGGAAGGTTTTCCGCGAATATTTTTTTCACCGATATATTTTTCTCCCGCAGTTTGTATCCCAGCAGCGTAAGGGTGTTTTCAATATCGCGGTGAATATCCGTCAGCTGCAGATCAGCGGTTCGATCCATGTGTACATGGCTTTTGATGGCACCAACCAGATTGGAAATCCTCGAGGAGGCCTCATGCAGGTCCTTGATGACACGCTGAGAACTTAACAAATTTTCAATCCAGTAAAGTACAGGTATGAAAGCTTCCTTGCCTGCATCTTCCCTGATGCTCTCGAGATCAGCACCCGAAAATCCTGCGTCAGCAAATGTTTCGCCTGTCAGTTTATTGGCGTCAGGCCCCTGTTCATGAAGCCAGTCATTGATTTCATCTTCTTTTTCCAGTCGCTGCAAAGGGCTGAGCTTCGGATGGCTATTGCGTTCTTTTTCTTTTTCATTGGCCATGCTGCGGATATTGCGGAGGTGCTCCGGACTGATATTGTATTGCAGCAGTTTTTCTGTCAGGAGGTAATTTTCATCCAGGCGCTTGCTCAGCTCAGCGGAGATCCTGTTGATGGCAGCAGCCGGATTATTCAATTCATGTGCTATGCCGGCGGCAAGCTTGCCCAATGCATTCACCTTTTCATGCTGCAGTTGCGTAGTGGCAAATGACCTTGCCCGTTCTGTCATGTATCCGATCAGCCGCTGGATCAAATCAGGGTTGAGTTGCTCGAGTGCGGCAAAGTGCTTCTTATGCAACCGGATACTGCGCAGTTTTCCATTGGCGATAGAATAGCCCGGTGATACTTTCATCCTGGAGTAAGGCAATAAACCGGTTGCGCCACCGGTGGATTCGTCGTTGGCAAAATCAATATAATGCACCAGTGTTCCATTGTTATTCATGTAAAATGAAAGTTTGCCTTCCACAATGAATACCATGTACTCAGGTATTTCGCCGGTTTTCATTATCACCGATCCCTCTTCATATTCTTCGGTTTCTGAATGATCGAGGAGCCATTGCAGGTGCTCATCGGGTAAATCGCTGAGTGCGATTACCTTTTTTAATTCATGGATGGTAATGGGTTGCATGTCCTGTAAAAATATCAAATTGATTCCGCGATATAATGATTTTGCCTATATTTTTAGCCCGGGTTTTTTCAATTGAAAACCAGGGTTAAAAATGTAAGACATGCAATGGATACTGTCGGATTCAACTTTCTATAAAGTTGATTCTGTCGCCTTTAAGAAGTGAGCAGACCATTGCTGAAGACCCTGCCAGGATGAACAGGTCTTTCATTTTACGGGCAATGCAACATGCAGGAAATGCACGCCGGTTTTACTGAATGACAAATACTTATTACTTGACCAGTCGTATGTAATAATCACTACATATTCCTGATAATCTCGTCGCCAAACTCGGAGCACTTCAGCAATGTGGCTCCTTCCATCTGCCGTTCAAAATCATAAGTAACACGCTTAATTGCAATGGATTTTTCAAGCCCAGCATAGATCAGTTTTGCAGCCGGTAACCATCCTAAGTGCTCAAACATCATTGCTCCGGAAAGAATTACTGAACCCGGATTTACTTTATCCTGGTTTGCATATTTGGGAGCGGTTCCATGCGTGGCTTCAAAGATGGCATGGCCGGTAACATAGTTGATGTTGGCACCTGGCGCAATGCCGATTCCGCCTACCTGTGCTGCCAGGGCATCTGATAAATAATCTCCGTTGAGGTTCAGCGTGGCGATTACATCAAAGTCTTCCGGCCGGGTAAGCACCTGTTGCAAGGTGATGTCAGCAATGGCATCTTTAATCAGCAGTTTGCCTGAGTCCATGGCCGCTTTCTGTTCAGCATTGGCAGTATCTTCTCCTTTTTCTTTTTTAGTTCGTTCCCACTGCGACCAGGTATATACTTGGTCGCCGTATTTTTCTTCTGCCAGCTGGTAACCCCAGTCGCGGAATGCACCTTCCGTGAACTTCATGATATTACCCTTGTGTACGAGAGTTACACTTTTTCTTTTATGCATCAAAGCATATTCGATGGCAGCACCAATCAGCCGTTGAGAACCAATGCGTGAAACAGGCTTGAATCCGATACCCACACAGGTGTCAGGGTTTGCCTTGCTCTTAGTCATTTTCAGAAATTCCTTGCCTCGCTTCTTTTCATTGAACCGTATTTTTCCATATTCCTTCGGAAAGTTCTTTTTGAAAAACTTTAGAATCTTTTCCGCTTCCTGAGTGCCGGCTGCATATTCTATTCCTGCATAAATGTCTTCGGTATTTTCGCGGAAGATGACCATATCCACCGCTTCTGGTTTTTTCACCGGCGAAGGGACTCCGGTGAAATAACGTACCGGCCGGAGACATACATACAGGTCGAGGATCTGACGCAAGGCTACATTCAATGATCGGATACCGCCGCCAATGGGTGTCGTTAAAGGCCCTTTTATTCCCACCAGGTATTCTTTAAAAGCATCTAACGTAGCGTCGGGCAGCCAGTTTCCGGTTTGATTGAAGGCTTTCTCACCCGCCAGCACCTCTTTCCAGTAAATTTTCTTTTTGCCTTTATAAGCTTTATCAACCGCGGCATCCATTACACGCACTGCTGAGCGCCAGATGTCCGGTCCTGTGCCGTCGCCTTCAATAAATGGAATGATCGGGTCATTGGGGACTTTCAAATTTCCGCGGCTCATGGTAATTTTTGTTCCTTCCATGTGTAGTTGTTTGGTATCGGTTAAAAAATAGTTATTAGATTAAAATTAGACATTGCCTTTTCAACAGTAAAATTCATAGTGCCTGCCTATAAAAAAATCAGTTTTTGCAAAAGCAGGTACGGCTGCAAAGATATAGGTACGAATTGATTAAGCCGGATTTTTCCATTGAAAAATCCAGCGTTGCCGGTCATGGAAGCGGGAAAACTTTTACTCATATTTTTCAAAAAATAAAATGTTTCGCAATCCAAAGTAAAGCTTTGCCGGGCCAAAACCCATTAATGTTTTGAAACTAAAAATGCTGGGCAACCGCTATGGCTATCCGCAAAAAAAAAGCCCCGGCAAACTGCGGGGCGCATCATTCAGCTGCCTGGAATAGGAAATCTGCAAAAATCAATTTATCACCACTTTCCTGGCAATGGTTCCTTTATCTGTTTCAACATATAAAAGATACAGTCCCGGAGCAAGTGCAGGCAATGCAAGTGTAAGGGGATCCTGCAAAGCTTGCTGATTCATGAAATGAAGCACATTTTTTCCTTCCATCGTAGTAAGTCGGATCTCTTCCGCAGTATTGCCGCATTTAATAACCAGGTAACTATTGGCAGGATTTGGATAAATGCTGATGGTTTCATGCAAAGCCAGATCATCAACACCGGTCACCACGTCAATCAAGGTGCACAGTATACTTCCGGACTGACAAACAGAATCATAAATGCTCAGGCAAACATTGTAGGTCCCGGCATTAGCATAAGTATGTTCCGGGTTTTGGAGTGTACTGGTATTGCCATCATCAAAATTCCAGAAGAAGGAATGTGGCCCGTTAAAACTGGAGGTGTTGGTGAAGCTGACCATCAAATCGGTAACTACGGCAGTGAATCCGGCGACAGGCTGCGGCGCTATAGCGATATTACCTGATTTGGAATCAGTACAACCTGAGGCATTGGTTACCGTAAGCGTAACGGCATACACTCCGGGTGAACCATAGCTATGCGATGGGTTGGTACTGGTGCTTGTTCCACCATCACCAAAATCCCAGAAGCGCTGAGTAACATCACTGCTGGATGCATCATCAAAATGAACGACCTCTCCTGTGCAGGACACGGGCAAGGTATTGTAATTAGCGTTCGGAACGGCATTGATAGTCAGGTCATGCACAATCGTATCTGTACAACCACTTGCGCTGATAGCAATCAGTTTGACAGAAAAGGTTCCTGGAGTCGCATAGGCATGAACAGGTGACGAAGAGGTAGAAGTTACACCATCACCAAAATTCCAGAACCTTGAACTGACGCTGGTTGATGGTTCGGTAACGGACTGATCGAGAAATGAAATCAATTGGTTCTCGCATTTAGATCCTGTGGTGATGAATTCTGCAACGATGCAAACGGATGAACTTGTATCTGCGCAACCAGCAAATGAAGAAGTGTTTCCCATGGCATCTGTAATGGTGGCGGTGACGGATCCGGATATCGTTGCATTATAGGTGAAAACCCCGTTTGCATTGGCAGTTACGGTTGTCAGATATAAACTTCCTTCACACAAAGTGCAACTGTCGTTAGTAAAAATTTCTACGATACCGAGCGGAATGGTTGCGCCTGCAAGGCCTGTCGGAGTCACCACAAGTAGTTGTGGAGAAGCAATCGCGCCGTTTGCCTGATTAAGTTTAATGCCGCCGTTGCCGGAAGCAGTTGAATTGCAGAACAGGCTGTTTCTTGTAATTGTATTGTGAATACAGGTTCCGTTCTGAAAAGCTATTGCTTCCTGTCCGTTTTTCGCTATCACGTTAGATTTCAGTAATTCGCCTCCGATGAGATTATCTGATGAGCCGAAGGTGAGATAGATGCCGTAAGTTCCATTTCCTAAAGCTTCGCCGGCACTGTTTAATCCAATGACATTGCCCTGTATCGCTGAATTGGAAAGCACACCATAAATACCGGCATTCAGATTTCCTGAAATAAGATTTCTTTCAAACAGCGAATCGCCACCTACTTCGATATTATTGTTGATGCCGGTACAGTATATACCGTAAGCGTTTGGCTGCGCAAGAAGCCCGGATGGACTGGTTCCAATATTATTGCTGTTAATGTCAACAAATGTGGCATTCTGCAAACGGATGCCATTGTTGTTTCCCGAAATAACATTGTAAGCCAGCAATGTTTTGCCGCCGATGCTTACCAGGTATGAATTCACCACCTTAATACCGTCACCAGTTGCACCTGCCATCATCGCACCCATGGTATCCACACCAATCAGGTTGCCCTGCAGTGCTGCATGATTGGTAAATTCAATATCAATGGCGGCTGTGCTGCAATTGAATATCACATTGCCTTTTTGAATGGCGCCTACTTTTGAATAGGTTCCGGTAACTACAATTCCGTTTTGAAATTTATTGATGAAGAATCCATACGCTTCGCAGGAGTCAGCTGTAAAGGTAAAAGCCTGTCCAAGGCCGGTTGCCTCCGCAGTCAGTTGAATGCGCGCATAAGAAATGCCGAATGAATTACCCATAGGCTGCGTGGTAGCATCAATGACGGTTGGACCGGTCAGTGCAGGAAGAACGGTTTGCAGCGTAATAGTTCTCGCAACTACATCACCCTCCGGGATATCAAAATAAATCTTGTCGCTACCAGCATGGTTGTTAGCATCGGTAATGGCTTGTCGCAGTGATCCCGGGCCGCTGTCCTGGTTGTTAATTACAACGAACACATCAGCTTTTGCCTGTTGAATGATACTTATCAGCAGGAAACAGACTGCAATTCCGATTCTCATATGATTGGTTGTTTTAATGCTGTAATTTATTCCTGTTGAAGTATTAGTATTTTTTTCATGTAGATCTTATCATTCAGCTTCATTTCCAGGTAATATAAACCAGGGGCTGTTGACGGAAGATTTAAAATAATTGCCTGACCGCGCTGATCAAAAAGATTCCAACTTTCAATTTCTGCTCCAACCGTATTCATCAGCCGAAGTGATTGAATAGCAGCTGATGCCGGAAGATTATCGATAACAATCCTGTCGGTGGCTGGATTTGGATACACGTTGACATTGCTCAACCAGGCCGGTTCATCCACACCTACAATAACGAATACATTTTTGCAGGTGGTATCGTTGAGTTCGCAGGTATTGTCTATCACGATCATGCATACCAGGTAGTTATCAGTGGATGGAAAGGTATGGGTTGGGCTAACCTGGTTGCTGGTGGTACCATCTCCAAATTTCCATTTGATATCAAAATCAGCAGGAAATACGGAGGTGTTGGTAAAGAAAACGGTGTTGCCGGAAACAATATAAGTAAAATCAGCCTCTCCGCCGGAAACAACCTCCACCTGTTTGCTCACCGTAGATGCGCAGCCTAAGCTGTTTTCAACAATTAATTCTACAGTATAGATGCCGGCAGTCTCATAAGTATGTTCAGGGTTTTGAACGATACTGGTATCACCGTCACCGAAAGCCCAATGCCATGCAACCACACTGTCGCCAACACCGGCGGTAGAGAGATCTGTGAATAATGCAGGCTGCAACGGGCATAACAGCGGCAACACTGAAAAATCCGCGGCAGGGGCGGCCTGTATGTTTACCGTCAGCGTGTCTGTACCTGGACAACCATCGCTGTTCAGTACCGACATCACTACTGTATAAAATCCGGGATCGGCATAAGCGTAATCAAACTCATTGAAGAAAGAGGTGGTGCCATTGCCAAGATCCCATGACCATGAAACGATGAATGTGCCGCTGCTTGGAATCGACACATCTTTGAAGTGTAACAGCGTGCCAACGCAACCTACGCTGTCTGCGGATATAATGGTATTAATACCTTCAGCAATAGTAATGATCAGCGACGCTGTATCGGTACATCCTGATGAACTGCCTACTACGAGTTGTACGGTGTAATTTCCCGGTAATGCATAAACGTGCGATGGATTGCTTTCCGTAGAATAGCTGTTGTCTCCGAAATCCCACTCCCAGGAGTTAATGGAAAGTCCCGGAGCAGGCAACGACTGATCAGTAAACGTGATATTGACATTACTGCAAGCTTCGCTGGATGAGGCTGAGAAGCCGGCGATAATGCAATTGGTGCTGGAAGTATCCTGGCAGGTAGCAAAGGCCGAAGTGTTACCTGCTGCATCATTGGCCGTAACAGTTACCTTTCCCGAAGAAGCTACATTGGCAATAAAAACACCTGTTCCATCCACATCAACAGTAGCCAGAAAAGTGGCGCCTTCACACTGCACGCATTCACTGGCTGCATAAACATCTACCTGTGTATATGGCTGCGCATAGCCAGAGATATAGGTTGGAGTAACAATCACGATAATAGGAGGAAGGATGCCCTGGTTACCGCCGTTGGTGACGATTCCGCCCGTGCCGGCCGATTGTGAGTTGCAATAAATATGGTTGGTTCTGATGGAAATGTTTTTTACACCATCATTCTGAAAATAAATTGCTTCGCTGCCATTATAAGCAATGGTGTTACCTACACCGGCTGTGGTGCCACCTACCACGTTATCATGTGAAAGATTGCGGAAGTAAATGCCGTAGGTGCCATTGCCCAGCGGTAATGTACCGGTAGCGTCCACACCGATATAATTTCCATCAATCAGTGAAGAATAGACTTCAAGATCAAAGCCTGTTTCACTGTTGCCCGAAATGAGGTTTCTTTCTTTCACCGAATCGCCGCCTATTTCGCAGTTATAAGTTCCTTGTGTCATTACAATTCCATTGGTATTGGGAACTGCAAATGCTCCGTTATAATCGGTGCCGATATAGTTTCCCTGTATATCAATGAATTTACTGTCAGCCACATATATCCCATTCTTATTGCCTGAAATGGTATTTCGTACACCGGCTTGTTTTCCTCCAATGGTTATTTTTTTTGATCCTGAAATATAAATACCGTTGGCCGTGGGAGCGTTGCCTGAACTACCGAGTGTATCGGTTCCCACAAACAGGGAAAGAAATGATCCGGTAATGACACTGGTTACTTTTATACAGTTGGAAGTACAATCGTTAACGACATTGCCGAAATTCACGGCTCCGAATTTAAAATCACCACCGGAAATGATAACGCCGTCCACAAAATGATGAATGTACAGACCATAAACCTCGCAATCAGCCGCAGCAATCACTAAAGCTGAAGCGAGATAATCGGCTGCCTTGATTTGTATTTTTGCATTGGTGATTCCAAAGCTGCCACCTGCCGGCTGCGATGTACCATCAATCACGAGAGGATCGGTTATAGAGGGCAATGGGAAGATTGAACTTAATGTGATGGTTCGGCTGGCAACACTGCCAATCGGTATATTGAAATACACGGAGTCTTTTCCCAAATGGCTGTTTGCGCTGGTGATAGCGCCGCCTAATGACCCGGTCCCACTTGGGTTGTTATTCGTGACATAGTAGATGTTGGCTAACGATGATTTCAGTGCTAAGCAACACACCAACAGGCTAAAGAGGTAGAATCTTTTCATGGTACAATCTCAAATTTCGGCGAAGTTAAAACAAAGTGGCTTCATATCATTAAGTTGGTGCCATTTGCTGTAACATAATTCGGGTTCTCACTATGAAACACAGCAAAGTGTCGCTCAACTCATCTCAATACTTGCCGGTATGTATCAATGCTGAACAAGCGTGCAGGGTGTATCAGCGATATTACCGATTCGTGCATAGTTCGACTGACCAGAACCGGTTGCGGAAGAGTCAAAAAGAAGGGTGATAGGATATTTCCTCAACACGCATTTTGAAGTAAAAACGGCTACGGCACTCACCTCAGGTAGTTCTTTGAAATATTGCGTTACCCTTCTGTTGAAAATTGGGGTTGAAGGGATAGCCATGGTATTAAGCATAAAAAAGGGTTGCAGTTGTGATGCTGCAACCCTTTTGATGATTAACTATGATTTGCGATCAAAGGCCAAAAGCGTAAAAATACTGACCTGGATAATCAGGATACCTTCCTTCTATCATCACACCACCTTTCTTATTCGCAAGAATGGATTTTAGATCTTCAACCGATGTAACCGGTTTATTATCAATCTTGGTAATAATGAAACCGGCTTTCATATTGGTATTGGCGCTGAGTTTGCCATCCATCAGTTTGCTTACTCTCACACCTCCGCTCAGCCCCAGCTGCTTCAGTTCCTTATCGCTTAAATTCTGGAATTCAGCGCCCAGTGCGGCAATGGAGGATGATTCATCCTTTTTCAGATAAGAGGTATTGCCTTCATTATTTTTTAAGATAACATCCACAGTTTTTTCTTTGCCGTCGCGCAGATAGGTCACCGTGATTTTATCGCCCGGATGATAGCGCGAAACCTGCTCCTGCAATTCAGGGGAAGTATTGACGATGGTATTGTTGACCTTTGTAATGATATCACCTGCCTTCAGACCAGCCGTTTCACCTGCGCCGCCTGCTTTCACACCATCAACATACACGCCGGTAAGGTTTTTTGAATCAAGCCCTTTTTCCTTTGCCAGCTCGGCATTGAGGGTGGCAATCTGCACACCGAGAAAACCACGTTGCACCATTCCGAATTTCATAAGGTCATTCACTACTTTGGAAACGATGTTTACCGGAACCGCAAAAGAATAACCGGCAAAGGTGCCTGTTGGTGTGGCAATCGCTGAATTGATCCCTATCAGTTCACCGTTAATATTCACCAGCGCGCCGCCACTGTTGCCCGGATTAACCGCAGCATCTGTTTGAATAAATGATTCCACGGCGGCAGTATCCCTGCTGGCTAACAGGTTGATGTTTCTTCCTTTTGCACTTACAATACCTGCGGTTACAGTCGATTCAAGATTGAACGGATTGCCGACTGCCAATACCCACTGGCCTACTTCCACGGAATCTGAATTGCCAAAAGCAATAAACGGAAGGTTCTTCTCATCAATTTTTAATAGGGCAATATCAGTGGAGGGATCGGTACCGATGACCTTCGCTTCATAGCTTTGTTTGTCAGCAAGTATTACCTGTATCTTATCTCCATCATCTATCACATGATTATTCGTCACTACATAACCATCATCAGAGATAATCACGCCTGACCCCGATGATTCAGCAGGTTGCGGCTGGCCAAAAGGTGCAAATTGATCACCGAAAAAATCGCGGAAAGGATTATACTGATCGTTGCGCGAAACCTGGCGCGGAGCATAACTGGTTTTGATATGTACAACGCCTGGTGTGGTGCGTTTGGCTGCGAACCTGAAATCCAGCGTAGCAGGTACCTCACTGTTGCCTGCATAATTCACTTGAGCAAATCGTGCGGCACTGGCTTGCTTTTCTTCAAAGGTGCGTGGTTGACTGTTATCAAGATAACGATATGCTCCAACAGCAATCAGTGCACTCATAATGGCCACAAAGGCTGTAAGACTCAGATTTCTCAATTTCATAGTTTTTATTGTTTTTTAAGGATGTTCGTTTCTGTCAAAAAATATGCCTCGAAGAACGAAGGTAGAACACTTAAATTTCCTGCGCTTTTACTTTAACTAAATTTTAACGGCAACGAAAGTGGAAAGCAACGCTATAGATCATTTTTCTTTTCCAAACAGTCGATAGGTGAAAGGCCTTGTTTTAGAATGGCAATCATCCATATGCATATAAATTCACCGAAAAATCCAACTTTGCATCTGAGCTATTTACATGAAAATTGAATTTGAAAAATACCACGGTGCAGGTAACGATTTCATCCTGGTTGACAACTTGCTGCGAAATTTCCCCAAAGAACAACGGCTTATAGAGCAACTATGCCACCGCCGTTATGGAATTGGCGCAGATGGTCTGATACTGCTGGAGAAGCACCCTGACTTCGATTTTGAAATGTTGTATTATAATGCTGATGGCAGGCTGGGTTCTATGTGCGGAAATGGTGGCAGATGTGCCGTTGTTTTTGCCAGAAAAACAGGTTTAATTCATGAATCAGCTAACTTTTTGGCAGTTGACGGGCCACATACTGCAGCAATAACTGGTACAGATCAGGTAAAACTTTCAATGTGCCCTGTAAACAATGTGGAGGCCGCAGGAACTAACTATGTTCTAAACACAGGCTCTCCGCATTTTGTAAAGTTTGTTGATAATATTCAAGACCTGGATGTGGTAACTGAAGGAAAAAAAATTAGGTATGCAGAAGCATATCGCAGTACAGGTATCAATGTCAATTTTGCTTCCCTCGCCGGTTCAGCATGGAGTATGCGCACGTATGAGCGCGGAGTGGAAGACGAAACCTTATCATGTGGAACGGGAACTGTGGCAGTTGCTATCGCGGCATCGCTCCATCAGAAAAATAATTTGCATTTACAGGAGTATTTCATTCAGGCCGCCGGCGGAAAACTGAAAGTGTACTTCAGCAAGAATGAGGCGGGGCACTTCACCAATATTTTTTTAGAAGGGCCGGTACAACATGTGTTTACAGGAATGGCGGAGATCTGATTTTATATTGCGAAATAGTTGATGGGCTACTCCGGCCTGAATCCTCGTAAAAATTCCTCCACGTGCATTTGTTTTTTTCCTTCCATTTTCAACTCTTCCACTGCAATCATTCCACCCGCAGCAGCAAAATGCAAATACATTTTTCCATCCGTGGAGATGGTGCCGGCGGAGCGCGCATGCAATGTAATTATTTTTTTTGCCGAGAGTATCTTCACCATTTTGCCTTTCATGATGGTGAATGCAGCAGGGTAGGGAGACAATCCGCGTATCTGGTTGAATATAACCTCCACCGGATGATGCCAGTCAATCCGGCAATGCTGGTTGAAAATCTTTGGAGCTTTTTTTAATTCATTGCTTTCCTCCTGTTCGATCTGAGGGTAACTGCCACTTTCAATGGCCCGAACTGTTTTTAACACCAGTTCTGCACCGGCCATCTTCAGACGGTCATGTAATTCGCCTGCGGTTTCATTTTCTCCAATTAACAGCTTTTCGCGGAAGAGAATTTTGCCGGTATCAATTTCCTGTTTTAGGAAAAATGTTGTCACGCCTGTTTCTGTTTCGCCATTCATGATGGCCCAGTTGATGGGTGCAGCGCCCCGGTACTGCGGCAGGAGCGATGCATGCAGGTTGAAGGTTCCCAAAGCAGGCATTTGCCAGATGATTTCAGGAAGCATCCTGAAGGCAACTACAATTTGCAGGTCGGGTTGCAAGGAGCGGAGTGCAGTAACAAATGCCTCCTCTTTTAATTTAACTGGCTGCAAAATGTGCAACCCTTTTTCAAGGGCAAATTTTTTTACGGCTGATTGTTGCAGATGCAGGCCGCGGCCTGCAGGTTTGTCCGGGGCAGTTACAACGGCCACAATATCATATTGCTGTTGCAGCAAAATCTGTAAGGAAGGAACAGCAAACTCAGGCGTTCCCATAAATACAATCTTAAGTTTCTTTTCAGTGGTATTCATTTGATAACTGATCCCTTTTGATCCGGCAATAGGCTGTTCAGCCACCTTCGAAATCACGGTACAATAAATATTTCTTTCTTACCTCTTTGAATTGAGTCAATGCCGGTTCCCAGCTCCTCCGGATCTCCATTTCCGGTGTCCCTGCCATGATCTGTTTGCGCAACTGATCGGTGCCTGCCAGCTTATCAAAAAAGGAAGTGAAAAATTTATCTTTTTCCGGATACGAGGTGTAAAAATCTGCCACCCAATGCAACATCAACCTTGGATTTTCTTTGAAGAATCCCGTGTTCAAACCAGAAAGATCATATCCTTTACAGACCTGGTTCAGGTAGGGAGGTTCTTTTGCGCCCGGCATACTCTTGGGATTGAAGCCGGCATTTCCTTTTTCGAATCCCGGATAACCGATCAGCATAAACGGACGGTCAGTGCCCCGGCCAACACTTACTGGTGTTCCTTCCAGAAGACAAAGCGAAGGATACAGGTGAATCGCCGTCATGGAGCGAAGGTTGGGAGACGGATTAACCGGCAAATCATAGAAGGTGGAATGATCATATCCCTCGCATAATACAAAACTCAGCCTGCAGAAGGCTTTGGCTGCCAGCCACTGTTCACCGACTAACATTTGCGCATATTCTGCCGGAGTCATGCCATAAACAATGGGCACGGGATCCATGCCGACAAAGGAAGAAAATTCGGGTTGCAATACCGGGCCATCCACATAATAACCATTCGGATTCGGACGATCCAATACAAGCAACGGAATCTTGTTTTCAGCACAGGCCTCCACTACATAATGCAATGTGGAGATATAGGTATAGAATCTTACGCCAACGTCCTGGATGTCGTATACAACTAAATCTATTCCTTTGAGGTCTTCCGCTGTTGGTTTTAGTTTTTTACCATAGATGGAAACGATGGGAATGTTGGTTCTGGCATCCACGCTTCCTGTAATATTTTCACCGGCATCAGCATCTCCCCTGAATCCATGTTCAGGTGCAAATATTTTCTTAATACTGATGCCGCGATCAGTCAGTGTATCCGCAAGATGCCTGGTGCCAACAAGAGAAGTTTGATTCACCACAAGCGCAATGTTTTTACCGTTGAGGGAAGATAAATATTGATCCATCCGTTCGGCACCAACGATCACTTGTGCAGAAACCTTAGAAGGCTGAACGCAGTAATTAAATGGGATGACCAACAGCAGCATTACTGCTTTTCTGAAAGACGACGTAAGGCGCGAATGGCTTATTTGCATAAATTTAGCGCTGGTATGAAAATGCCAAAGGTAAGATAACCTGCTGCACTGGTTGTTAATCGTTTCTTATAGTTTAATTGAAAGCGCTGGCAGGAAAGAGTTTTGTATTGCATAGTGACAGATTCCTCATCATGAAGATTTCCTATTTCCTTGCGCGACGGTTGGCTTTCTCTGCCGGTAAATCATTTTCACGGCTCATCGTACGTGTTGCGGTTACCGCAGTCGCATTAAGTGTTGCCGTAATGATAGTAGCCGGGGCCGTGGTCAATGGTTTTCAGCAGGAGATCAGTGAGAAAGTATTTGGATTCTGGGGACATGTTACGGTCAGAAGTATTGAACAGGGCAGGTCATATGGTGAGGTTCCCATTTCAATCAATCAGCCATTTTATCCGGGCATTGAGAAAGTGCCAGGTATAAGGCATATTCAGGTGTTTGCTACGAAGGCGGGTATCCTGAAAACAGATAAGGAAATGGAAGGCATGGTGCTCCGGGGAATTGCCGGTGATTTCGATTGGACCTTTCTGAAAAACTATCTGGTGGAAGGAAAAATTCTCACGGCCGGTGATTCCGCCGCACGCAGGCAGATCATGATCTCTAAAACCACTGCCAGTCGCTTGCAGTTAAAAGTAGGTGATGAGGTCATAGTTTACTTTGTACAACAACCCATGCGCTACCGGAAACTCACTGTCACCGGAATATACAAAACAGGGCTTGATGAATATGACCGGCTCTATGCTATTGTTGATATAGCCTTGCTTCAGAGAATAAATAACTGGACGGACAGTGAAGTCGGTGGCTTTGAAATATTCATCAATAACGTGAACCAACTGGAACAAATGGGAGCCCTGATCAACAGCGAATACATCGGGCATGAACTGGAAGCAAAATCCATGAAGCAGGTGAATCCCAACCTGTTCGACTGGCTGGATCTTCAGACGATGAATGAAAAAGTGATCATCCTGCTCATGATACTGGTTGCGATAATAAACATGACAACCGTATTACTTATCCTTATTCTTGAACGAACCAACATGATCGGGATATTAAAGTCACTGGGCGGATCAGATTGGATGATCCGCAAAATATTTCTTTATCATGCTGCGTACATAACTGGCCTTGGCCTATTACTGGGCAATGTTGTCGGTGTCGGAATCTGTCTCGTTCAAAAATATTTGCAGATCATTACATTGCCTGAAGAGTCTTACTATGTTTCTGTCGCGCCGGTATTGATTGATCCGTTCTATATTTTGGCTATCAATACCGGGACCATGCTCATCTGCCTGTTGACGCTGTTTATTCCATCTTATCTTGTTGCACGCATCTCACCGGTGAAAGCTATCCGCTTCAAGTGAAATCGGGAGGAGTATTGTTACCGGAAGAAGTTGCAGTTGGTGTTTCTGGTTGCTGGTTGAATCCAAATGGACAGTGCAGGCAACCGCTTTTGCAACAGTATCCTCTTTTTACATGGTATGCTTCTGTGAATACAAAAAGTCCGTCAGCATTGATGTAGTAATCAATCCCTTCTTTTAACGGTGCCATATGCATTGTGCAGGTGTTTTATAAGCGGATCGCCTGTCTGTGAATAAACAGTAACCGGTAACAAAATTAGAGGGTAAAGGTGCCGGTATAGTTAAACGGGGTGATATTTCTCAATTCGTCTTTAACGGCATCACTCACGTTCAGCGCAAGTATGAATGCATCAATCTGCTGCTTCGTAATTTTCTGGTTATGGCGTGTCAGTTCTTTGAGGCTGGTATAAGGATCGGGATAATTTTCGCGGCGCAGAATGGTTTGAATTGCTTCTGCCACTACCGCCCAGTTGTTGTCGAGATCAAACTGAAGTGCAGCTTCATTTAAGATTAATTTATTAAATCCTTTCAGGATGGATTGCAAGGCAATAACCGTGTGTGCGATAGGAACGCCTGTATTTCTCAATACAGTGGAATCGGTCAGATCGCGTTGCAGCCGCGAAACTGGGAGCTTTGCCGAAAAATGCTCGAAGAGGGCATTCGCGATACCGAGATTTCCTTCAGCATTTTCGAAATCGATCGGATTTACTTTATGCGGCATGGCAGAAGATCCAACTTCACCGGTTTTAATTTTCTGTTTGAAATAATCCATGGAGATATACATCCACACATCGCGGCAGAAGTCAATCAGGATGGTGTTGATTCTTTTCAAAGCATCAAAGGTGGCGGCCAGGTTATCGTAGTGTTCTATTTGTGTGGTATGCTGAGATCGTTTCAGCCCCAGTGTCTCATTCACGAAAGAATTGGCGAATGCGTTCCAGTCGGTGTCCGGGAAAGCAGCATGATGTGCGTTGAAGTTTCCTGTGGCGCCACCAAATTTTGCTGAAGCGGGAATAGCAACCAGCTGTTCGACCTGCCTCATCAGCCGCTCTGCAAAAACATATAACTCTTTGCCTAAGATGGTAGGTGATGCAGGCTGTCCGTGTGTGTGCGCCAGCATGGCGACATTTTTCCAGGCCAATGCTCTTTCTGTAACCTGATCGATCACCTGTCCGAGCATCTGCCGGTAGTCTTGTGTCAGATATTCCTTGAGTAAAAGTGGAATTGCCGTGTTGTTGATATCCTGTGAGGTGAGTCCGAAGTGTATGTACTCTATATATGCGCCGCATCCCATCATTTCAAATTTTTCCCGGAGGAAATATTCCACCGCTTTCACATCATGATTGGTGATTTTCTCAATCTCTTTGATGCGCTGTGCATCTGCTTCGGAAAAATGCTTATATAAGGCACGGAGGGGCTCCTCCATGTTGTGATCAAATGCTTTCAGCGCGGGAATTCCATGCGATGCCAGTGCGATGAAGTATTCCACTTCCACTAAAATGCGGTAACGGATTAGTGCATACTCAGAAAAATATTTCGCCAGTGCGCTGATCTTGTCACGGTATCTGCCATCAACCGGAGAAATGGCAGTGAGCGGAGAAAGGTTCATCCGGCAAAGATAAGCGAGCAGAACTATCCTTGTCGTAAAAAACCAGAATTGACGTTGGTGGGTATCTTCGTATTGTTGGTTTCACCCGCTTTCCCGATTAAACCCACATTTTGCCATTCAAAACGGCGCCGGGTTTAACCCCGACGTAGAAATGCTTAGGGTTTGCGAAACATTTTCTTTTCTTGAAAAAGATCAGCAAACCCTTAGCAGTTATAAGTCGTAGCGAAGCGGGATTTTTCTACTGAAAAATCCGGGTTAAAAAGTCCAGCTATGAAACAACACGGCAAAATGGAAGATTCGCATTACAGGCCCAAACATTACAGAATGGGCACCATATCCATCCTTAATATTTTCCAAAGCCAAATTCCCGGGATAGTCGGGTTCATCTTACCCTTCCGCTTTCCACGAAATACTTGCTGTAGTAATTATCTTGCAGATCACTGATCACAACACCTCGCTGCGTTGTGGAGTGAATGAATCTGCCATTGCCGAGGTAAACGCCCATGTGGCTCACCTCGTCACTGTTAATCTTAAAGAACACGAGGTCTCCTTCCTTCAGCCGGCTTTTAGCGATAGGTTCTGTTTGTCGGGCAATGTCGGCGGAACTGCCTGCAATTGACTTATGATATACTTCATTCATCAATAAGATGGATAGCCTGGAACAATCAATACCAGCTTTCGAATTGCCACCAAGCTGATAAGGCACATTTATCCACTCATCTATAAAATCAAAGAGCAGGAGATTATTGATAACCATTTCTTCGCCTAATGCTGGACTGTACTTTTCCTGGTATGCCAGTAAACGTGCAGCATCTGTGCCTTCGCTCGTACTGCTCGTTTCGGGTATACCGGTTGTTGCCTGTTGACTTTGCGTTTTGAAAGAATCAGTCTTCAATATTGAAGCACTCTTCTGCGTGCTGCAGGAACTAAGCAGCAACAGTACGAGCAGGTTTTGAAGGAATGAGTTATGCTTGTTCAGAAGTTAATTCATTATAAGCATCACTGATGCAGTCAATGATGTCACGGGCCAGCAATGAATGCACTGATTGTTTTTTAACAGCGAGGTCACCGGCTAAGCCGTGCAGATAAACGCCGAGGAGGCAGGCATTCAGCGGATCATACCGTTGTGCCAGTAAGCCTGCAAGAATCCCGGTCAGTACATCGCCGCTGCCACCTTTCGCCATACCAGGATTGCCTGTTGGATTGAAATAGCTGATTCCATCGGGCGTAGTGATACATGAGTAAGCACCTTTCAGCACTATGAAAATCGAATGCTGTTTTGAAAGTTGCAACTGCAATTGATGTCTTTCGTACCAGTTGCGGGTATGGCCTGCGAGACGTTCAAATTCCCTCAGATGAGGGGTGATGATACTGTTATCAGGCAGAAGTTTCCAGCTTTTCTTTTGCATGGAAATGATATTCAGCGCATCTGCATCAAGGACGGCAGGTACCACAATGCCCTTTAGCAATGCCAGCAGCATAGTGGTGGCAGGTTGGCCGGTCCCGGTTCCAGGACCAAAAGCAGCGGCGGAAAATCCAGTCCAGTTAAACGGTTGCTTGCTGTTCACCTTATAGGTCATGGTCATTGCTTCCGGAATGGCAGTATTGATAATGCCCGCTGTTGTTCCACTGGCATGCAAGGTCGTTAGCCCTGCACCGGCACGCATGCACGCTTTTCCGCACAGGATGGCTGCACCCATTTTCTGCTTACTGCCGGCATGGATGAAGGCGTGACCGAAAGTTCCTTTGTGATCAAACTTCCCGCGTTGGTTGATTATCTTTTTTATATCCTGAGGCTCTGTCAGATAATGAGCCGTCGCTGTGGTTCGAATGTAATGCTGGTGCAAGCCGATGGGAACAGTAGCCCAACGGCCGACAGCGGCTGCGTTTTCAGGAAACAAAAATGAAAGCTTCGGATGTTGAAAGGTGATGGTATGATGTGCCATGAAAACCTCTCCGGCACTCCATTGATCGGCGAATAATCCGCTGGGTATGTCAACCGCTACGCGGATACATTGCTGTGTATTCAGATGTCGTATAAGCGCTGCAGCAAGGCCCGATAATGGCCTGTTGAGTCCTGACCCAAACAATGCATCAACAATAACAGCATCTGCTTCAATGATGGGAAAGTCATCTTCAGCAGCGATAGGGTGAATGGCTGCAGATTTTATTTCCCTGAACCTTGATAGATTGATTTGCAGATCGGCTGAATAATTTTGACTGTCAGCTAACAGGTAGACAGTAACCGGATAGCTTTTCTGCAGCAAGAGCCTGGCAATAGCAAGGCCATCGCCTCCATTGTTACCATATCCGCAAAAAATGTGAATGCTGCTTTCCGCTGAATAAGTGGAAACAAACATCGAGGTAAATGCCATAGCCGCGCGTTCCATCAGATCTATACTGCACACAGGCTCCTGCTCAATAGTATATTGATCTGCTTCCCGTGTCTGTGATGTAGAAAATATTTTGATCACACGCTTATACTGATTTTCCGGTAGAATTTTTTCAAGTGCTGCAAGGCTATCAACTGATAATTCTTTTCACCAGCCGGAGTTGATGCGAATACTTTTTTTGTTCTTCATTAAAAATGCCATAATGATCAATCGTATCAATCCTGACACGGCCGGAAGCATGAATGATCTGTTGATCGTCAAGGATAATTCCCACATGATTGATTCTTCCTTCCTCATTATGAAAAAAAGCCAGGTCGCCGGCACGTGCCTGGTCAATGAAACTGATTAAAACGCCCTGTTCGCTCTGCTGCCATGCATCGCGGCGGAGTTGAATTCCGGCCAGTTTAAACACGACATTGGTAAAGCCGGAACAGTCGATACCAAAAACCGACCGGCCTCCCCAGTGGTAAGGTGTATTCTGGAAGCTGCGGGCAAAAGCAGGTATTTGCCGGGTGATATCCGCGGCGGCAGGATCGGTTACCTGCCCGTTGAAAGTAAATTCTTCTTCATTGATTCTGAACCTGCCTTCCTTGAAATAAGGCAATGAACTACCGGTCAGCAAAGGCAGCGACCGGAATTTGCTTTGTGCGATGCCGGCAGTATCCAGTGCACAATGAATGGGTGTGGCAGTCAGTTCCCGAAACGTCTTGAGCGTGATGGGTTGAACTTGTTTCTCATCAATCCAACCATCATAGCTGTCCCAAAATGTACGGACACGTAACCATTGCCGGGCTCTTTCGCGCACTTCCACCACCTCTCCAAAAAGCAACTGTGAGATCATCTCGCTTTGATCAGAAGTTTCACTGCGTAACGGTATTACCGATAAATCACAAATGGCAAAATTCAATGGATGAAAGATTTTTAAAAAAGTTATTAAAACCCTGGTTTTGCATCAGACAACCCGTTCTGCTTATGCCTTTATTGGAAAGTGAAAATCAGCCGTGAGTATGATGTGCTTCCGTCTGATATTCATGATGACCTGTCTGCTAAAAATAAGACTTTCCTTTCTGGACAAAGTCGCCTTTTACTGTCAGGTCCGTTACCCCAAAAAAGAACATTTGTTGCTTTGATTTGATGATGTAAGTCTTCAATGGTTCCAGGTAAAGTTCTTCGGTATTGGAATAAATAATATTGTGCGATTGGTTTTTGATGTGAATAAGCTTAACACGGTTGGCCGAGAGTGCATATGTTATCTCTATCAATGATGTTCTAAGGGCAGGATCGGTGCTGCGATAGACGATTTTGTTTTGCGTGCTGTCTATGAAGATGGTATCTGCCTGGTATTTTCCCGCAAATGCCACCTTGTTAATGTCGGAAGCGTAAAACAACGACAACTCTTTTCGCCAGTCAGTCCATGGCATTTCATGCTGATTTGTATTTTGGTTAATACTTGATGTTTTTATAACAAGAAATGAATCCTTATAAAGTGTTTCAACCTGTTGATCCAGAAAACCAACGAGGTCAAAATAATCATGATGACCAGTCGAAGCAGGAGTTGTATTGCAGGAGGTTACAGTCAGCCAAGATGCCAGAAAAAGGCCGATGGTTGTTTTTGTAATTTGATTTCTGAAATGGTTCATGTTATTTTTAATCAGTGCTTACAGGTATTATTCAGCGGTTACAAGGCCTTCCTTACCAATACATTTCCAGTCATTTCAATGGGGATGGAAACATTCATGATTGTCAGAATGGTAGGGGCAAGATCACCGAGTTTACCGCTTGTTAAACTAAGATTGGAATGGTTGTCAATCAGAAACAACGGAACCGGATTGAGTGTATGGGCTGTATTGGGGCTGCCATCATCATTGATCATATAATCAGCATTGCCATGATCAGCAGTGAGCAAGATGGAATAATCCATTGCCAGGGCTGTTTCCGCTACCTCCTTCACACATTGATCTACCGTTTCAACCGCCTTTTTTACAGCAGACATAACGCCGGTATGTCCTACCATGTCAGCGTTGGCGAAATTGATACAGATAAAGTCGGGCTTCAGTTCTTTGAGCTTGGAGATTAAAAGATCTCTCACTGCTATGGCGCTCATTTCCGGTTGCAAGTCATAGGTTGCCACTTTGGGTGAAGGAACCATAAACCGGTGCTCACCTGAAAAGGGAGTCTCCCTGCCGCCATTGAAAAAGAAAGTGACATGAGGATATTTTTCAGTTTCCGCCATGCGTATCTGTGTAAGACCATTCGCTGACAATACCTCGCCAAGCGTATGCGTGAGATTATCATTTGAAAAAATAAAATTTACGTTCTCAAATGTTTGATCATAGATGGTCATCGTGGTATAATGCAAAGAAAATTTTTTCATGGCGAATTCCGGAAAGTCTTCCTGCGTCAGTGCACGGGTAATTTCACGGCAGCGGTCAGTTCTGAAGTTAAAACAGATGACGGCATCACCTTCCTCGATGGTTGCCAGCGGCTTGCCTTCGTTATTCGTTTTAATGATCGGTTTGATGAACTCATCGGTAACATTCTCATTATATGATTTTCTGATGCTTTCCCTGATGTTTGCCGATTTTTCACCCACACCGGCCACCAACGCATCATAAGCCACCTTCACACGCTGCCACCTGTTATCGCGGTCCATGGCAAAGTACCTGCCTGTTACGGTAGCTATTTGACCGACACTCTTATCGAGATGGTTTTGCAACGACTCCAGGAAACCCAATCCACTCTGCGGGTCCGTATCACGACCATCTGTGAAGGCATGGATGTAAACTTCCTGCAGTTCCTGTTCTTTCGCGATGTCACACAATGCCATTAAATGACTGATGTGTGAATGAACACCACCATCTGAAACCAGCCCTATGAGGTGAAGCGGCTTGCGTTTAGTTTTTGCATAGGCTATTGCTTCCAGCAAGGCAGCATTGGTATGAAGTGCCCTGCTTTCAATTGCTTTATTAATGCGCATCAGTTCCTGGTAAACAATACGTCCGGCGCCGATATTCATGTGTCCGACCTCCGAGTTTCCCATTTGACCTGCTGGCAGACCAACCGCTTCGCCACAAGTGATTAATTCGGCATGCGGATATTTCTCATAAAGGCTTTTAACGAATGGAACATCTGCCTGGTAAATCGCATCACTTGACGGATGGGCACCATGGCCCCATCCATCCATAATCATCAGTATCACTTTATTTGTCATAATAATAGGTTGCAGAACCGAACCTGTTTTGTGCATAAAATTACAATAGATTCGGTGAAGAAAGATTGTTATACACTGGTTGTTGCCCTGATTTGAATATGCTGAGCTGTCAGACGAATCAAAGAGGCTCAGCTCAGTTGTGATCACTCTTTCATTGCTGTCTGTCGGCCTTGCCAAAGGCAGGAAATGATCGCTTGATTCATCATGCTATGATTCCGGGTTGAGTCACTGCATAGGTTAATAATACACAGATGATGTGAAAACTCTAAGTGAGTCGATCAGCATACCACCGCAATCATCAGCGTTAAGTTTTGATTTGGTAATAAAAGTCTTTGTTATACGCCATCGGATGGTTCATTCAAAAATTTCTTACCTTCGTTAGTATGCAAAAGTGCAATGCTCTGCTACTTGATGATTTATGGCTGTTGGCAGTATTTTTGTTAACAAAATGAAAATTAATCCCAAATGAATTTACCTGCCATGAGAGGAACCTTACTCTTATTAATACTTGCCTTACCCGTTGCCGTATTTTCCAATTTTGATATCATAGATAATATTGCCGGTGCAATAAGAGGAGGCAATGCCAAAGAGGTGGCAAAATATTTTGATACCAACGTAGAAATTACCATCCTCGACAAAGAAGCGGTATATAGCAAGGTACAGGCAGAAATGGTGCTGCGTGATTTTTTTTCCAAGAATCCTGTTCAGTCATTTGAAGTGGTGCACAGAGGAAATTCCGGCGAAGGATCGTCATATGGTATCGGACCGCTGAAATCAGCCAACCAATCTTTCAGGGTGTATTACTACGTAAAACAGAAAGGTGCTGTTGCTGCCATTCAGGAAATGAGATTCGAAAAGCAGCACTAGTGTATTGGCGGCCATTCATCCAACAGGCATTAGAAGAAGATATCAGGGGCGGTGATCACACTACCCTTTCCTGTATTGGTGCAAGTGCTAAGGGCCAGGCCCAGTTGCACATTAAAGATCAAGGCATTCTAGCAGGTGTTGAATTGGCGCAGGAAATATTTCAGCAGCTCGATCCTGCCATGCAAATGAGTATCCTGATCGGAGACGGCGCTTCCATTAATCACGGGCAAATCGCATTTGAACTGTTTGGAAATGCGCGTGCCATTCTTATGGGCGAGCGATTGGCATTGAACTGCCTGCAGCGGATGAGTGGAATTGCCACACTTACTCATGCATATGTCAAAAAAGTGGAAGGTTACCGGGCAAAAATTCTGGACACACGGAAAACAACACCTTTATTCAGAGCCGCTGAGAAAAGAGCGGTGGAGATTGGAGGTGGTTGCAATCACCGCTTCGGCCTGTTCGATATGATTATGATTAAGGATAATCATATTGATTTTGCAGGAGGCATCGAACAGGCAATTATTGCTGTTGTACAATACCAGCAAGCTAAACAGCTGAACCTGAAAGTGGAGATAGAAGCACGGACGCTGAAAGATGTCGAGTTGATGCTAAAAACCGGCCATGTCGATCGCATTATGCTCGACAATTTTACCATTGAAGATACGGCGCGTGCTGTATCATTAATTGATCATAAAACAGAAACGGAAGCTTCCGGTGGTGTGACGCTGGAAACCGCACGTGAAATAGCTTCCACCGGTGTGGATTTTATTTCCGTTGGCGCGTTAACACATTCTTATCGCAGTCTTGATCTCAGTTTAAAAGCTAAAATATTGTAGCATATTGAGCGCTTCATTGGTTAATCATGAAGCTTTCCATTGAAAATACGGTTGCGATATGATACCGTACTGCAAGGAGTCCCATACATCAGTCTTTAATGAACTTCAACCGCTTTTGTTCGTTGCCGGCCTTGATGGAAATTACATAAACGCCGGTTGACCACTCTCGTGTGTGCAGGAGTAAAGTCCGTTCTTCTCCTAAGCGGAAAGTCTTATGATAGATCATCCTGCCGGTGATATCATTTATCGTAACTTCTGTTTGCGGAGCATAAACATATGACCAGTTGATATTCAGCAGATCTTGCGCGGGATTTGGAAAGGCTGTTGCGTACAGCACGCCTGATTCAGTTTCCTCATCGCCTTCTGTCTCTATTCCGTTATAGAGTTCACAATTAATGATGGTATCCACCAGGATGGTATCGCCATAAAACTTACGCATAGAATCCAGTTTTAACCGGTAAACCTGGATCAGGGCCTGGAAGTTTGGGTCATTGATCTTATTGTAAGTTTCCAGTGAATCGTTGATGAGATCATAAAATTCTTCCACCACATTGTCACAGGAATTGAAAACATACTTGTAATCAAATGAGCGCACGGCATGCAGGGTTGGGGTACATTCTTCCTTATTGTAAAATTCATACATGAATTGCTTTCGATGTTTCACGCCGGAAGTAATATCATGAATAGACCACCCGTCCATCTGAGCAGGATTATTAAATCCGGCAGCATCAATCAGTGTTGGCGCGATGTCAATATTCATGACCATCTCATCAGTAATTTTTGTATTGGGAGCATACCAGGCAGGGTACCTGATAAACATTGGTAATCGCAACGATTCATCCTGCGGAATCTGCTTGCCGCGTAACAGGTGTTCACCTTTCAACAGGCCATTATCACTGGTATACATGATCAAGGTACTGTCGAGTTTCCCCTGGTTCGTCAGTTTGGTTAGCACTGCCCCAACACTCCAGTCAATACCGGCGAGTAACTGATAGTATTTAAGCCATTCATAAGCAAGTGTATCGGTATTGTTAACAAATGCATGGCAATCATACAGGTAACTGGGAAATGCTTCGGTGTACGGAAAAAAATCATCCGGAAAAGGCATCGTGTCGGTGAGGAACAAAGTAGTGTCATCAGGTCTTGGTTCCAATGGTACATGAGGTGCCTTATGGAAAAGAAAGAGGCAAAATGGTTTATCGTTGGGAACAGAGCTTAAGAAATCTTTTGCTCCATTGGTGAAAACATTGGTTTTGTGTCCGGGTATGAACGTCGGGCCGGTAGGTGTATCATAGATCACATTGGTATATGGATCGCTGGCTGATTGCAGCCAATAGTCATACCCGTTAATAGGCCATTTATCGAAACCGTATTTTCCCACTAATCCTACATAATATCCTGAGTCGTGAAGTATGGTAGCAACTGTTGGTAATAGCATGGTATCAATAACAGCATTGCCAAACACGCCATGATGATGCGGATAGGTGCCGGTCACCAGTGAAGCGCGGCTGGGTGAACAGAGTGACAGTGCCGGAAAGCAATACTTAAAGTTGGCTCCTTCTTCGGCGATGCTGTTGATGTTGGGCGAAGGAAAAAAGTCAGGCCCGCCATTCACTGCATAGTTATCATATCGGCCGTCATCAGCCATAATCACCAGCAGGTTCGGCCTGCCGATTGTCAGCAATTTTTCACTCGGCGACCACTCTTCCATACCATTTTCACTGAATGTCTTTACCGCTACTTCATAAGGGGTCTTTGGCTTGAGGTTGCTAATCTTGTAAACTGATTGCAAGCCGGTGCTGACAGTGACCCATTCTGTAGTACCCGTCTTCCGGTATCTGATCGCTTCATTATTATGACCAGATCCCTTCCAGGAGACCATGGCAGAAGAAGGGCCAATATCCGTAATCTGCATCGTGCTTTGCGCTGATGCAACTGAGACCAGCAGGCCACTCATTAAGAAAAATAGGAACAATGGAGATCTAAAACGTATCATTTTGCAATTAGAGGGGAGGGTGATGTGAATATGGGTAAAAATAGAAATTAATAAATGAATAGAAAAAACGGTGTGAGTAGTGCATGAGATGCTTAGAACAATCTAAGCACTTCATGATTTTGCACAAATTATTGCTGTTATTTCAAAAAAAAGTTTTTGCCCTGCATGGTAATTGAGATTGATTCGAAGGCAGGTAGTGGGTTGCACCTAATTCCCATCGATAAAAAAACCGGGAAATGTTGTAAGTCTATTTTACAGATTCTTGAATAGCTGGACTCCACTAAACTGAACAGCAGAAACTACTTTTATAAATGAGCCCATTGTGGAAAAGAAACATGCTGGCGGAAAGCGGTTTGCTTTAACTTTGAGGTTATACCGGTTGAAGTAGTGGGAAACATTATTCGTGTAGTGAAGTGCCCCGGATTTAGCGGTTGAAAATGGCAGTATGCGATGACCTGGGCTGTTAATGCGATAATTGCCCTTTAAGAGATAAAAAGCAATTCGCAAACACAAAGCAGATTCTTGTCGCCTCAGAGGTTTTTTCTTTCTTAGTCTGTTTAATGCTGAATTAATCCATGTCCAATAAAAATAAACATCTCAAAGGGGTAATCTATTCCACTGATCCGGGCTATCATTATCAGCCGGATGAACCGGAAGAATCAAAAACGCTGCCTGGCAAACAACAAAACCTCAGGGTGAGAATTGAGCGAAATCACAGAGGTGGTAAAACAGTGACGGTTGTTGATGGGTTTATAGGTTCAACTGCAGATCTTGAAGTGCTTGGTCAGCTGATTAAAAAGAAATGTGGTGTAGGCGGAAGTGTGAAAGACGGATTGATACTTATCCAGGGAGATCTGAAGGATCGGGTGGTTAAAATGCTGCTGGATATGGGTTACAGGACCAAATAGTTTTCGCTGAGTCATTAATGCCGCATGGATAATGTTGGGTAAAGTAAAACGGTCTCAAAATCAAAATGAATGAGGTTTACTTCAAGCCGGAAGTAGTCAGCCATTGTAAAAAAAAGTTTAGCGGATATTTTTAAGAAGTAAGTCAAAGTAACCCATGCCTGATTTTTGTCATTTACACAGTCATACACAATATTCCCTGCTGGATGGAGCAGCCGATATCACTTCCCTGGTTGACAAAGCCGTGAAGGATGAGATGAGGGCTATCGCTATCACCGATCATGGTAACATGTTTGGTGTGTTTCAGTTTGTGAAGGAAGCACATAAAAAAAATATTCTGCCGATTGTAGGTTGTGAATTTTATGTAGTGCCAAACCACTTTAATAAGGAGCTGATAGCGGGTTTTGGAAATGATGAGGATGGAACACGTGGAAAAAAAGCATTTCACCAGGTGTTGCTGGCTAAGAATGAAACAGGCTATAAAAATCTCATGAAGCTTTGCTCCCTGGGATTTATGGAAGGGTACTATTATAATCCCCGAATTGATTTTGAACTGATCAAGAAACACAGTGAAGGTGTTATCGCCACGAGTTGTTGTCTTGCAGGAATTATACCGCAGCATATACTTTATAAGTCAGAAGCAGAAGCGGAAGCCATATTGAAAGAATGGCTGGCTGTATTTGGCGAAGACTATTACATAGAACTTCAGCGGCATGGTATTCCGGAACAAGACAAGGTAAACCAGGTATTGATTCGTTTTGCCAGAAAATACAATGTTAAAGTAATTGCCACCAACGACTCTCATTACGTAAACCAGGAGGATGCGGAAGCGCAGGATATCCTGTTATGCCTGCAGACCAATAAGGCTTTTGATGATCCGGGAAGGATGCGTTTTTCCAACAACCAGTTCTTCTTCAAATCCAAAGCGCAAATGGCGGAGCGCTTTATTGATATTCCGGAAGCGCTCGATAACACCATGGAGGTGGTTTCGAAGATCGAACATCTTGATCTGAAGAAAAAAATACTGCTTCCGTTTTTCCCCTTGCCGGACGGTTATGCCACTAACCAGCAGTACCTCGAACATCTCACCTGGCAAGGAGCTGCCGGCAGGTATGCTGAAATTTCAATACAAATCAGGGAAAGACTTCAATATGAACTTGGCATTATTGAAAAAACCGGATTTGCAGGTTATTTTCTGATTGTGCAGGATTTTATCAATGAAGCAAAAAAACTGGGTGTTTGGGTAGGGCCTGGCCGTGGATCTGCGGCCGGTTCTGCCGTTGCTTACTGTATTGGTATCACCAATGTGGACCCGTTGCAATACAATCTTTTATTTGAAAGGTTTCTTAACCCGGAGCGCGTTTCCATGCCTGATATGGATATTGATTTTGATGATGCGGGCCGGCAAAGGGTGATAGATTATGTCGTTAAAAAATATGGACAGAACCAGGTGGCTCAGATCATAACCTTTGGAACGATGGGGCCTAAAACGGGCATCCGTGATGTGGCCAGGGTGTTGGGTTTGCCATTAGCTGAATCCAACCGCATCGCGAAGCTGATTCCCGAAATGCCCGGTATGAGTTTTAAGCGCGCGTACAGCGAGGTTAAGGAATTGGCCGCGTTACGCAACAGTCCGGATGCATTGATTAAAAAGACCATCCGCATTGCTGAAACGCTGGAAGGATGCACGCGGCACCATGGCATTCATGCTGCAGGTGTAATCATCGCCCCCAGTGATATCCGCGATCATATTCCTGTCATCTCGCCAAAGGATTCCACGTTGCTGGTAACACAGTATGAAGGTAAGCTGATTGAGGACGCAGGTTTGCTGAAAATGGATTTTTTGGGATTGAAGACTTTATCTATTCTGAAGGATGCACTCGCTGATATTGAAAAAAATCACCGCATAACTATTGACCTGGATAAAATAGCATATGACGATGTCCGGACGTTTGAGCTTTTTCAACGCGGTGATACGATCGGTATCTTTCAGTTTGAATCGCCGGGGATGCGGAAGTATCTCCGCGAACTCAAGCCCACGCATATTGAAGACCTCATAGCCATGAATGCTTTGTACCGGCCGGGCCCAATGAATTATATTCCGGATTATATTGACCGTAAGCATGGCCGCAAGAAGGTAACCTATCCACATCCGTTGCTGGAAGAAGTGCTTAAGCCAACCTACGGTATAATGGTTTACCAGGAGCAGATTATGCAGGCTGCTCAGATCATGGCCGGATACACATTGGGTGCCGCCGACCTGCTCCGCCGTGCCATGGGAAAAAAGAATATGCAGGAGATGCAGAAGCAACGGGCTATTTTCGTGGAAGGCGCAAAAAATAAAGGAATTGACGGAAAAGCTGCCGATGAGGTATTTACTATCATGGAGAAATTCGCCGAGTATGGATTCAACCGGTCTCATTCAGCCGGATATGCCATTATTGCTTACCAGACAGCTTACCTGAAGGCCAACTATCCGCCGGAATTTATGGCGGCTACACTTTCCAATTACATGGGTTCCACCGATGACACACAATATTATCTGAATGAAACCAAGCGATTTCATATACCGACACTTGGCCCCGACATCAACGAAAGTGAGCAGAAGTTTACAGCCAATCAGAAAGGTGAAATCAGGTTTTCATTATCTGCCATCAAAGGAGTTGGGGAAGCTGCCGTGAGTGCTATAGTGGCGGAAAGACAAAAGAACGGGGCATACAAAAACCTGTTTGATCTTGCCAAAAGAGTAAGTGCGCGGTCGTTGAATAAGAAGGCCGCGGAAAGCCTGGCCGCTGCGGGAGCCTTCGATTGTTTTGACGGCACACACCGTGCGCAATATTTTGCCGTACTCCCGGGAGAGAATATCACAGCCATTGAAAAAGCTATCAAAAATGCGGCGGCTGATCAGGCCAGGGCCGGTGTAAAAATGCAGACACTCTTTGGCGAACTTGCGCATGAAGAGATGAGAAACCCTGTTTTGCCACAAGTGGAGCAATGGCCGGGCCTTGTGAAACTGAAACGGGAAAAGGAGGTGACCGGAGTTTATCTGTCCGGTCATCCGCTGGAAGATTATAAACTGGAGATGAATAATTTCTGCACCAGTACCATTGCTGAACTGGAAAACTATAAAAACCAGGATGCATCCATTGCTGGGATCATTACCACAGCAGAACAAAGAGTCAGCAAGAATGGAAAATCATTTGCCACCTTCAGCATCGAAGATTTTACAGGTAGTACGGAACTGGTTTTATTTGGTGAAGATTACCTGAAAATGAAGCATTTTTTAGTCGAAGGCACCATGGTTTTTGTCAAAGGAAAATATCAGCTAAGGTTCAATTCAGATGACCGTTTCGAATTAAAAATTTCTTCGATTCAACTGTTACAGGATATCCGTGAACGGCTGACCAGGCGTGTGACACTGAACATTTCTCTGCATGATGTCAGTGATCAGCTGATTGGAAGGATTGAAGACATACTTATCAAATATAAAGGCAATTTCCCGGTTGCTATTCAGGTGAATGACCCGATTGATAACTTTTCACTCCATTTTAATGCGCAAAGGGCGTCTGTCAATTTGAGCCGGGATTAAATAATTAAGCGTGAAGAAAAAAGCAGTGAAGCAAAAGGCTACCGGTGAAGTGAAAGCTTTAAAAATGAAGAAGGGTGGCACTGGCCGGAAACCCTCACTTCCCATACATGCGGAAACCGTTACTTTCAGCCCGGATATTTTGAAACGTGATCTCGTCCGTCAAACCATCATCACGATATTATGGAGAAAGGAAGAGGTAACAGAAGCTACCTTAATGGCCGAATTGAAAAGAGAAATAGGCCACCAATTTGACGGTGACCTTGTGTCTTATCTGGAGTTGGTTAAAACTGATCTTATGCAGTGGAAGTTAATGGAAGCTTCGCCTGGGAAAAAGGTGGCTTACTATAGGCTGGCGCAAAAACTTGACAAAAAGGATGATGATTGAGGGATTGTTTGTGCAATTGTCAACAAATTACTAATGATCAGTTTCATTAGGAACATTAAGCTTAATTTTGGCGCCATTCCCTCACCGGAACTTTTATTAATCCTGTTTGTTTGAACAACTGATTCATTAATTTAAAACCAAAAAAATTCAAAATGGCAGTACAATTAACAGATTCCAACTTTAAAGAAACCGTGCTGGATGGTAACCAGGTTGCACTTGTTGACTTTTGGGCAGAATGGTGCGGCCCCTGCAGAATGATAGGACCTGTAGTGGAAGAATTATCACATGAATATGAGGGCAAAGTGATAATCGGAAAGGTAAATGTGGATGATAATCCTGAAACAGCTACACAGTTTGGCATCCGGAGCATTCCGACAATTCTGTTTTTTAAAAATGGCCAGCTGGTTGACAAGCAGGTTGGCGTGGTACCCAAATCCGTACTCGAATCAAAACTCAAGTCTCACCTGTCCTAGATAGTTGGTATAAATAATTTTGTTCAACCTCTTCTTCCGGTTCAGGAAGAAGGGGTTTTTTTATTTTGAACTGTAGAAAATGCAGGTACAGTTTAAACCCGCATTTTGAACCCACATTTTGCAGTTCAAAGCGGCAACGGGTTTAACCCCGACGTAGAACTGCTTAGGGTTTGTGAAACATTTTCTTTTCTTGAAAAATTGAGCAAAACCTTAGCAGTTCTGAGTCGCAGCAAAGCGGGATTTTTCAACTGAAAAATCAGGGTTGAATTTAGAAAACAGCGATGGGTTTAATCCCCGCTTAGCAGTGCAGAGAGACGGGATTTTTATTCAAAAATCCGGGCAAAGTATCCGGATTGATTAGAACAGTCGGTTTTCAGCTGGAATCATAATTTCACTAATTGCCGATGAGCTTCTGTATGTTTTCCTCGTAATGTAAGAAGATAGGTTCCCGGCGGATTATTTTCTAGACTGATGTTAATAGTTTCTTCACTGCTTCCCGAAAGTGTTTTTTCCCAGATGACGGAACCATAGATATTTAGAAGGGTGAGTGTTACTTCTTCCGGCTGCAACAGCTGGCACTTTACCTGGATTGAACTGGTGAAGGGATTCGGTACCGCATATAATTCAATGGCACCATTCAACATAGTTGTAACCGATACTGGAAACATGATGTTGGTTGTTACGGTGTTGGTATAAATCGGGCTGGCGCTGTTACTGAACTGTATGATACTCTTGTTCAGAATTTTTGCACCCTGCACCAGTGTTGTCAGCGGCTTTGCCTTAAACTTCACAAACCCGCGGCTGTCTAAAGAATTATTTGCCGCGTACGGAAGCTTAATGTCGTCGAAATTCCAGTGCAGTACCAACGGGTGAGCTGGATTCTTAGACACATTCTTTATCTCTAATGTGCCTTTTTCATTGGAGCCAATCATGGCAAAAGAAGCGGTATTCAGGTTCGTACTTAGGGTATCGTAGATGTCCAGGTTCTGAGAAGTGCTGTTGCCATTGTTCTGAAAGTAAATGGTGTATTCCACTTCTTCATTACCGCTTGACAGTGTTGTTGGGATAATTTGTGTCCGGTTTACCGTTTTGTAATTGGAACCAGCCACGGCGGTTACTAACATGGAATCAGAAACAACATTGTCGTTCAGATAGATATCCGTTGCACCGCTGATAATTCCAAGCGCAGTGAAGGCAAGTTCAGTACCCGCAAGAACGGAAGCCGGAATGTCAAATTTTGCAGTTACAGTTTGCGAGGTGAATGGCGGCAATGCGTTGATGGCCCACGTCAGCACCGTGCCATTTTGAAGGAATGGACTGATATCGGCGCCTACAAAACTAACCTTATCGTCATGTTGAAATTGTACCGATCCATTAATCGCATAAGGCCCTTTGTTGGTATAGGTAATATAATAATTTGTCTTCACGCCGGATACAGCCTGTCCCGGCGTGATGCTGATGCCCAAATCATATACATCCGCTGAAGGATGTATTCCGAAGTTGATGTTTTTTTTCGTCTGCCCGGATGTGTCATTAAATGTAAATGAATAGGGTGTTGCCGGATTAACGGAATAGTTTCCGGGAGGAAGCACTACACTGTATGAATTTGTTCCTCCGAATGAGCCATTCACCGCGTAGTTGCCTGATTGATCTGAATAACCTGCCCAGTTTTCAGTGTTTGCTTTTATTGCAATTCCGGGGAAGGGCATGTCTTCGGCATCTTTAAAGCCATCACCATTAAAATCAACAAAAACATTTCCGCTGACTACCGGATTAAGCGCACAATTATTTCCTCCGCCATTCAGGCAAAGCGGCAACGGAGAAAAAACCTGGAATATGGCCGGGAGGTTCGGAAGGCAATAAATATTGGTGAAGTCAATGGCCAGCACCTGCAAATCGTACGGAAGTTCAGGAAGGCAGGCAATTGGGTTACCATTGATATCCAGCGTGGTCAGCGAGGTGGGTAATGCCGGTAATGAAATAAGTTGATTTTGTTCGCAGAATAATTTTTTCAGTGTGGAAGGCAATTCGGGAAGCTGATAAAGTTGATTCAGATTGCAATGAATAGATGTTAAGTGTGTTGGCAAAGGAGGAAGAGAATATAAATGATTGTCGTTACAAGTCAGGTTGTCAAGATTATTGGGCAGAGGCGGAAGTTCAGCGATGAGGTTATCTGAACAAAACAATGTCTGTAATGAATTGGGTAAGTTGGGCAAAGAAGTGAGTTGGTTATTTTCACATTTTAGCTGCTCAAGTTTATAAGGCAGTGCCGAAGGCAGACTGGTGATCAGGTTATCGCTGCAATACAGCAGCTTAAGAGAATCGGGTAGCGTTGGAATGGTCATTATCGCATTGTTGTTGCAATAAAACAACTGCAGGCTTGTAAATCCCTCAATGCCTGAAATATCAGCGATGTTCTTTCCCTCAACATTCAGATCAAGCAGAGTGCTTGCCGCCGGTAAAAGGCAGCCGCTGTTGATATCGATACAAGAAGGGCAATCACTCGCAATAGCCGCTCTGAAGTTAGCATCCGCAATACACTGCCCTGAAGCATTTTCCTGTAGTATGGAAAGCAATAGGTAAAAGGAGAGTACAAGTTTTTTCATGTTTGCAATTTATATTCAACAAGTTGTTGAATCATGCTGCTTCGGTGCATTCAAAAGTATATGGAAAACGCTGTTTTGCCAAAGATAAATTAAACTCACATTTTGCAGTTCAAAAACGCATGGGGTTAAACCCACATTTAGCAGTTCTATATCGTTACACCAGGGAATTTTTTTGAAAAAAATCCGGGTTGAAAATTCCGGTATCGGTACGCCATTTCCCGGCTTTCATTATACTATAATGCCATCCGGTCGGGAATTTTAACAATCACTTTAATAGTCATATAACCCAGCAACAGAAAAATGCCATACTGGAAAGTCATGACCATCATTTCTATCCGCAACATCCGGTCAGAAAAGTGTTGAAAAATATCGACATAAACACGCACCGGGTTGCTAACTACATCCCAAGAATTTAATCTCACATAGCGTCCGATATAGATTCCGAGGCTGCCTGTGAGAAGGGTAATAACGGCAAACGTCCATCCAGCTATCCTACCCATTTTTTTTCGAACCAGGTTTTGCACTTCCATCAGCGAAAGAAAACCCAGCATCAGGCCCGTCCAGGCAAAGGACAGGATGAGTCCAAGGTCAAACCATAATGGAATATTTTGTTTTTCTTTCAGGTGCAGGAGGTCAGTAAGTATGTATGGCGAATTAGGCCAGAAGAGGAACCAGATAAGTAACAGGATGTAAATAACAAGCCTGGAACGTATCACATGAAAGGACACCGGCAGGTAGAGACCGATCAAATAAGGTATCCATGCAAGAAACAGGTTCCAGACAAAATAATAGTAATTATTGTGGCCACTGATGAAAATGCGGATCAGCTCCAGGCCGGCAGCGAAGCAGGAAGATGCCAGCAGGAGGAGGGTGATTTCCCATCGGTTTTGCAGATACTTTCCTTTTAGATGATCGAACATTCCGGGAGCAATTGCAAAGAGTGAAGTTGAACAATTATTTGGGCTGAAATAAATCTGATTGACCGGTGATCAGAAAATCGGGCACAATCGTCGCGATATTACACTGCCAGTTATATTTGTGCGGTAAGTCCGGAATGATATAATTTACAGACCAGATTTAAACCATAGCAATTGGATCAGTACAGTGAATTAATCGGAGAAGCAGGTAAAATTGAAAATCTTGAGCTGCTTGCCAGGCAGGTGGTGGAAGGATTCCTGATCGGATTGCATAAAAGTCCGTTTCATGGCTTTTCTGTTGAATTTGCTGAACACAGGCTGTATAACCCAGGTGAATCAACGCGTCATATTGATTGGAAGGTGCTTGCCCGCACCGATAGGGTATATGTGAAGAAATTTGAAGAGGAAACCAATCTGCGATGCCAGATCGTGATTGATGGTTCCTCCTCCATGTATTTTCCTGAGGCCAGTGAGTCAGCCAGCGGATTGCGTAAGATTGATTTCTCCGTGATCGCAGCGGCATCTGTGATGCACCTTCTTAAAAAGCAGCGTGATGCATTTGGGTTGACAATTTTTTCGGATAAAGTGGAGCAGCATAGTGCGGTAAAATCAAGTTCAGTTCATAATAAGTTACTGTTAGGGCAGCTCCAAAATGTCATGAGCCGGACCCCCGGAAAAAAGAAAACCGCCGTTGCCTCCTGTCTTCATGAAGTGGCGGAAAAACTGCACCGCCGTTCAATGGTCATTATCTTCAGCGATATGTTTGAAAATATGCTGACAGACAGTAATGAATACCTTGCGTTGTTTTCGGCTTTGCAGCATCTGAAGCATAACAAACATGAGGTGATTCTTTTTCATGTGCTGGATAAATCAAAGGAAATGGCATTTGATTTTGTGAACCGTCCATACCGTTTTATTGACCTTGAAACCGGCGAGCAGTTAAAATTGAATCCCAACCAGGTAAAGGAGAGCTATGTGAAACAGATGCAGGATTTTTATCATCAGCTGAAGTTGCGATGCGGACAATATAAGATTGACCTGGTGGAAGCAGATGTGAACCAGGGATTCCGTCCGGTGCTGTTACCGTACCTCATGAAACGCGAAAAGTTCAATTGACAACTGCGTCATCATGCTGCACTTGCCAACAGGATGCGGTTTGGCTGAAAAGCTTCCGACTTTCCGGCAGTTAACCATTTGATCTATACTGATGATTTCTTTTCCCAACTGTAAAATCAATCTCGGACTTCGCATCGGCAACCGTCGGGCAGATGGTTATCACAACCTCATTTCTGTCTTTTATCCTGTGCCATGGTGTGATGCCTTGGAAATGGTTATGGCGGATGAATTTGAATTTATGAGCGAAGGAATATATATTGAAGGACCTCGCGAAGACAATATCTGTGTGAAGGCTTACCGCCTCATGAAGAAAACATATGCGTTGCCACCGGTTAAAATGATGCTGCTCAAAAATATCCCTGCAGGGGCAGGATTGGGAGGTGGTTCCGCTGATGGTGCCTTTACGCTGAAGATGCTGAATGATTTTTTTGCATTACAGATTGCTGACGTTGAATTAATGCAGCTTGCCCTACAGATAGGTAGTGATTGTCCTTTTTTTATTCAAAACAAGCCCTTGCTTGTATCCGGCATAGGCGAACGGCTCGAACCGATTGACATCAGCCTGGCAGGCTACTATCTGATGATCGTCTATCCTTCTGTCAACATTAATACCGCCTGGGCTTTCCATGAATATGCAACCACTGCAAAAGCAGTTTCGGATGATGATCAATCCGCAGCTTTCATCAGTCAGATTTTGCAGCCTCCTGAGCAGTGGCGGCAGTTTCTTGTAAACGATTTTGAAGCCGTCATCGCGGGAAAGTACCCTCAGATTGATCAAATCAAAAAACTCCTGTACAAAGCCGGAGCACTCTATGCTTCGATGAGTGGCAGCGGTTCTGCCGTTTATGGCATTTTCAGTCTCTATCCGCCGCCAGTTCGCGACTTTGATAGTTACAGAATTCATAAGGTTAAGCTGTCCTGAAATTTTATCGGAAAGCGAAGCAGATAATTCCGTTCGTCAAAAAGATATTTTGTGAGCAACAATAAAGTGACCTTATTAACTTTCCTTACTCAAGTCAAATTTTTCCATTGAAAAATCCGGGTTGGATGGAACATTTAGAAATTGAAACTGTAGTGCGACTGCGCATTTTTTTTGCTGCAATTGACGCGCAAAACCTGTGTAGTCTTATCTTGTAGTTGAACAAGATAAAAATGACTGCATAATGCGGGATATCCACCTATTCCTTTAAACAAAAATTACGATGGGCAGACAATCTGTAAAGAGCCATGCGCTTCAACAATTGAAGGCAGCTTTTCAACTTTCCCAAGATGCCGCCAAGAAGGGAACAATGGATTTTGCATCGGTTGCTGCTGACCGTCAGCCGCGTCATATCAGCCGCCGAAAATTTATTGCGGATGTCTCCAGGGCTGCAGCCCTTATTGGTGTTGCCGGTTTATATGAAGCCTGTTCGCCGGTGAATCAGAAAACGCAACCGGTAATCGCTATAATTGGTGGTGGCATTGCAGGGTTGCATGCCGCTTACATCTTAAAGAATGCTGGATTCATTGCGCAAATCTATGAAGGAAGTCCACGCATCGGAGGTCGTATCATGTCGGTAGATGGTATGATGGGTGATGGTTTATGGACAGAAATGGGGGGTGAATTTATCGACAGCACACACACTGACATGCTGAATCTGGCAACGCAATTTCAACTTCCGCTCATCGACCGTCAGTCAGCCTCCGAAGCCGGGTTGAATGAGTTTGCCTGTTTTTTTGAAGGAAAGAGATACTTCTTTGCTGATATCGTGAAAGCCATTCATCCGGTGGCCGGCCAAATTCAGGCTGATATTGATTCGTTGTCAGATGTGGTGGCATTTGACCGGCATTCCGATGCTGATGTTGCACTGGACAATATTTCTATTGCTGGTTATATTGACAGATTGGGAATCACCGGTTGGTTTAAAGAATTTATTAATAACAGTTATACCGCTGAATATGGAATGGAAGCATCCGCGCAATCCGCCATCAACCTGCTTTCTATTTTTGATCCGGGAAATGGAACCGCTGTCAAACTATATGGTGACAGTGATGAAAGATATTCGGTGATGGGTGGCAATTCAAAAATCTGTTCAGCCCTTGCTGAGGGGCTGCAGGATCAGATCAGGGAAGAGTATATGCTGACTGCCATTGAGATGAATGCGGCAAACCGTTATGTGCTCACTTTTAAAATAGCAGGGAAAGGTGAAATAAGCAACGTTGCGGATATCGTTTTGATAACCATACCGTTTACCACACTTCGGGAAGTTGACATCAGGGTACCGTTGCCGGATTGGAAACGGAATGTCATTAATAATGTTGGCTATGGTACCAATTCCAAATTGTTTGTGGGTGTCAATGAAAGAGTGTGGCGCAGCCAGGGTTATGCAGGATATGCATTTTCAGATAATGGCATGATGAACGGCTACGACCATACTCAAATGCAAAACAATAATAGGGGGAAGGGCGGCTACACAATTTTCCTGGGTGGCAAAGCGGGTGTTGATTGCGGTAATGTTCCAATGGAATCATTGCAGCAACAATATGTCCCTGCTCTTGATGCTGTTTTCCCGGGCGTCGCCGGTCAATTCAACGGAAATTTTCAACGTTGGTATTGGCCGGGCTATGCTTTTTCCAAATGCAGTTATCTCTCGTATAAGGTTGGGCAATACACTACGATGTGCGATGCACAGTTTCGTCCCGTGGGCAATTTGTTTTTTGCCGGTGAGCATTGCAGCTATGAATTCCAGGGATTTATGAATGGCGGAGCAGAAACCGGAAGAGCAGTCGCCGGACACATCATTTCAAAACTTAAACCCGCATTTCAAAGTGCAAAACAGCAACGCGTGTAAGCCCTGCGGAGCACTGATTAGGGTTTGTGAAGCATTTTCTTTTTTGGAAAAAAATGAGCCACCCCTGAATAGCGCCACGTTGTAGCGAAGGGTTTTTTTCTTTTGAAGTATCCTGGTTAAATCCTGATCGAAAATTGCGAGGCAAGTAAAGCAAGCGGAATTTTTCAATTTTTTGCCTCCTTCATCATGGTGACAAAATCATCAAACAAATACCTGCTGTCATGCGGACCGGGTGCAGATTCCGGATGATACTGCACGGAGAATGCTTTTTTATTTCTAAGCCGCAGTCCTTCAATCGAACGGTCATTCAGGTTGATGTGTGTTACTTCCACGCTATCCGATTTTTTGATGGCCTCCGGATCTACACCAAATCCATGATTTTGAGAGGTGATCTCGCAGCGACCGGTAATAACATTTTTCACCGGATGATTCAGTCCGCGATGGCCATGGTGCATCTTAAAGGTGGGAATGTCATTTGCCAGTGCCAGCAACTGATGGCCAAGGCAGATACCGAAGAGGGGTTGCTTCTCGCTGATAATTTCTTTTACAGTCTCAATGGCATAACCCATCGCGGAAGGATCGCCGGGACCATTGGAAATAAAATAACCATCGGGATTCCATTCCCTCATTTCCCGGTAGGAGGTTTTAGCAGGAAAAACTTTCACCTGCATGCCACGCTCAACCATGCAATCCAGTATATTTTTCTTGATGCCCAGGTCCAGTGCCGCTACTTTGATGCCTGCAGTTGCGTTGCCGGCTTCATAAGGTGCTGTAGTGCTGACGATGGAAGACAATTCCAGTCCGGCCATGGATGGAACGGCCGCCAGCTGAACTTTCAGCTCTTCCGGGTCAGTGGTTTCAGCGGAAATGATTCCATTCATCGCGCCACGACTGCGAATATGACGTACCAGCGAACGCGTATCAATGCCTTCAATCGCCACTTTATTCTCCTTCACAAAATACTCGCGGATGCCGCTTTCCGCCATTCTTCTTGAAAAGAAAGTATTGAAGTTTTTACAAACCAGTCCTGCGATCTTGATGGAATCTGATTGAACCTCTTTGTCGAAGACGCCATAGTTACCAATGTGGACATGGGTGGCAACCAGCAACTGGCCAAAATAGGAGGGATCGGTAAAAATCTCCTGATAGCCTGTCATTCCGGTATTGAAACATATTTCACCGGCCGTGGTGCCGGTTACTCCGGCTGAAAAACCGTGGTAAACAGATCCGTCTTCAAGTAATAGTATAGCGGGTATTTTCACAGGAAAAGAATTTTGCGAAAGTAAATCTTATCCGCCTGATTTTGTTAAGAAAGCGGTAACTTTAAACGACATCATTCGATCAAAACAAAGAAAGGATTTGCTACGGCAATAATCTGATGAAAGGGGAGAAGGCCATTGCTTATTGGAAATGAGATCTGCAAGCCCTTAGTTGTCTTGTTTCGTCTGGCATGGAAATACTTCAATTGATAGGCTGACTAATAATACATCCCTTCCATGAAAAGAATATTACTTTTTCCATTGACCATTTTCGCATGGGTGAGCCTTGTGGCGCAAAATCCATTACAGGTTGCTGAATGTGATTTTGACGGTGTCATGGTCAACTGCGAAATTTTGTTTGATACTTCCCTGCAAAATATTTGGCAGATTGGAACTCCGCAAAAACCATTTTTTGGAAATGCATTATCTGTACCGGCTGCTATACAAACTGATTCGGTCAACTCCTACCCGGTAAATAATCATTCTGTATTTATACTGAAATTTGCGAATAACACAGTGGACGCAACAGACTGGAACAGGACGGAACTTTCTTTCTGGCATAAATACCAGATGAACGCTTTGCTGGACTCCGGTTTTATTGATTATTCAATAGATAACGGATTGAGTTGGATTTCGATGAAAGACACTTACAACGTTCAGGGTACTAACGGATGGTTCTACAGCGACTTTTTCTGGGAATCACCGCTGTTGCAAACACCTGTTCCTTCCCTCAGTGAAAATGTGGTTTCCGGCATTTCAGCAGACTGGATATACTCTTCCTATGAGTGGTTTTGGTTTCTGAGTGTTGAAACAAACCGGGATAATTTCACACCAGATACAATGCTGGTAAGATTCAGCTTTGAAACAGATGGCCTTTTTGATAATTATGATGGCTGGATCATTGATAATATAAAGGTGGAAAAGCAATGGTATTCAGGCACGCAGAGTCCTGAAAACAATTCAGGAACTTTGCAACTGTATCCAAATCCCGCATCGGCTGTTGCAAGCTTCGCCTATACCGGAAGAGAGATGCCACAGGTTCAGCAATTGATCAATATGCAAGGCAAAGTGGTGAAGGAATATTACCTTCATAACCATCAGGGCAAAATCCTGCTGGATCATGTGCCGGCAGGGAATTACCTGTTCCGGATCATTTCCTCATCCGGTCACTCTGCCGTACAATGGTTAATGGTGCAATAATTAATAGAGGCGGAAATTAAACGGCAATCTGTCAACATCATCAGCCTGCGGTATACATCGCACTTTGTGGCATTCACGCTTTACAATTGTACAGGAGTTATTACTTATAAAGCAGAAAAAAGGTTGGAAAGCATTAAGCAAAACAGCATCGGTTTACATCCTTTCCTGTTTTGAACCCGCAAAATGTGGGATTAATCGGATATTTCACTTGCCTGCCCTATCTTCGCACCCTTTCTCTCTAAAATTTAATCCATTCGATGCCTTACCTCTTCACTTCGGAATCTGTTTCCGAGGGCCACCCTGATAAAGTCGCCGATCAGATTTCTGATGCCATCCTTGATGAGTTTCTGAAACAGGATCCCAATGCGAAGGTTGCCTGTGAAACATTTGTAACCACCGGCCTTGTCGTTGTAGGCGGGGAGGTGAAATCAATAGCCTATGTTGATATTCAACGGGCTGCGCGTAAAGTGATTCGACAGATAGGATACACGAAATCAGCCTATATGTTCGACGCTGATTCATGCGGCATCGTAACGGCTATCCATGAGCAGTCACCCGATATCAACAGAGGAGTTGATAGGAAGAAAAAAGAAGATCAGGGTGCAGGCGATCAGGGTATGATGTTCGGCTATGCCACCAATGAAACAGACAACTATATGCCGCTGGCATTGGATCTTGCTCATAAACTGCTTGAAGAACTGGCAGTCATCCGGCGTGAAGATAAAGTGATGAGATACCTGCGGCCTGACGCTAAATCGCAGGTTACTATTGAGTACAGTGATGATCACAAACCGCTTCGCATTGATGCGATTGTGATTTCAACACAGCATGATGACTTTGCTTCTGATGCAGAGATGCAGCGGATCATTACAGCTGACATTAACAGGTTCCTGATTCCAAGAGTGAAGAAGAGTTTTCCTTCCCGCATCACTAGGCTCTTTGGCAACGATATCAAATACTATATTAATCCTACCGGAAAATTTGTGATCGGCGGGCCTCATGGCGACACGGGACTTACCGGCAGAAAGATCATCGTAGATACTTATGGTGGGAAAGGAGCACATGGCGGCGGCGCTTTTTCCGGGAAGGATCCATCTAAAGTTGACCGGTCCGCTGCTTATGCTGTACGGCACATTGCTAAAAACCTGGTTGCTGCGGGAGTAGCAAATCAGGTGCTGGTGCAGGTTGCCTATGCAATTGGTGTTGCTGAACCGGTTGGATTATATATCACCACTTATGGTACCACGCTAGTTAAAGATGAACAGGGCAAGCCGATGACAGACGGTAAAATTGCAGAAATTGTACAGCAGATTTTTGACATGCGGCCTTATGCAATTGTGAAAAGACTGAAATTGCGCAATCCCATGTATGGTAAAACGGCTGCATATGGCCATATGGGAAAGAAGCCGTTTTCACACAAGATTAATGTGGGTAAAAACGGAAAAACCAAGTACAAAGAAGTGGAGTTTTTTACCTGGGAGAAGCTGGATTATGTGGATAAGATCAGGAAAGCTTTCCGGTTAAATTAATAGTGCATGGCCCGTAGTATATGTGCTGGCTGTTTCCGCAAGGAAGCCACTACTATTGAGTTTATATTTTCCTTCGTGATAACTATTATTTTCCTGTCATTTGACAAACAAAAATCTGTCTTCCAAATCAAAAGGTAAAATGGCAGACGAGCTGCCGCTCTGTATTTTGATTGCAGAAGATAATGTGATCAATCAGAAATTGCTTTTAAATATTCTTTCCTTACTCGGTTATAAAGCAGATGCCGTTGCTGATGGGCTGGAAGTGCTCAGAACTTTAAATGAAAAAAAGATTGACCTGGTGCTGATGGATATTCAGATGCCTGAAATGGGCGGAGAAGAAGCAACGAGGCTCATTCGCGAACGGTTTACCGAGAGGGCACCAAAAATAATCGCCATCACAGCTTACGCCATGGCCGGTGACCGGGAAAAATATCTTGCATCCGGTATGGATGGCTATATCGCAAAACCATTCCGAATGGATGACCTGGTGGAGGAGATCAGAAGAGTGATGGCTTTAAAAGGATAACAGGGCCGTTATTCAAATCCGTGTTTCTTGTTTTGCAGAGATGTTTCCAGGTTCCACGTTAAAGTCATTTGCAAAGGCGCTTCGCGCTTCGCACAATGGCGGTTCATACAGATAGGGCACTGAACCTGTGGCACACACGGATCGGTATGAATAAATAGTTCAACCGGGTTTTGAAGGTCTTTTTTTACACTTTCGTCCACACGGCTGACTTGTTCATGCGCCTCTCTGACATTGATATACCAGGGCAGCGTCAGATGGCAATCGATGTGTACCACGTTTCCATATTTAATCACCCGCATATTATGGAGATCCACCCATTCGTCGCGACGTTCATTGTTCAGTTGCGAGATGATTTTTCTCAGTAAATCATAGTCTGCTTCATCCATAATGCCGGCAATTGCTTTTCTCACCACCTGATAACCGGTATAACAGATGAACATTCCCATGCCGATGGCAATGATGTTATCCAACATTTTAAATCCGGTGAAGTAAATCATCACCAGCGCGGCAATGATGCCAAAAGTGGAATAGGCATCCGACTGCAGGTGCGCGCCGCTTCCTGCCAGGGCAGGTGATCCCGACTTCCTGCCTTGCCGGATACATATCAAGCCCAACGAAAAGTTGATGACGGCAGTAATGAGGATAATAAAAATACCGGTATCAAGATCACTCAAGGGCTGAGGATAGACAAAGCTGTAGATGGATTTTCCAATGATGATGAGCCCGGCGAATAATACCAAGGTGCCTTCGATACTTGCCGAGATGAATTCAATTTTGCCATGGCCATACGGATGGTCAGCATCACGCGGCTTGGCGGAAAGCTGAAGGCTGTACAGGCCAATTCCTCCAGCTACAATATTCACGATGCTTTCCAGCGCATCCGTGAGGATGGCGTTGGAATGTGTAATGATGTATGCGCCGAACTTTGCCAGCAGCAGAAGGATGCCAACTGCTACCACCCAGGTCTGAATTCTGATGTTTGCAGCTCCTGTGTTCAACCGGTCAAAAGTGGAGTTGGATGATTGAAAGGCAGGCAATACCCCGCATTTTTAAATTGAAAAGCCCAGCCGCGCTTGTTCTTAAAACGGCTAAGGGGTTGTTCATTGTTTTCAATGGAGAAAATGTGTCGAAAACCTTAAGCCGTGTTATACCGGGTTTCAACCCATCGTTGTTTTGCATTGCAACATGTGGGTGTAACAAGTGATTCATGCATATTGAATCTGCTTTGCAATTGTTCATCAAATTATCCATGTCGCATGCAAAGTACTCAATTCGAAAAACTATTTTTGCCGGCAATAAAATGAAGTATGACGCATTTAAGTGAACATGAAATACAGCGCAGGCAGGCATTGGAAGAACTGGTGTCGATGGGTATTGATCCTTATCCGGCTGAAGCATTTACGGTGAACAATACATCGGCTAACATTCTCAGCAAGTATCTCAGCAGTAAAGAGGATGCAGTATGGAAAGAAGTATCCATTGCCGGAAGATTAACCGGTAAGCGAATTATGGGCAGTGCCTCATTTGCCGTGTTGCAGGATGCCGTCGGTAAAATTCAGCTCTATGTGAGCCGTGATGAGTTGTGCCCGGGCGAAGACAAAACACTGTACAACACCGTCTTTAAGAAACTGCTCGACCTGGGCGATTTTATTGGCGTAACCGGTTATGTCTTTGTAACCAAAACGGGAGAAACCTCGTTGCATGTGAAATCGCTGAAGCTGCTGAGCAAGGCACTCCGCCCGCTTCCTGTGGTTAAAGAAAAGGAAGGCCATCTGTTTGATGAAGTTACCGATCCTGAACTGCGCTATCGCCAGCGATATGTTGACCTGAATGTAAATGCCCGATCAAAAGAGGTGTTTGTTTTGCGTTCGAAGCTATTGCAAACAATGCGCAATTTCCTGATAGAAAAGGGATACCTGGAAGTGGAAACCCCTGTGTTGCAACCCATTTATGGGGGTGCATTGGCGAGACCTTTCAAGACACATCACAATACGCTTGATATGACATTGTACCTGCGCATTGCTGATGAGCTTTACCTGAAAAGATTAATTGTGGGCGGCTATGAGGGCGTGTTCGAATTTGCTAAAGACTTTCGCAATGAAGGAATGGATCGCACACACAACCCTGAGTTTACCATGATGGAATTGTATGTGGCCTACAAGGATTATTACTGGATGATGGACCTGGTGGAAGAGATGGTGGAACGAATAGCGATAGCGTTGCATGGTACCACCAGGATAACCGTAGGCCAGCAGGAGATTGACTTTAAAAGGCCATGGAAAAGATTTACCATGTTTGAAGCCATTCAACATTTCACCAAAATTGATATCAGCGAAATGGAAGAACCACAGCTGCGCGAAACAGCCCGGCAGCTGCACGTACCAACTGATAACACGATGGGTAAAGGAAAACTGATCGACCAGATTTTTGGCGAGCTGTGCGAGCCATATCTTATTCAGCCAACATTCATCACCGACTATCCGGTGGAGATGTCACCGCTGGCAAAAAAACACCGGACAAAACAGGGCCTTGTTGAGCGTTTTGAAGCCATCTGCAATGGCAAGGAAATGTGCAATGCTTTTAGTGAACTGAATGACCCTCTTGATCAGCGCAGGCGGTTTGAGGAGCAACTGGAATTAGGGAAGCGGGGTGATGAAGAGGCGATGATGCTGGATGAAGACTTTCTGCGTGCCATTGAATATGGCATGCCCCCAACGGCCGGGCTTGGCATCGGTATAGACCGCCTCACCATGATCATGACCAATTCAGCTTCCATTCAGGATGTTATTTTTTTCCCGCAAATGCGCCCTGAACGCCAGGCATGACAGAATTCAAAGCAAGGATGAAGCTCTTCTCCTGTAAAAAAATAGCAGGTTGCTGCTGGTTGTTATGGCTGTTATGGCCCGCCGCTGCGTCAAGTCAGATACAGGAAGTGCCTTACGACAACGACAGCACGTTTTACCGTATTGATCTTGCCTTAAAAGCACCGCAGGATTGCGCTTACCTTTTTTTAGAGCACGATACACTTAGGGTCCTACCCGCAGATTTTTCCAAACTTATTAAGTTGAAAGGCATTACATTCCGGTATTGCCTTCAGGCAGACTGGAAGCAGGTATGTTCAAAGTTATCCAGCCTTCCCAATTTAACTTATCTAGAAATCAGCATCTGCGGAGTCAGGTCATTGCCCGATGAAATCGGTTCCTTGCAGCAGATTCATGCATTGAATCTGAAGTCAAATGTACTTGAATCCTTGCCGGCTGCCTTGCAAAACTGCCGGCAACTTGCCTATCTTAATTTATCATTTAACAGTTCATTGGATTTTGCCGCTTTGGGCGGGAACCTGCAATCCGTTCCGCAGCTGACAATGCTTGATGTTTCAGGCAACCTGCTGACTGTTTTTCCCGGAGGTTTAACCGCATTGCCAAACCTTCAATCTCTCGATGTATCAGATAACAGACTGCTTACTTTGCCCGACAACCTTAAAGATTTTACCGCACTGACAACACTTGATCTCAGTAATAACTTATTGCTCAAGTACCCGGATGAGATGAACAAACTGGCAACTTTGACTTCGCTGCAACATTTATCGCTTGCTTCCTGCGACCTGAAGGCGCTGCCGGAAAGCATTGGAAGTCTTGATGCATTGGAGTCTCTTGATCTCAGTGGAAATCAGCTGCAGTCGTTACCCGGCAGTATTGAAAAACTTGTGCGGTTGAAAACACTCAACCTGGGAATGGATGCTGACGGCCAGCGAAGAAATAAGCTGAAAAGTTTTCCCGCTGGATTTGATAAACTCAAACAGCTCGAATACCTTAATCTAAGCGGAGACTCAATACTGTCGGTGCCGGCCGCCATCGCAAAATTTACACGGCTGAAAGTTTTGAATCTGAGTTGGTGTACGCTTTTTGAATTATCACCTGCAATTCGCGGGTTGATTCAACTCGAAGTATTAAATATTAATCACAACCACATCAGCAGGTTGCCTGACTGGTTGGGCGAGCTCACCTCCTTGCGTGAACTGCATGCTGACGCTGATTTCTTTGCTTACCCGGTAGATAAAATCAAAATACTGCCCGCAAGCATCGGCCATCTGCATCAACTGGAATTATTGAGCCTGAATGATCAGGTCATCCGCGGACTTCCCGCTTCTGTCAGCCTGTGCAGCCACCTTCGTTTACTTAGCCTTCGTGGTAACCTGCTTGTTACCTTGCCGGATAGTTTTGTATTGCTCAGCCAGCTGAATGATCTTGATCTGAAAGCAAACCTCCTGGAAAGATTGCCTGATCATTTTGAACAGCTTACGGCGCTAAAAAAACTGAATCTGAGCTTTAATGAATCACTTGATATGAACGTAGTGGCCAAACAATTGCAGCGCATGCAACAAATGGAAGTATTGGATATCAGTTTTAATAGGATGGATGCCCGTATTTATGAGGGTTTGAAAAAGTCGCTGCCCGCGACTAAAATTATTGCCAAGGGTTTCAATAACCTGGTACCGATAGAAAATAAGTGAGCTGATTCAGTAACCATCATAATGATGGATCTTCCAGCATCATTTCCACCACAATCCGGTCGGCAATCAGTCGGCCGGCATCTGTCAGCGTAAGCATATCATCTTGCAGGATAGCCAGTCCAGCCTTAATAAACGGATCACTGCTCTTTCGTAATTGTTGTGCAACGTTGCATTCGAAACCTGCAATGGGTAATCCCCAAGCTGTTCTCAGCTGCGTCATGATGCGTTCATTGATCTGCTGGGTCGGGGTGAGGATTTCTTTTTCAAAAGCGAGGTGACCCTGTTGGAGGGCGGCTATGTATTGATGATTGTTCGCGATGTTCCATTGACGCGATGATCCGTTGTAAGAATGCGCGGAAGGACCGAGACCAAGATATTTTTGACCGAGCCAATAAGACGCGTTGTGTCTTGAATAAAGAAGCTCATCAGCTGAAAAATTCGAAATCTCATAATGAAACCATTGATGACTTTTCATTTTCTCCATCAGCATCTCAAATTGCCTGGCTGATTGTTCTTCATTTACAGGCTGGCTTTTTCCCGAAGAAATGAAATGAGCAAGTGCCGTCTTCGCTTCAACAGTCAGGCAATAACATGAAATGTGTTGCACATTCACTGCGAGCGCTCTGTCGATATTCTGATCCCATTGTTCATCTGTGGAAGCAGGCAGACCATAGATCAGGTCAATGGAGATATTGCTGAAACCTGCATCCTGCGCATCTTGCACGGCTGCTTTGGCCTGTCCGCCAGTATGTGCCCGGTTCATCCATTGCAGATCGTTGTCATGAAAAGACTGTACACCAATGCTGAGGCGGTTAATAGGTAATTGCCTGAGTGCATTGATAGCCGGCTTTGTCAGATCATCGGGATTAGCTTCCAGCGTGATCTCAACGCTTTCAGCCATGTGGTAATGACGATACAGTTGATCAAAAATAGCGGACAGTTCCGATGCATCAAGCAGTGAAGGTGTCCCGCCTCCCAAGTAAATGGTATGTATTATTTCATCACCGAGGTAGTTTCTTTGTTGTTCTGCTTCTCGGATGATAGCTGCCACCATAGCCGACCTGCTTGCCTGGTTGACAGAAAAATGAAAATCGCAGTAATGACAAGCCTGCTTGCAGAAAGGAACATGAATGTAAATACCGGCCATTGGTTCAGGATTGACACAATGATAGGTTAATAAAACGGCTGACAGTGCAAAAAAACGTGCCGATTTCTTTTGCGAAACATTTCTTTTTATCACAAGGAGCAAATCTGTTTCCATAGTGAGTCGCAACGAAGCGGGTTTTTTCAATTAAATAGTACACGATTAAATAGTTTACTGATAATGCATCGCCTATATCATTCGTTGGATTGATTTAAGTGTGGCGTTGCAACGGTTGGTAGCTTTGTAATTGATCATTGATAATTTTGTAAACTCATTCACCGGATAATTTGCATGCGCATTGTACTTCTTATTTATTTACTGTTGGCGGTTATCGACCTGCATGCGCAAGGAAACTTCCTGCTCCGCATTATTCCTGCCGATAAAGATTCCGGCTTTTTGACTAAGGATTTTGCCTACAAAAGAAACTTCAGGGATTCTGTATCATGTACGGTTGAGTTACGTAACCTGTTAAACAAACTTTACGCGAAAGGCTACCTCGAAGCAACCATCACTCATATCGCCACTGACACCGACCGTTTCACGGCAACACTATTTGCAGGCAGTCAATGGAAATGGGCCAGTCTATCCAACGGCAATGCCGATGAAGTGGTTCTTGACCGGATTTCTTTTCGTGAAAAACTGTTCAGCGGTAAAACTTTCAGCAGCGATGAAGTAGCTGACTTGATGAACAAGCTGCTCACCTATTACGAGAATAACGGATACCCTTTCGCCGCGGTGAAATTGGACAGCTTGCAGGTGCACGAGGAACAGTTGAGTGCTAAAATCTATGTTTCAAAAAATAGGATGATCACCATTGACAGCATTATGGTGAAGGGTGATGCGAAAATTGCAGACAAATACCTTTCAGGTTATCTCGGCTTACGGTTGCCGGCTGTTTATGAGGAAGATGCAATCAAAGGGATCACGGAAAAGCTCGCAGAGTTGCCGTTTCTCAGCGAAGAACGTCCTTCGGCGATTCAGTTTAACAACTCAACTGCCACCTTACTGTTGTACCTGAAGAAAGAGAACGCAAGCAGCTTTGATTTTTTATTGGGCGTGTTGCCCAACAGCGGGTCTGACGGCAAGCTGCAGATCACCGGCGATGGAATGTTGAATCTGGTCAACCCATTTGGAAGAGGGGAGACACTCAACCTGCGGTTCAATCAGTTACCCGGAAAAGCAACACAGGTAAATCTGAAAGGTGCTTACCCTTACCTTTTCAATTTGCCTTTTGGCATAGAGGCAGGATTTGACCTTTATAAAAATGACACGATCTACCTGGAAGTGAAGGAAATGATTGGACTGCAATACCTCTTTACCGGCGTTAATAGTTTCAAGTTCTACTTCAGAAATATTTCCAATTCTGTTTTATCCGTTGACACATCGAGTATCAAACAATCCAAAACTCTTCCGCAGAATATCGACTACAACACCAAATTATACGGTGTCGGATTTGTTTATGAAAAACTCGACTACCGAATTAATCCCCGCCGCGGTGTGGCTTTTCTTTTAAACGCCGAAGGGGGTAACAAAACAGTAAAAGAAAATGCTGAGATCTCAACGCTGGTGGATCCATTAGAGCCGGCATTTGATTTTGCAACATTGTACGATTCGGTGAATGAAAAGAAAACGCAATTCCGTTTGATGGGAAGTATAAATAAATACTGGCAGATCAGCGGCAGAAGCATCTTTCTTACCGCCTATCATGGTGGCGCTATCCTCGCCGATAAAATTTATTCTAACGAACGTTTCCTATTAGGCGGATTTCGTTTACTAAGGGGCTTTGATGAACATACCATCCTGGCTACAAGCTACCATCTATTCACGGGTGAATACCACTATTTCATCAGCAGGAACTCATTTCTCTATCTTTTCTTTGATGGTGGTTATGTTGAAGACAGATCTTTTGATCCTTTCAGTCATGATACCCCGTATGGATTTGGTGCAGGATTTAATTTCGAAACGAAAGCAGGTATCTTTGGCGTAAGCTATGCGCTTGGGCATCAACAAAACAACCCAATTGAACTGCGGGCCGCAAAAATTCATTTTGGATATGTCAATAATTTTTAACTGATGCGATGGTTTCATAATCCGTATCTATTTAGGTTTGCTGCTGTACTGGCTTGTTACTGCTTTTTCTCAATGGCAGATGCGCGGCAGGCTGATGCACAAACAGACCAAAGCAATGGCAGCGTAGTGCACAACAGCGATAGCGTGTCACTTTCGCAAGCTGATTCGGTAAGAGAAGCAAGGGTTGTTGCCGTGGACTCATCAAAAAGTGATAGGACGGCGCGGCTTGAAATCAAATACCGGCTCTGGCGGGATCAGTTTCCATCACCGGTTGTTCAGCATAGTTATGGTTCACCTACGGTGGTATTGGATGAGATTCCGCGTAAGCAGCAGCGCGAAGACTGGAAATTTTACCTGGCCTTTTCATTATTGATCCTTCTGGCATTGATTCGTTTTGGCTATGCCAGGGAATTTGAAGAGCTTTTTTCTGCCTTCAAAAACTGGGGCCCAAGTCAGCAGATGTTCCGGGAACTGGGAACCGGTGTTTCATTCGGTACAGTGCTGCTTAACCTGTTTTCTCTGCTGGTGATTTCGTTATTCGTATTTCTTCTGCTTGGGCAATTTGGCAGCCTGCATATTGATCCGCCCTGGATAGTAATGCTGATCGCAGTGGCAGCGGTAAGTTTCTTCCTGCTTGCCCGTTATCTGCTGCTCAAAGCTGCCTCCCTATTGTTGCCATTCAGGAAAGAAATCACTTTGTATAATTTTTATGAGATACAACTCAACCGCGTGCTTGGTGTGTTGCTTTTTCCACTGGTATTGCTGCTGATCTTCGCACCTGCGCCATCAAGCACCTATGCATTGTATAGCGCATTTGCGGTATCGGCCGGCTGTATTTTGATACGATATTTGAAAGGATTTAACATCGGAATCAATTATTTCGGCAGACATTTATTCCACTTTTTATTGTATATTTGCGCTCTTGAAATTGCACCTGTACTGATCATCATTCGATTGTTACAAAACCTGGGACCGCTCAGGTTTTCTTTCTAGAAAATCAGGATTTAAATGAAATTGATGGTTGATAAAAATACCAGGCAAGTAAAAACAGCAGCGGATTCCAGTACAACACCTTCCAAACCCATTAACGGGAATTCTGCAAAATCAGGTATCAAGTCAATTCTAATCACTCAGCCGAAACCGGAGAATGATAAGAATCCCTATTTTGAGCTGGCCCGAAAACACAATATCAGTGTGGATTTTAAACCATTTATCCACCTCGAAGGGGTAACCGCAAAGGAATTCCGCAAACAAAAAATCAATCCGGCTGACTTTTCAGCTTTAATATTTACCAGCAGAAGTGCAGTTGATCAGTTCTTCAAACTCTGCGATGACCTGCGGGTCAGAATGTCACCTGATGCTAAATACTACTGCATGACAGAGGCGATAGCACTCTATCTGCAGAAATATATCTTATTCAGGAAGCGGAAAGTGTTTTTTGGTGACGGTACTTTTCAAGGCCTCACAGAGATTATTGAAAAGCACCGCGACGGGGAAAAATTCTTGATGCCTTGTTCAGATAATCACAAGTCTGATACTTCAGATTACCTCCGCAAGAAAAAATATGAATTTGCGGAAGCGGTTATTTTTAAGACGGTTTCTGTTGAACTCACGGAGACGGAATTAAGAAGATATGATATGGTTGTATTCTTTACACCGACTGGTGTAAATGCACTCAAACAAAATTTCCCGGATTTCAAGCAAAAGTCATTGAAGATCGGAGCCTTTGGTCCGGTCACTGCACAGGCAGTGATGGATGCAGGCCTGCACATTGATTTGCTGGCTCCAGCGCCACAAGCGCCCAGCATGACAATGGCCATTGATAATTACCTGAACAGTATTGGCTGATTTGTGAAATTTCATGAGCATTTTTCGGGGGTGCCACTCAAATTATTTACGGAGAAAAGTTTGAAATCAACATCACCATGCTCCATTTTCATCAGCCTGCCACTATCAATTTGCTATAGCAGCTCATGAGTATCTGAAAGGAAAAATGTCCACTTATTAAGTCTTTATGGAATCGCGCATGTCTGCATCATTTATCAGCGGCAGGCTTTGATTTTTGATGGTTCCATAAAATTGTTTTTAATTTACAGCAACCAGTTGTTATCTATGAAGCCCGGTGATTTGAAGACGATCAGTACTGTGATGCTGTTATTCATTGGAATCAAAACATTAGCCCAGCAGGATCCGCAATTCAGTCAGTATTTTCTTAACCAGGCCGCATATAATCCAGCGTTCACCGGTTTAGATAAATCACTGAGTGCAACTGCCCAGTTCCGGAGTCAATGGGTTGGAATCGATGGCCACCCAGTGTCACAAAATATTGGTGTTCATTCACCTGTTCCAGTGTTGCATGGAGGACTTGGTATCGTGCTGCTGAATGAACAGTCCGGAGCATTAAGAAACACAGCTGTAACTTTAAACTATTCCTACATCATTAAAACCAAGGGAGGTGATTTTTCTTTTGGCATCAGCGGTGGTGCCGCGCAAGTGAATGTGGATGGTTCAAAATTGCGTGCGCCGGATGGTGAATACCAGAATGGTGATATCAATCATAATGATTTCCTCCTGCCCATAGTGCCTGTCAGTGGCATCGCCGCAGATTTCGCAACTGGCATCTATTTCAACGGTAAAAACCTGTCAGCAGGACTTTCTGTCAATCATGTCTTGCCTCAAACAGTAAAAGTGAACACAGAGGGAAGTAACCTGTTGTTCGACTATGAGCGGCAATACTATCTTCAGTTAGGATATCTGGCAAAATTCAACAAGCAACTAAGCATGCGGCCCTCCGCCATGATAAAGTCGGATGGCAATATGTTGCAGGCTGAGGCCGGCCTGATTTTTCTTTATAAGGATTTTCTCTGGCTCGGAGCAGGCTATCGAGGTTTTAATAGTGAGCATGAAGATGCCATCATTGCCATTGCCGGAATCAGTATTTCAGAGAATTACCGGCTGGGTTATTCCTATGACGTCACGGTTTCGGCACTGAATACGGTGAGCAACGGATCTCATGAGGTAGTGCTGAACTACAGGATTAACTTGATGAAACCTGTGAAGCCGGGTAAAGTGATCTATACACCAAGGTTTTAAAAAATGATCGTTGCCAAGACAATAAATAACCTGAATATGCATTATTAAGTCCTTGAATTGCTGAATATTCCGGTTAATCCCTATTTGTTTGTTTAATTGTTTAATTTTTCTACTTTTACAAACTTTCGAAAGTTCAACCACTTTTTAAAAGTTCCGGGTATGTTGAATAAGCACAGTTTTCTTCTGCTGGGCCTAGTTGCCGTCTTGGCTGGTTGCCAGGGTGGCTACAACGGACAGTTGCTGGGTTCACTTGATCGTCCGAGTTGGAACGTTACGATTCCATACGGCATGGTGTACATCAAGTCCGGCACGCTTCACATTGGTCAAAATGATCAGGACATTAACAACTCGATGATTCAACGCACGAAGACTGTTTCCGTGCAGGGATTCTTCATGGACGAAACAGAAGTGACCAATAATGAATACCGGCAATTTGTTGAATGGGTAAGAGATTCTATTGCTCACACTATTCTGGGCGAAGACTATATGCTGGAAGATGATAACGGTAATGAAAAAGTAAACTGGGATGCTTATGTCGATTATTCAGATCCTGAACTGCAGGAATCACTCGATGAATTGTATTTTCCCGAGGAGCAGCGGATACTTGGCAAGAAAGAAATTGATCCGCGAAAACTGAATTACGTTTATTACTGGGTGGACTACAAAGAAGCGGCACGTGATGTTAATCGTTTGAATCCTGACTTCGACCGTACAACCGTCATCAAGGAAGAGGTGGTTAATGTCTTCCCTGATACGCTGAGTTGGGTGCATGATTTTGCCTACTCATACAATGAACCAATGACCAGAAATTATTTCTGGCATCCTTCATTCGACAATTATCCTGTAATCGGCGTAACCTGGAATCAGGCTATGGCATTCAGTAAATGGAGGACAAGGTTGTGGAATGATTTTCTTACCTCTCATGGCGAGGCCACAAATGATGAGTTCAGGCTGCCAACAGAATCAGAATGGGAATATGCTGCCCGCGGCGGAAGAGACTTGGCACCCTATCCTTGGGGGGGGCCTTATATGCGAAATAAAAAGGGTTGCATACTAGCCAACTTCAAACCCGGACGCGGCGATTATCCTGATGACGGTGGAATGTACACGGTGAAAGCCGATGCTTATTTCCCTAATGATTACGGATTGTATAATATGGCAGGTAATGTTGCTGAATGGACATCTACTGCTTTCTACGAAAACAGTTACCACTTTGAACATGATCTGAATCCGGACATACGCTATGATGTGGATGCAGGTGATCCTATCACCATGAAACGCAAAGTTATCCGCGGCGGGTCGTGGAAGGATATTGCTTACCTGTGTCAGGTTGGAACCCGTAACTACGAATACCAGGACACTGCTAAGTGTTATATCGGTTTCCGGGATGTGATAACGTTCCTTGGAAGATCCATTGATGACAGGCAATAACATGCAATGAATCATTTTTCTGAATATTCGTTTCGAATTTTTTAAACACTAAAAACCGTTTATCAATGAATAGAATCGTTGTATTCTTTGAATCCGAAAGAGGCAAGAGGCTGAAAAACCTGATCATCGGAGTGGGTGCTTCTGTCGTTTTGTTAGGGGCACTTTTTAAATTGCAGCATTGGGATTTCGCCAGTGAATTCCTTATTATCGGCATGTGTACGGAAGCGTTTATTTTCGCTTTGCTGGGTATTCTTCCTCCACACAAGGATTATTACTGGGAGAAGATCTATCCGGAGTTGGATTTTGCACCCGATGAAGATGAGTTGAAGATGATTAAGGAGACCAGCACACATGGCTCGTTAACCAATCAGCTTGACCAGATGATGTCAGAAGCTAAACTGGAACCAGAACTGATCAGGCGATTAGGTGATAACCTGAAACGCCTTGGCGATAACATTTCGCAGTTGCATGATTTTACGGATGCTTCCATGGCCACGAATGAATATTCTGCCAGCGCCAAGCAGGCGGCCGGTGCATTAGCGGAGATGAAAGTGGCGTATGCCAATGCAACAGAAGCAGCAAAGTTGCTGGGTAATGCAACAGCTGAGACAAAAAGTTATCACGAACAGGTTCAGCAGGTTTCAAAAAACCTCGCACAGCTCAATGCTATTTATGAATTGGAATTGCAGGATACCAACAGCCACCTGAAAACCATGAATAAGTTTTATGGTTCACTCACGCAGGCGATGGATAATCTTTCCGAGTCGGTAGAAGATACGAAGAAGTACCGGTCTGAAATGTCTGGTCTGGCTAAAAATCTCTCGCAGCTTAATAACGTGTATGGCAATATGCTGACGGCGATGACGATGGGTGGTCAGCATCGTGAGGGGTAGAGAATAGTTTGTCTTGTTAGTTTTACCAATGGTTATCAAAATTAAATTAGAGAATGTCCATACCTAAGGAACCGCGCCAGATCATGATCAACCTCATGTACCTGGTGTTGACAGCCCTTCTTGCATTAAACGTTTCGGCAGAAATTCTGCATGCATTTCACGTTGTAAATTCCGGTCTTTCCGTTTCTTCTGCTGCCATAACCAGCAAGAACAATCAGACTTTTGCCGCATTTGAAGAGCAATTCAAAAATGACTCTCAGCGAACAGGCCCTTTTCTGGAAAAGGCAAAGAAAGCCAAGACGATGTCGGATCAGTTGTATGCAGAGATTGAGGATCTTCAAAGAGAGTTGATTGCTGAATCAGGCGGCATTGTCAGCAGTGAAACCGGCGAGAAGATGGATGTCAAATCAATGCCGGTTGCTGAGCTGATGAAGAAGGGAGAACTTTTTGACGACCGCAATCTTGAAGTATCCACCAACCTGATGATCAACAAAGGTAAAGGGGATGAACTGAAAGCTAAGCTTAACAAGTTAAGGGATGACCTGCTTGCTTTGGTTGATAATCCCCAAGACAAGAAAATGCTGGAAACGCAGATCTCAGTGCATGCCGTTGACCCGACTGAAAAGATTGACGGTGTCTTAAAAAACTGGACAGTTACCAATTTTGAAATGGTGCCGACTATTGCAGCGCTGACCTTGCTGAATAAGTACCAGAATGATATCCGCAATTCAGAAGATCTGATGGTGGAATATCTATTCAAGCAGGTAAATGCAAAAACAGTGGTGGTAGACAGGATCCTGGCAAAGGTAATTGCTCCTACAAGTAATATCATGGCAGGTCAGCAGTATAAGGCCGACATTTTTGTAGCTGCCTACAGTTCCACCGTGAACCCGGAAGTGTATGTTGGACCGTTGAATTACAGTATCGCACAGAAGGATGAAAATGGTAACTTCAAAGAGATCACTGAGAATCCCGTATCAGGTGGCGGAAGAAAAATAGAAGTGGTGGATGGAATGGGAAAGTATGAGACGGTAGCCGGCGGAGAAGGAATACAAAAATATTCTGGCGCGGTGATGGTGCAGGGACCCGATGGAAAGCCGAGATACTATCCTTTTGAATCGGAATACCAGACGGCTAAAGGATCGGTGGTGGTATCATCTGAAAATCTGAATATTATTTATGCGGGAATTCCCAACCCTTTTTCAGTTTCTGTTCCCGGTTTCCCGGCAGACAAAGTAAGCGCTTCAGCTACTCAGGGAAGCTTTACCAAATCAGGGTCCGGGAAATATACCGCTGATATGCCGGGCACTTTAGTGAATCAAAAAGTAACTGTTAATGTCTCTGTTGCATTGGAAGGAGGCAATCGGCAGATCGGCTCGCAGGAATTTGTCATCAAGCGTATTCCGGACCCCATTGCTGCAATCAATGGAACTATCACGGAAGGTGATATTCCTACCAGCACTTTAAAGGCCGTTCCAGGTATCGGTGCTATTCTGAAGGATTTCTACTTCCAGGGTGTTCGTTTTGACGTTACTTCATTTGAGTGTGTTTATATCCCTAAAAGGCAAGATGCAAGGATAGAACAGAATTCAGGCGCAAAATTCAACGCCAAGGTGGCACAGTTTGTACAGGGATGTAAGCCAGGCGATCAGATCATCTTCAGAAAGATAAGAGCCGTAGGGCCTGATAAAACACCACGTAACCTTAATAGCATACCGCTTCAGATTAAATAATGGAGTTCATCCGTAAATCAGTTGATATGAAGAAAATGAGCATCCTTCCCTTCTTTGCAGTGATACTGCTGGTGGGAACTTTCCGAGCTTATGGGCAGGCCGACGAAACCATGCCGAGAGATTTGTTTTATGATAAAGTAAGCCCCGTTGAAAGGGAGGTTGTCCCTTATGATAATATCCGCGAAGCTGATGTGCTCTGGCAAAAGCGCGTTTGGAGAATCATTGATTCAAGAGAAAAGATGAACCTGCCATTTAAATATGAGGGAATAGACTGGAAAGATCTGAAACCCCTTGTCTTTATCCTGAGAGATGCCGCTATTTCCGGGGAGATTACCGTGTACCAGGAAGATAATTTCAAAACAGTGAAACTACCGGCTGATGTGGCAAAGATTGGCGCAGGCAATGATACCATTCAGCTTTCAGATCTTGATGGCAACTATGTGAAGGATACGGTCCTGGTCAGGGAATTTGATCCTACAAAGGTGAGCAAATACCGGATTAAGGAAGACTGGTTTTTTGACAAAGAAACATCAAGCATGCAGGTTCGCATCATGGCAATTGCACCACTTTATTATGATGACCAGATTCAGTTGGATCTCCCTATGTTCTGGGCATACTTTCCAACTACACGTAACCTGCTCGTAAAACAGGAGGTGTTTAATGCGCACAATGATGCCATCCGTTTATCTTGGGACGATCTGTTTGAGATGCGGATGTTCAGCAGCTATATTTATAAAGAGTCCAATGTGTTTGATCGCCGCATACAAGACTATGCAACCGGTACGGATGCGTTACGTGAGTCAGACAGGATTAAACAGGATATCTTTGAGTACGAACATAATTTGTGGTCGTATTGAGTGCTGAACACTGAGTAATAAAACAAACAATGGGAACACTTAAGCCCGGCTGAAAAGCCGGGCTTTCATTTTTAATTCCCGGCAGCTAAGATTTGAAGTATATAACCCTTATTTTCAGATTGAATGATACCGCTACTCTTCAACGTATAAAAGCAAAGGATTTGCGCATGGGTTTTAACCCGGATTTTTCTGTGGAAAAATCCCGCTTCGCTGCGACTAAGAACTGCTAAGGGTTTGCTCAATTTGCCAAGAAAAGAAAATGTTTCACTAACCCTAAGCAGTTCCACGTCGGGGTTAAACCCGTTGCCGTTTTGAACTGATAAATGCGGGTTTAAGAAAGTAGATGTTTGTCAAACAGTAAGCAGTTCTATATCGCATTTGCATCCGTTACCCTATTGGGTTGGAAAATGCCGGATTAATCATCTAAATGTTAGAATGATCATTTGCTTCGCTCAACGACACTACAACCCGGATTTTTCAATGGAAAATCCGCTTCACGCTGCGACTAAGAACTGCTAAGGGTTTGCTCAATTTGTCAGAAAAAGAAAATGTTTCACAAACCTAAGCAGTTCTACGTCGAGTTAAACCCGTTGCCGCTTTGAACTGCAAAATGTGGGTTCAAATGATCGAGTTGGAAAAATCTGGGTTAGCGCAAAAGGTGCCATTAATTGTAAGAATCAAAACATGATTGGAGAATCGCATCAAAAGAAAAGGATGAAGCAGGATTCACCGGTTTCATCCCTTTCAGATTAGAATGATCGACCCTAACGACACGGTAATAGAAAGCCCTTTGCTGCGCATGCCTTCGCATTTCACAATACCGATATAATTACCTGCAGGCAACAAACTCAGATCTATGGTAAAGGAATTTTCTCCTTTCAGCAAACCGGGAATAACATATTGCTGTACGAGTTTTCCCGTGAAGGAATAGATTTCAAGCGCAGCTTTCTGACAGTACTGTTCACGAGCTATTGTGCCTGCTGAGGAACAGGATTAGGTGCTACTGAACTGAATACTATCGATGCTGAATCGCCATCATCGAAATGCACTAACTCCTTCAACCCGGATTTTCAGTAGAGAAAAAATCCGCTTCTCAAACAACACCGCTAAGGGTTTCTCA